>CAZEQF010000209.1:1364-7587 GCA_964514315.1 uncultured Singulisphaera sp. | reverse complement strand
AAGCCGGCGGTGCTGACGTTGGCGAGGTTGTTGCCGATGACGTCGATGTAGTTCTGGTGAAGGCGCAGGCCCGACAACCCGGTGAACAGCGAAGTGCTGACCATGTGTGCTCCTGTTGCTTCCTGGATCAGGCCGGGGTGGGCGCGTCGGCGATGGCGTGCACGTCGCGCAACGCGACTTCGTCGCCGCCGTTGAGCTTGAGCCGCACGTCGCCGTCCTCTGCGACGTAGACCGACTCGACCATTCCGGTCGCGTCGACGCCGTCGGCGTTCTTGTAGGTGACTTCCTTGCCGAGCAGCGCGCTGCCCTGGCTCAGGCCCTGCATGCGTGCGAGCAGCCCTTGGTAGTCGAGCAGCGCGAGCATGTTGGTGTTGAGGTCCTGCTGCTGCTGCATCGACGAGTAGCTCGCCATCTGGTTCATGAAGCTCTCGTTGTCGACGGGCTCGAGCGGCGTCTGGTTCTTGAGCTGCTCGGTGAGCAGCAACAGGAACGGGTTCTCGCCGAACTTGCCGCCGTTGCTGGAGACCACCGTGTTCTGCGAACCGGTGCCCGTGATGCCGCTGGTCGTCGTCATGTCGTTCTCCCTCACACCCAGAAATCGAGGCCTTGGGCCGTGATCCAGCCCGTGCGTGCGGACGGCAGGGCCGACGTGTCGACGTCGTCCTCTCCGGTCGCCGATGAATGCGAATGGCTCGCGTGCTCGTCGCCGTGCTTCGAGCCGCCGCCCTGTTGCGTGTGCACCTCGGCGTGCGCGACCGAAAGGCCGCTCTGCTCGAGCTGCTTCTTGAGTTCGTCGAGGCCGGACAGCAGCAGGTCGCGCAGGTCGGCGCGCTCGGCGCCGATCGAGAGGCGCACCGTGTTGCCGTTCTCGACCGTCATGCGAAGGTCGAGCTGGCCGAGTTCCGGCGGATCGAGGCGCATGCGCATCTCGCCGCCGTCCTTGCCGAGCTTGAACAGGATCTGCTTGAAGACCGAGTCGCGAGCTTGCTCGTTGAGCTGCACCGCTTGCGCGTTCAGCGTGCGGTAGCCCGTCTGCTTCGCTTCGGCCGCGAGCGCGCGCTGCGAGAGCTGTGGCAGCTCGTTGTGCAGGCGATCGAGCGCGCTGCGCGTGACTGCCGCGGACTTCTGCGCCGCGGACACGCCGTCGATCGCCGCCGTCGTTCCGCCCGTGGGCTGCTTGCCCGCGGAAAGAACGACCGTCGCGCCGATCGCCGTCGGGGAGGCGGGATCGGACGCGACGGCGTTGCGTCGGGGGGACGCTTCGAGCGAATCGACGGCTCCTTTGCCTGCACTCTCGTGCCGCACCGCCGACTCGCGCGAGGGAAGTTCGTTCTGTGCGACGACCGGCGCCGTGGCGTCGTCGTTCGCGAATGCGTTCGCGTCTGGATCGCGGGAGTCGGGTTCGTCCTGCTGCGCGTCGTCGCGCGGGACGTCTTGGCGCTCTTCCGTTGCGACGGGCTCTTCGTCCACATCGCTCGCGGGCGCGTCGTCATGGATGCCGTCGGCCTGCGCCGCGTCGTCTTGGACGCTCTGCGCCATGCGATCGAGACGATCCGCGAACGAAGCGCCTGCTTCGTCCGTGCTGCGGCCCACGAGGGGCACTCGCAGCGGATCGAACTCGACTCTGCCGAACTGGGTGACGACCACTTTGCCTTCTCCTCCAGGAGATCCTTTGCACAAGCCGTGCCGACTTGGTCGTCGGCGCGGAAGTCCCCGTGGCACGGGGCTGGATCGTTCTTCGGTCGTCGCGGTCGCGAAACTTGCGGCAGAACCTGCCGATTCCGGTCGGCAAGTTCGGCCGCCCGGCACCTTCTGCCGAACTACGTCTGACGGCCCAGGCGAGTTTGCCGAGTTGCCCATGACGAGGGCCGTGTGGCCCAAGGTCGCTTCGCACTCGGGACGCCGATGGCGTGGGACGTTTTTCTTTTCCCCGCCTCTCAAGCGGCCGCGACTTCATCCGATAAGTCGAGGGTAGGAACCGTGAGCTGCCTGGAGGCTGCGATGAACATCCGGAACGTGAGCAACAATGGTGGTGTCGAGCGCGGTGGGGATCGTCCTCTTCGCGCCGATGGCAAGCGCGACCGCAGCGCTGCGACCACCACGACCGGGGACCGAGCCGCGATCAGTTCGGACGGGCGCGAGGCGAAGGCCTCCTTCGACGCAAACGTCGAAGCGGCGAAGGGCGCCGGCGACGACCGCGCTTCGATGGTCGCGCGCGCGATGGAGAAGTTGATCAGCGGCGGACTCGACAGCGAAGTCGCCCTCCGCGACACGGCGTCGCGGATGCTCGCCGCCGAGTTCCAGACGTTCTGATCCATGCTCTGAGCCGCAGCCCGCGCAATCGCGGGCGCGCGCTCGCATGAAGTCGCGCATGGGCAGGGCGAGTGATCGCGCTGCGTCTGCTTGCGCGAAGCCGAGGATGCGGCGCTGAGACTTGCGGCGGTTGTCCATCGGCGGCCGCAACCCTGGCAACGCGTCGTGTCCGCAGCGAAGCGCTTCGGCAACGCGCACGCCCGCAGAAGGCCCGGCGAGCGAAACGAAGACTCCGTCGTCGAGTCCTTTGATGCGGCGAGGCGTCGCGCGTCGAGTCGAACGCGACCAGCCTCAGCGTCGCGCGCATGCGTCTTGCGCACGGTCTCCATGGGAACGCGCGCAGGTGCAGCTGGCGGGCTTCCCCGTTCGCGCTGCGTGGACGGCTCGCCGTCGTGCTCCTCGACGAACTGCCGCAACGAAGCGATGCCGCAACACGAGGCTGTTGCCTGGATCACGCGAAGCCGGATACTGCGCCGATGAGCAGCGAAAGTGCTTCGCGCGCAGCGCCTGGCAAAGGCGTCACTGCGGCGCAGGCCGGCACGATGGTCGGCTTCTGCGCATGGGCCGTCGCGCTCGGAGTCGTCGCGCTGTCGACGGGGGCAGAAGGCCTTGCGCTGCGCGTGGTCGCGTCGTCGTTGCTCGTTTCGGCCGCGCTGGGTTCGCTCGCGTGCCTCGTGCTCGGGCTCGTCGACCGAGTCGTTCGCGATGCGCGCGCATGTGGCGAGCCCGCGGCGGCGCTGCGGGCGCAGCGAGTTCGCGTCGATGCGATCCTCGCCTGCGTGCTGTGCTCGTGCGCCGCGCTGTTGTTCTACGTCGACGCGGCAGTCGTTCCGATGCTGGCGCAGTCGTCGCGCGTCGCCGACGCCGTGCAGTCGACGGGCGGCTCGATGTCGTTGCCGCTCTGGCAGCCTGCGGTGTGCGCCGTGGCCGGCGTTTGGCGCGCGTGGGTCGTCGTCGCGCGGCTGCGTGGATGAACGTCGTCGCCGCGCGTGTGTGCGCGGCGCAACGCGATCAGCCTTCGGACCAGGTGCCGACGAAGCGATGCGCGACGTAGGCGCAGAACTTCGACGGCGCGAGTTGCTCGAACTCCCAGCCGTGCAGGTTGCCGTCGTGCGTCTGCACGTTCTGGTAGAAGTGGCGCAAGTCGCTCTGCATGCTGCGGTCGCTCGCGTCGTAGATCGCGTCGACAGCCCACACGACCGAGCCCGAGTGCACGGAGACGAGTTGCGTGCGCATGCCGAGCTGCGGCGGCGTGTAGGCGCGATACGAAGTGATCGAGCCCGCGAGCACCGCGTCGACGCGGTAGCGGTTGCACAGCTCGACGATGTTCTCGGTCGAGACGCGGCCGTGCCGCAGCGACGACTGCAGTTGCGCGACTTCCGCCGCGTCGTCCGGCAACGGCACGATCTCGAAGCGTCGGAGCTTCTGCAGTTCGGCGACGTATGCGTTGCGCACGCGTTCGCATTCGGCGACGACGCCGGTTTCCTCGGCAAACGGCAGCACCATCACGCGACGGATGCTCGCGAGATCGCGCGCGTCGGCGAGGAAGTGGTTGACGTCGCGCTTCTCGGGCGGGCGCTCCAACGCGCACGAGCCGAGCAACGCGAATGCCATCGCGGCGAACGGCAGCGCGAGCTTCATTGACGGCCTCCGGGCGGGGCCGCGGGCACGTCGGTCGGCGTGGGCGCTGGCTCGAGCGCGCGCTGCAGGTCCGCGATCTTCGCGAGCAACGCAGCTTGTTCGAGCTTGGTCTTCTCGATGCCGACGCTCAGCAAGCGCGCTTCGAGTTCGCGACGCTTGCTCTGCAAGCTCACGACTTCGGCCTCCGCTTGCGCGCGCAACGTGCGTTCGCGCGCGAGCGAATCGCCCTCGCCGGTGAGCCGCAGCTTGAGGTTGGCGCTCTCTTCCTGCAGCGCCTTGAACTCCTTCTGCAGCTTGTCGTGCTGGTCGCGCAACGTCGTGTAGCCCGAGAGCAGATACTCCTGCTTGGGACCCCAATCGACTTCGGTGTTCGCGCCGGCTTCGCGCAGCGTCCCCTTGTATCCGTCGAGCGGATCCTCGGGCTTCGGTTCGTAGCCGAGCGGCGCGCTCTTGCACGCAGCGAACAACGCGAAGAGCGACAGCGAGAGTGGAAGCAAACGACCAAGGTTCATCGGTTCTCCTCCGGCTGGTAGACGCATTCGATCAAGGTGCTGGCGCCGCAGCCGCAGCGGACTTCGAGTCCCGCGACGCGGTCGCCGTCCATCAAGGGGACGACGGTGATGGCGCTCGCATGGCCGTCGCCACAGTCGACCATCGCCGGCTGCGAGACGACGCGAACGGCGTCGCGCCGGATCACGCCGCGGGGCGCGCGCTGTGGTTCGGCGCGCGGCAGCTCGGTCGTCGGTTGGTCTTCTTGGGGGTTCATGCGGGGCCTGCAGTGCAGCCCGCGCCCGTCACGCGATCACGTCGACGTGGCGGAGCTCGGGCTCCGGCTCTCTTCGGCTGAACAGGCGCGCGGGCTGAAGTCCCCTTGGCATGGGACGCAACGGCGGCGTCGGATCCTGCTTGGCCTGCTGCGGCGCCGCGGGCGTTCCCGAGGCTTCGCCGTCCGTGTGCTGCTGCATCGCGCGGTGGAAGTCGTCCGCGGTGCGCGCGTCCTTCTGCTTCCGTTCGCCGAGCTTCTGCGGAACGCGCAACACGTTCACAGGCTGGATCGGCGAGGCAGGGTTCATACCGGCGCCTCGGCGCCCATCTTGAGGCGCAGCCGCTCGGTGGCGCGCGTGAGGATCTGGCTCACGCGCGACTCCGTCACGTTGAGCACTTCCCCGATCTCCTTCAGGAACAGGCGCTCGTGGTAGTAGAGCACGACCACGTGGCGCTCCGTCTCCGGCAGCTCCGCGATCGCCTTGGTCAGCAGTTCGATGCGTTCTCGCGCGGACGCGCCTTCGCCTGGGTCGACCACGGATTCGTCCGCGAGCGCCGAGACCAGCGTGCCGGCCTCTTCTTCGCCATGGGCGCTGCCGGTGTCGTCGAGCGACAACGTGCGCGCGGTGTGCAGTGCCTGGAAGTCCGAATCGAGCTCCTCGACCGAGCACTGCATCGCTTCGGCGAGTTCGACCATCGTCGGCTCGCGGTCCAGCGCGGCGTAGAGGTTCTTCGAAGCCTGCTCGATCTGGCGAAGCCGATCGCGCCGGTTGCGCGGCACCGGGTCGTGCTTGCGGATCTCGTCGAGGATCGCGCCGCGGATCGCCGTGTAGGCGAACGTCTTGAACGACGCGCCCCGAGTCGGGTCGTAGGTCGACGCAGCGTGCATGAGGCCCATCACGCCGACGCCGTAGAAATCGTCGCGATCGAGCATCGCCGGCATGGTGACCGGAAGGCGCGCGACGACGTAGCGAACGAGCGGCAAGTACTTCTCGACGAGCCGGTCGCGCTCTTCTTGCGTGCGCTGGATGCGTGCGCCAGGAGACTTCATGCGTCGCCCTCCTTGGCGGCTGCTTCGCGGCGCTTCGCTTCGTCGCGCGCGAACGCATCGAGCACGACGTTGGCCACCGGCCGGGCGAGCACGAACGCAACGACCAGCGTGCCCAGCGCCGCGATCGCCGCGCGCGTGAGCGAAGTCATGCCGTCGGCGCCGCAGGCCGAAGCCCACAGATAGGTGATCGCGAACGCGATCCCCGTGGCCTTGGCGGTCCACCGCCTGCCCAGTTCTCCACAACCGACCTGCATGATTGCCGGAGGGGTTCTTCGGCAACTGCGTGGTCGCGGATTGAGCCGATGTCGCGGTGGCGTCGCGAGATCGGCGTGCGACGCGAGCCTCGTGTCGGGTCGGAATGCCCGGCTCGTGCGACGCTGTGCGTATGCAGGAAGGACCTGCGGAGGGCGGTGCGGTTGCGGCGCGAGTCGCGGAGACGGAGCGTCGTGGCCT
>CAZEQF010000209.1:0-1264 GCA_964514315.1 uncultured Singulisphaera sp. | reverse complement strand
GCTGCCATCAACTTGTCCGCCGTCGACTGCATGGTCTCTGCTCCGTCTTCGTTGAGGATCTGCTCGAACACCCGCGTGCACTGCTCGACCGACATCCGAGTCGTCTTGAGCACGTAGGACTGGAATAGCTGCACATCGTCGATCGCACCAGGGGGGCTGACGAGCTGCAAAAAGAGGTCTTTCCACGAGAGCAGTAAGGCTTCCACCTCGTCGGGCTTCTTGCGGTTCACGAACTGTGCGAACAGCATCGCCAACGTCACCGCTGGCGGAAGTTGGCGAGCTCGGATGTCGACCTCGGACTGGGCCGCAAGTTCGTCGAGTGCGATGCCGACGCTGATGCCGGCGTTGTCGCGGCCCAGCCGAAACGGCGTCTTCGGTGCATCCAGCCACAAGTTGTGCGTGAGTCGTTGTGCGCCGAGATGCAGCACGATCGGCAGCGCCGTCATGTGCGGGCCCGCGGGATGGCTCGCGTTCCACTCGTACATCGATTCGATCGAGTAGGTCACCGTCCGCTTGCCGGCCTGGCGGCGATTGCCCGTGATCATCTCGATGACGACCAGCACGAGGTTGGTTGCGCCGATCTGCCGCGCGACGAACACGAGGTCGCGCAACTTCTGCCGCAGGTGCTCGTTGGCGGTGATCTGCTGGAGCGGCGTCAGCGATCCCCAGTCGATCTGCTGGGCGATCGGTTGGTCGCGGAGAAGGTCCCGCAGCCAGCTCCGCAGGTTCTCCTGACGTGCGAACACGGCACGGAACAAGCTGTCGTTGTGCATGCGGCCCTCCCGAGTTGGTGAGGACCTGCGTGCGGCGAACCGTTCGCCGTGGACTTGCTGCGAGTCCCTCGCCTCATGTGGAACGAGGGGCGCGAATTCGCGCGCGGATTTCGTGTCGGGCCCGCGACGCGGCCATCGAGCTTCGGGGTCGGTTGCAGCCGCCGAGGTGGTGGAAGACGACCGCGTGGACTCCGCCGCGGTCAGCCCGCGAACACGTCGTCGATGGTCTTCGCGTCGAGCAGGCGCAGGGCCCATGCTTCGAGGGCCTCTTTGCTCGCTTTGCCGAGTTGCGCCAGACGACGCTTGGGGATCGAGCCGAACCGGCGCAGCAGCTGCTCGCGCAGCATCTGGCGTCGGCCTTCGCACGCACCGATCGCTTCGCCACGAGCCGCCCCCCGCGCTTCCCCGATTGCCTCCCCGATCGCTCTGCCCTCTTCGCGCGCGATCGCCATCAACTTGTCCGCTGTGCTCTGCATGATCGTTGTTCCTTC
>CAZEQF010000208.1:0-7617 GCA_964514315.1 uncultured Singulisphaera sp. | reverse complement strand
ATCGGCCACAGCAGGCGACGCGCCTTGTCGAGGTTGGCGTTGTCCGGCCAGCTGCCCAACGGCGCGAAGCGGATCGTGCCGTCCGCAGCGCCGCCGCGGCCGTCCGCGACGCGGTAGGTGCCCGCGCTGTGCCACGCGAGACGGATGAACAACGGCCCGTAGTTGCCCCAGTCCGCAGGCCACCAGTCCTGCTGCGTGGTCAGCATCGCGGCGATGTCCTTCTTGAGCGCGGCGAGGTCGAGCTTCCGGAACTCGCTCGCGTAGTCGAAGCCCGCGCCCATCGGGTTCCCGGCCGGCGGGTTCTGATGCAGGATCCGCAGGTTCAGCTGCTCAGGCCACCAATCGGCGGTGTCCATGACGCCTGCAGCGGTGTGGCGCTGGCTCGCCGGGGTGGCCACGGCGTCGTGCATGACCGGGCACGTGCCGGCGGACGCTGCGGAGCCGGATGCCGCGACTGGATCGCCCTTCGGGGACGCGCAGGCAGCCGCCACGGCGAGGGCCAAGACCCATGCATTGCGGCAGCGGCGGGAGGCCAGACGCGCGTTGGCGTCCGCGGAACGGAACGGAGTCGTCGGATCGGTCACTTGGGTTCTCCGGATGGGTTTCGGGCGGTGGAAGAAGCCGGGGTCACGAACCCCGGCGTGTGCGATGTGGCGATGCGCCGCCTGCAGGCACGACGAGGAGGAACAGTCTGGGTGGATCGACTTAGACTTCTTCTAGCTTTAGATCCAGTCCTGTGCCATGAATGGCCCCAGGGAGATTGAAGCAATCGCCACCGCGCGACTCGCCGAGCCAAGGTTCATCCGCCCGCCGCGCTTTGTCCGTAGCAGAGAGAGGCGCCACGCTTTCGCCGCAACGGACGACAGGATGCGCCGAAGACGGCGCCATCGGAGCGATGCGATCCGCCGCCCCTGCGCGGCAGGCCCTCGAGGGGCGCCAGCTCAGCGGAAGCCCGGCGCAGCGCCCGGCCGCAAGGGGCGGGCTGCGCGGAAGCCGACCTTCGAGTCGCGGAACGCGGGACTGTTGGCGGACAAGTAGCCGAAGCGGGCCGCCGTGGCGCGGAACGCGTAGGTGCCGCCGCGCAGGTACCGGGCCGCGTTGCTGCGCGTGATGATCAAGCCGTCATCGGGCCGCCGCGCGACGTCCACTTCCTCGGGCTTCGCGTCGAGACACCACTCGAACACGTTGCCGTGCACGTCATGCAGGCCGAACGCGTTGGCCGGGAACGACCCGACCGGGGCGTGCACGATGTGGCCGTCGTTCCAAGCCTCGCCCCGGCCCCATTGCGGCACGGCTCTCTGGCCGAACTCGTCGAGCACGTTCGCAGCGCCGGCCAGACTTCTCGCCTCTGCTCCTGTGTGCCACGGATGCAGGCTGCCGGCGCGGCCTGCGTGCTCCCACTGCGCGCACGTGGGCAACCGCAGCCCGTAGCCATCGAGCATCTGCTGCGCCGAGTTCCAATCGACGTTCTCGACCGGGTTGTCGCCAGTGAGCGGCGGCAGCACATCGCTCTCCGACACGTGTTGCGATCCGTATTGGCCCCCTGCGCTCCAGTTGCTGGGCTTCTGCATCGACTCGGAGCCGGTCCAGAGTCGCGACCACTGCGCTTGCGTCACTTCGTGCCGCGCGACGAAGAACGGCGACAGGTCGACTTGGTGCACCTCCGACTTCAGGTCGTGCTCTTCGTCGTAGAGCGGCAACGAAGGGTCCATGCCTTGCGCGCCGATGCGCACCAACCCGCCCGGCACGAGCACGAACACCATGCCCAGTTCGCGGCCGCCTTCGAGCGAACCGTCGGCACGATGGCGCGGGATCGCGATGCTCCACGGATCCTGCGTGCCGTCCCATGCCGAAGGCAGGTGGTAGAACTCGAACAGGCCCGTTGCCGGGTTCTCGCCGATCGGCACGAGGTCCTGGACGTCCGCGTCCGCGAGCTCGATGCGATGGCCGCGATAGCGCGGGCTCGCAGCGATGGACTTGCGCACGTCGTCCCAAGAAATGGCGGCCTTCGGGTTCTTGGTCGACAAGCCGTCGCGCAGCCATTGCGCCCATTGCCGTCGCGCGCGAATGCGAACGGCCTGGTTGCGGGCGAGTTCGGCGCCGCGATCGCGCAGTTCGCAGAGCGCCGTGTGCAAGAACTCTGCAGCCTCTTCGTCGGGCGCGTTGCCGAAGAACCAGGAGCGGCTCTGCTCGATCTCACGGTCCACTGCGTCCGCTTCGGCCTTCGCCTTCGCCAACTGCCCTGCGCGATCCGCGATCGTCGATTCGAGGAGACGCCGACGGCCTTCGAACGCGGAACGCTCGCTGTCCGGGGACGCAGCGACCATGCGCACGGCAGTTGCGCGCGCGTCCTCGTCCTGCCCGTTCGCAACGAGGGCCCACGCCAGCGAGTCCAGCAAGTCCGCGAGCGCCGGGCCGCGGCCGCCCTTCTCCAACGCAAGGCGAGCGAACGCGAGGCCCCTGGCTTCTTCGCCGAAGACCGTGCGACGGATGTTGGGAGCGACGCGGGTCCACGCCTCTTCGTTGAGCCCCTCGTAGTCGAGTTCGCGTTCCGCGTCGGTCAACGCGGCAACCGGCGCCGGCTTGCCGACGAGATCCGATTCGCGCTGCAGCCATGCTGCGCGTCGGACCAGCGCGCGCCACTCGCCGTGGCGCGGATGCTCGCGACGATGGCGCTCACGATCGGCGTCGGTCCACGGCAGAGCCTTCTCGCGCAAGCTGCGGATCGCAGCTTCGATCGCGGGACCTTGCGCCTGCAGCGAGGCGAAGTCGCCGTCGAGCCATCGTTGCAGGCCGTCGAGGTTGCTCGGCCATGCAGGAACGAGCTTCGGTTCCGCTTCGCGCGCGCGCCGTTCCACGATCACGCCCGCGAGCAAATTGAACTCGCGCACCTTGCCTTCGAACTTCTCCGCGTTGGCCTTCGCTTCCTCTGCGCGCGACTGCGCCTCGACCTTCGCCTTCGACTCCGACTGCGCGAGCTTCTCGTTGTCCGCGGCGCGCTGCGACGCGAGGCCCGCATAGTCGAGCGCGACGAGCGCGCCGCCGAGCGCGGTCACGAGCACGAGGCCCGCGGCGATCGCCTGCGTGCGGTACTTGCGCAAGAACTTCCGGCCGCGATAGCCCAGCGTCGGCGGCCCGGCAGAAACTGGCTCGTCCGCGAGATGGCGTTCGATGTCGAGGGCAAGTTCCGCGGCGGATGCGTAGCGCAGGTCCTGCTCCTTGCGCATCGCCATGAGCACGATCCAGTCGAGGTCGCCGCGCAGCGCGCGACGGAACGAACCGCCGACGCTCCCGGGCTTCGGCTCGATCAGGCTCGGACGCAGCGGCTCCGCCTCGCGCAAGCTCTGCCGCAGCGACACGTCCGTCCGCGCGGCGGCGAACGCATGCGCGAGCGGCGAACTGCCCGTGAGCATCTCGCACAGCAACGCGCCCAGCGCATAGACGTCCGTGCGGGTATCGACCTGGCCCGAGGCGGGATCCGACTGTTCCGGCGCCATGTAGGCAGGCGTGCCGAGCGCGCTCTCGCCGGACGTTCGCGTGAAGCCGTCGAGATCGTCCTCGAGCGCGCGCGCGATGCCGAAGTCGATCAGCTTCGGCGCATGCGCGTCGCCGCGTCGCACGACGAGCACGTTGGACGGCTTGAGGTCGCGGTGCACCACTCCGCGCTGGTGCGCGTGCTGCACGCCGCGGCACACCTGCACGAACAGCAGCAACCGTTCGCGCAACGACAGCCGCTGCGCCTCGCAGTAGTCCGCGACCGGCTGCCCTTCGACATACTCCATCGCGAAGTAGGGATGCCCGCCCGGCGTCGAGCCCGCGTCGTAGAACTTGGCCACCGCTTCGTGGTCCATGCGCGCGAGCGCCTGCTGCTCGCGCGCGAATCGACGCAAGATCGCTTCGCTGTCCATGCCGCGCTTCAAGACCTTGAGCGCGACCTTGCGACGCACGGGCTCGTGTTGTTCCGCGAGGTACACGTCGCCGAAGCCGCCGCGTCCGAGACGCGCGACGATGCGATACGGACCGAACGGTTCGGGCAATGGCGTCTCGGGAGCGGCGGCCTGCCTCGCCCATTCCGCAGCCATCGCGCGAATGGGCTCTGCAAACGAGGGATGCCGAAGCACGAGCGCCTCGACGGCGTCCTTGCGCGCCTGTTCGTGCGCAGACCGGTAGATCGCGTCGCCCAATTCGTCGGCGATCGCAGACGGCAGCCCGAACACGGGATCGTTCGCAGTCATTGCGTTCGAAGGTGAGGTTCGAAGACTCGGACGACGAAGCGAAGCAGCCGTTCGAGGCTGCGCAGCATGCGCGATCCGCGAACTGCCGGCGAGTGGGGCCTCGGCGATGCACGCGACGGCCGCTTGTCCGGGCTCGCGCATTCCTGACGCGGAAAATCCCCGGCCCGCAAATGTGCGTCCTGCAACGACCTGCCACGCCCACTTGCCAACATGAGCCGCCACGCGAGACTCTCGCGCGCCATGCCCCCCACCCAGGACCCGAATCCACCGCGCAACCCGCAGACCACGCGATGGACGATGCTCGATGCGTTGAGCGGCCAGGAAGCGGAAGCTGCGTGGGCGTGGTTCGTCGATCGCTATCGCCCCTACGTGCGCGGCATCTTGCTCGCGGTGCTGCAGGACCCGGAGCAAGCACGCGCCGCAGAGAGCGAGTTCTGGGGCTACGTGTACCTGAGCAACGCAGTGCGCCGCGCCGACCGCGGCCGCCGCTTCCGGACCTTCTTGGCCGGCATCGTGCGCAACTTCGCGCGCGCGTGGCGACGATCGCACACGATCGAAGAAGGCAATGCCGTGGATCAGGTCGACCGCGCCTCGGACGCAGACCTCGTGCAGGCAGAGCTCACGCTGTGGACCGACACCGTGGTCGGCCTGGCGCTGCGCAACCTGCGCGACGAGATGCCGAAGGCTGCGGAGGCGCTCACTCGGTTCTACGGATTGCAGGGCGATGAAGGCGCGCAAGCCTCGACCTCGGACATCGCGAAGTCGATGCAGTGCACGCAACAGGCCGTCTACCAATTGCTGTCGCGCGGCCGCCAACGATTGCGCGAACTGATCGCCGCGGAGCTCATGGAAGGCTGCTCCGATCCGCAGGAGATGGAAGCCGAACTCTGCGAGTTGCTGCGCAACCTCGGACAACGCCACCCGGGCGTCTACGAGAGCTGACGCCGCGCGCCCGCGCGAATCACTCGTCGCCGTCGTCGTCCGCTTCGGCTCCGCCCGATGCGTCGCCGAGTTCGCCTACGACCGCAGGCCGAGCGCCTTCGCGGAAGCGGTCGTGGATCCAGAGATACTGCTCCGGCGCCTGCCGGATCATCCACTCGAGACGCCCGTTCAACGCCGTCACGAACGCGAGCAAGTCGCGGTCGCGATCGCCGGTCGGCTGCGGCACGAGCAACGGCGCGAACACCATGCGGAAGCGGAAGCCGCGTCCCACTCGGATCGCTGCGCCGACGACCACCGGATAGCCGCCGCGCAACGCGAGCGTCGACGCGGCGCGCTCGCAACTCGCGAGCTGCCCGAAGAACGGCGCCACGACGCCGCGCACGCGCTGGTGCTGGTCGACGACCTGCAGCCCGACGCCGCCTTCGCGCAACGCTTGCGCGAGCGGGCGGATGCCGCCGCGACGCGGATGGATGTGGAGGCCGCCCGAGCGTCGGTTGTGCAGGATCCACTGCTGCAGCAGCGGGTTCTTGAACGTGCGCGCGACGGCATGTGCGCCGCCGGCTGCATGCGCCATCGTCGCCGCCGCGACTTCCCAGCTGCCGAGATGCGCAGTGACCGCTAGGTAGGGCTTCTTCGGCAGCTCGTAGTCCAACTCCACCACTTCGCGGACCGAGCCGCCGCGCGCGAGCAGGCGCGTGAGCTTCGCCATGTCGATCGGCACCTTGCAGATCTCGCCGGTGGCGACACGGCCGATGCGCAGCAGTTCGCGTTCGTGCAAGCCGGGGTACGCCGCGCGCAAGAAGCGCAACGCGCACTCGCGGCGACGACGGCTGCAACGGAAGTAGGCGCGGCCGAGCGCGGCAGCGATGCCGTAGCCGAGGAACTCCGGCGCGCGCGACGCGAGGCCGATCGCGGCGCGCGCGGCCCAGAACACGACACGGTCGACGAGGCGGGCCTTCACGGCAGCTTCAGCTCCGCGTCCGTGGGTTCGCCGTCGAGGAACCGCAGCCCGATGCGCAACACGAGCCGCGCGATCGCATCTTCGTCGATGCGCGCGTCGTCCTTCTCCGTCGTCACGACCACCGCGCCATGCTGCTCGGCTGCGCGCGCGGCGGCCGCGAGCTCGTCCTTCGAGAAGCGATGATGGTCGCGATGCCGCAAGTCGGCGACGACGCGTGCTCCGAGCCCTTCGACCGTCGAACGCACGCTGTCGGGCCGCGCGACCGCGGTCAGCAACACGACGTCGCGGCCGTCGATCGCGGCAAGCGGCAACACCGCGCCGTCGGGTCGAGAGACGAAGTCCTGCGGCGCGTGGCCGCACGCGAACACCGGCAGCGCGTCATCCTGCGCGAGCGCGCGAATGCGACGTCGACGCGCATCGATCTGCTGCGCATCGAGCGCGTCCGCACGCGTGAGCAACACGAGGTCCGCACGCCGGAGCCCCGCAGGGCTCTCGCGCAGGTCGCCGGACGGCAGGCACTGGCCGTTCGAGAACGGCAGCAATGCGTCGAGACAGACGAGATCGAGATCGCGAAACAGACGCCGATGCTGGAACCCGTCGTCGAGCACGATCACCGAAGCGCCCTTCTGCACGAGCCGCGCGGCGCCGGCCACGCGATCGGGATCCTGCTCCTGCAGCAGCCACGGCAATCGCCGTTGCAGCATCGCGCCTTCGTCGTTGAGCGCAGCGCCCGCCGCGCGGCCGTAGCCGCGCGCGAGCACGGCAGGCCGTTCGCCGCGCGCGCGTAGCCGTTCGCACAGCCACAGCACTGTCGGCGTCTTGCCGGTGCCGCCGACCGTCAGGTTGCCGACCGACAGCACGGACACTGCGGCGCGATGCACGCGCTTGATGCCGACGTCGAAGGCGGCGTTGCGCAGCGCCGCGACCGCGCGGTAGCAGAGTCCGAACGGCCAGAGCGCCGTGCGCAGCGGATGGATCTCCGCCGTCACTTGGTGTGCAGAGCCTCGATCTCCGCGACCGTGGTCGCCGCGATCGTCTCCACGCCCTCGATGCCCTTGGCGAGAGCGATGCGCTTCACCATGTTGACGAGCGTGGGCTTCGGGCCGCATTCGACGAAGCAACGCACGCCTTCCGCGAACATGCCCTCGATCGTCTGCTGCCACAGCACCGCGCCCGCGAACTGGCGCTCGAGCGCGTCGCGCGCGGCGACAGCCGTCGTGTTCGGCTTCGCGTCGACGTTGCACCAGACGGGGAACGCGAGGTCCTTCATCTTGGTCGCGCGCAGCACGTCCGCGAAGCCGGCGGAAGCGGACTTCAGCATCGAGCAGTGGAACGGAACGCTGACCGCGAGCTTGAGCGCCTTCCGCGGCGGCGCGATCGCGACGAGCTGATCCATCGCGGCCATCTCGCCGCTGCACACGATCTGCTCGGGCTCGTTGACGTTGGCGATCTCGCAGATGCCCGCGTCGACCTTTTGGA
>CAZEQF010000207.1:0-7630 GCA_964514315.1 uncultured Singulisphaera sp. | reverse complement strand
TGCCGTAGTAGGTGAAGCCCTGCTCGCGGACGCGGTTGCCGTCGTAAACGTGTCCTAGGATGGCGAACACAGCGGCCACCGATGCTCGGCTGCATGCGAGGGACTTTTCGTGTCGACCAAAACTGCAATTGCGACTGCGTGCGCCCTCGTGCTCTCGGTCGTGACGGGTCTGTGTCTGTTTCTTGCGATGCGGGACCGCGAGATGCCAGCCAGTTTTTCCTTTGGGGCCGAGCCTTCCGCTCCAGTCATGAGCCTCGAGGGGCCCAAAGAGACCAAGGAAGAGGAGCGAACGCAGCTGGCGCGACCGGGGGAAATGGAAGCTCTTGCTGCCGCAGATTCGAGTAGCAGCGATTCGTATCCAGGATTCAGCCTGAAGTCGCTGGGTCCCCTGGACGAAGCAGCGCTTGCCGACTGCACTCGACGCCTTGCGGGAATGGTGGAAATGTATGATCGGAAGCGGCGCGAGTTTCTCGCGGAGCCAGCGCCTGCAGAGAATGCCAGTCAGGATGAGTGGTACGAGAAGGTGCTCGGAGCCCACTACAAGTGCTTGAAGACAGAGTTGGCTGCCAAAGCCCTTGCGTCAGGGGAATACTGGGTCTTCGAACCGGGTAGTCGGAGGTATCCGCCTGACATCAGGACCATCGATATCTTTGGCGTCAAGGCGCATGGCCGCGACAACGTCACCGTTGTCGTGCCGATATCGCTCACCGAGCATCCCGAGCTTCAGCGTCAAGGCGCAGATTGGGAGGATTTCGTGCGATACAGGTCGCGGCTGTTCGCACAGGAGTTCAACTCCCGGAGTTACGAAGCGCGTGTGGCGGCCATCGCTCTCCATGATGGCGTAGGCAAGCGGCTAGAAGAACTCAACGCCAGAGGTCGCCAGAACTGACTTACGGAAGACGAAGTGGCTCGAATCGATGCGGAGAGAGCGGGAGTGCTCCGTGCGATGTTTCCGATGTACTGCTTCGTAGATCGCGAAAGACAGACGCTCTATGTGACGGAGCAGGGCCGCTGAATGACTGGTTGCTGATCGAGCCATGCCACGTGGCTGCCCCTTCGCGGTCGGATGATGTTGCGTCAACGATCCCGCATGCCGGTGGGTTGCTGTTCGTGTAGCCCCAGTGCTGCGCCACGCAGCAGAAGCACAGCGGGCCGCCTGATCCTCTTCGGATCAGGCGGCCCGCCGGGGCTGTGGGTCTTGCTGCGTCGAGGATCGCTCCTCGTCGCCGCGACGCTCAGCGCACGCCGATGCCGTAGTAGGTGAAGCCCTGCTCGCGGACGCGGTTGCCGTCCCAGATGTTGCGGCCGTCGAAGAGGACGTTGCCCTTCATCTTCGACTTCAGCTCGGCGAGGTCGATGTGGCGGAACTCGCTCCATTCGGTGACGAGCACGAGGCCGTCCGCGCCCTGGCACGCGCCGAGCGCGCTGTCCGAGTAGCGGATCTTGTCGCCGACGATGCGCTTCGTCTCCTTGATCGCCTCGGGGTCGAACGCGCACACCGTGGCGCCCGCCTTCAGCAGCGCGTCGATCAGCACGAGGCTCGGCGCTTCGCGCATGTCGTCGGTCTTCGGCTTGAACGCGAGGCCCCACACCGCGAAGTGCTTGCCCTTCAGGTTGCCGCCGAAGTGCTTCTGGATCTTGGCGAACAGAAGGTGCTTCTGCTCTTCGTTGACCTTCTCGACCGCGGGCACGATGTGCGGCTGGTAGCCGTGCTCCTTGGCCGTCGAGACGAGCGCGCGCACGTCCTTCGGGAAGCACGAGCCGCCGTAGCCGACGCCCGCGAACAAGAACGGGAAGCCGATGCGCTCGTCGGTGCCGATGCCCTTGCGCACGTGGTTGACGTCCGCGCCGACCACTTCGCAGATGCGCGCCATCTCGTTCATGAAGGAGATGCGCGTCGCGAGCATCGCGTTGGCGGCGTACTTCGTCATCTCGGCCGACGGCGGATCCATGAACAGGATCGGCTTGCCGGTGCGGACGTAGGGCGAATACAGCTCCTCCATCACCTTGCGCGCGCCTTCGGTTTCGCAACCGATGACGACGCGGTCGGGCTTGGTGAAGTCCTCGAGCGCGGCGCCTTCCTTCAAGAACTCGGGGTTGCTGACGACGTCGAACGTGTGCTTCGTCTTCGCAGCGATCGCGGCGCGCACCTTCTTGTTGGTGCCGACGGGCACCGTGCTCTTCAGCACGACCGTCTTGTGGCCGTCCATGTGCGTGCCGATCGCGTCGGCGACGGCGATCACGTAGCGCAGGTCGGCGCTGCCGTCCTCGTCCTGCGGCGTGCCGACGGCGATGAAGATCACCGACGAGGCCTTGATGGCGCCGGCGACGTCCGTGCTGAACGTGAGGCGGCCCTCTTCGACGTTGCGCTTGATGAGTTCGTCGAGGCCGGGCTCGAAGATCGGGACCTCACCGCGGTTGAGGCTGGCGATCTTGTCCGCGTTGACGTCCACGCAGGTGATGCGGTTGCCGCTGTCTGCAAAGCAGGTGCCGACGACGAGACCGACGTAACCAGAACCGACGACTGCGATCTTCATGAGCTGGGAGCGTGCTGAATGTGGGGCAAGAAGCCTCGCAGCAGGGCTGCGCGGATGCCATACGGTCCACTAGCATTCGGCACATGAGGCTCCCGATCTTCATCCCTGCGTTGCTGTTGCTTCCCGCGTGCGGCACGACTGGCGTCGCGTCCCGGGCGGATCGCGAACCGCCGGCCGAGTTCGGTCGTCCCGGATGGGTCCGTGGCACGGCGGGTTTCGGGGGTTGGATCGGCGGCGTGCTCGGCGGGATCGTCAGCATCGTCGCGCTGCCGATCACCTACCCGATCACTCTGGTCTGCGACGACGGGATCGGCGACTCGTCGCGCAACGAAGTGCTGCTGTGGCCGGTGTCGGCTTTTGCGACGGCCGGCCACTTCGCGCTCGGCTTCCCTTGCGACACCGTCGACTTCGTCGTTCGGCGCGCCTGGGTCGGCAACGAGACCGAGCAGAACCCCTTCGAGCACATTCCGAAAGAGCCTGCGTCTGGCTCGACCGGCGAGAAGGACTGAGCCCCGGCCCGGCTCAGCCTTCTTCGGTCCAGACGTTGTTGTCGCGCGCGGCGTCGGGCAGCGCCGCATCCGGGTCGATGCGCACTTCCTTGAGCTTCTTGCCCGCGGGCGTGGGCCGCGTGATCACGTCGGACTGGAACCACGCCTCGACCGGCAGGCGCACCGTCTCCGTCGAGTCGTCCTCGAACGTGATGCGGTAGGTGAGCGGCATCACCATGCGTTCCTTGTTGCGGAACGTGATGCGGCCCGGCCCCTTCTGGCCCGGTTGCTTGACGCCGTCTACGGCCTGGTCGAGCAGCGCGTCCTCGAGGAACCAGCCGCGCCAGAACCACGCGAGGTCCATGCCGGCCGCGTTCTCCATCGTGCGGAAGAAGTCGGCGGGCTGCGGCGACTTGAAGGCCCAGCGGCGGATGTACTCGCGGAACGCGTAGTCGAAGCGCTCCTCGCCGAGCACGTATTCCCGCAGGATGGTGAGGCCGACGCCGGTCTTCTGGTACTGCAGCAGCCCGAGCTGCAGGCCGTTGAGACGGTCCGCGGCGGTCACGATCGGCACGCCTGGCATCTTCATCATCGCGGCGAACGTCGACGGCTTGGGCTCGCTGCCCTTCTTGAACCAGTCGGCCGACGAATAGCGGTTGATGAACGTGTTGAAGCCCTCGTCCATCCACGCGTGGCGACGTTCGTCGGTGTTGACGACCATCGGGAACCAGTTGTGGCCGATCTCGTGCGTGGTGACGCCGTAGAGGCCGCGCTCGCTCCGATTGTTCTGCCCGCTGCAGAAGATGATCATCGGATACTCCATGCCGCCCTCGACGCCGCCGACGTTGGTCGCGACCGGGTAGGGATAGCGGAACCAGCGCCGGTTGTAGCCCTCGATCGCGGTCGCGAGCATCTGCGTCGACTTGTCCCAGACGGGACGCGACTCCTCGGGATACGCGGACTGCACGAGGACGCCCTCGCGCGAGCACGCGTCGAGGATGAACGCTTCCGACGACGCGAACGCGACGGTGCGCACGTTCTCGGCCTTGAAGCGCCACGTCAGCGGGCCATCGCCCGCGGGGCGCGAGGCAGGTTGGCCGACTTCCTCGGCGCTGCGGATCATCACCGTGTCGCGGCTCTGCTTCGCTTGCTGCAGCCGCTGCACCTGCTCCTTCGTGAACACCTCGGCTTCGTTCTGCAGCGCGCCCGATGCGACGACGATGTGGTTGCGCGGCGCGGTGATCGACAGGTCGAAGTCGCCGAAGTTGTTGTAGAACTCGCCCGTGCCGACGTAGGGCAGCGTGTTCCAGCCGTGCACGTCGTCGTAGACCGCGACCGCCGGGAACCACTGCGCGACCTCCCACACGGTGCCCTTCGCGACGTCCCACGTGCCGAAGCGACGGAACACCTGGCTCGGCACCTGGAACGACCATTCGCAGTCGAACACGAACGTGCCGCCGGGCGGCAGCGGCTTCGGCAACTCGACGCGCATCATCGTGTCGTAGACCTGATGCGTCAGCGCCGCGCCTTCGCTCGTCAGCGAGCGCACCGTCACGCCGTCACTCGGCTCGGACGGGCCGCCGACTGCTTCGCCGCCGCCGGTGAGCGAGCCGATGCTGTCCTTCTTGAGGATGTTCTGCTCGAGGTGCACCCACAGGAACGTGAGCGTCTCGGGCGAGTGGTTGCGGTAGGTGACCTGCTCCTTGCCTGCGATCGTGCGCGTCGCCGGATCGAGCGACGCGTCGATGCGGTAGTCGACTTCTTGCTGCCAGTAGTCCGGCCCCGGCGCGCCGCTCGCCGTGCGCACGCGGTTCGGCGTCGGCAGGTCGAGCGGGCTGAAGATCGTCACGTCGGGCCGGAGTCCCGGCGCGCGCGCGTTCTCGCCGCCGCGGCGGCGGGCTTCTTGGGCGGGGAGCGCTGCGAGCAGCGCGAGGAACAACGAGGCGGCGCGGCCGTGCCGCGCCAACAGGGGAAGGAGGCTCATGGGCGGTTGCTGTGCGGAAGGCGGCGCCTGTGGACGCTTCTCGCGGCGTCCTGTCAGCGCGCTGGCGGAGGTTCTTGCGTACGGACGGGTTGGACGAGTCCGCTCAGTCGACGCGGATCAGCGCCTCTGTGCGATGGGGCGCGAGCCTGCTGCGGCCGGGCAAGAAGCCCAGTTCGACGACGAACGCGCAGCCCGCAACGGTGGCGCCGCACGACTCGACGAGCTTGCACGCCGCGCCCATCGTCCCGCCGGTCGCGAGCAGGTCGTCGACGAGCAACACGCGCTGGCCCTTGTGCACCGCGTCCTGGTGGATCTCGACGGCGTCGGTGCCGTACTCGAGCACGTATTCGACGCGGTTCGTCTTCCACGGCAGCTTGCCGGGCTTGCGGATCGGCACGAAGCCGATGCCGAGTTGCATCGCGAGCGGCACGCCGAACAGGAACCCGCGCGACTCGATCGCCGCCACGCAGTCGACCTTGCCGAAGTCGAGCGCCGCAAGGCGACGGATCGTCTCCTTCATCGCCGCGGGGTGCGCGAGCAGCGGCGTGATGTCCTTGAACAGGATGCCGGGCTTCGGGAAGTCGGGAACGTCGCGGAGGTGCTTGCTGAGATCCATGGGCTACGGCGCAGGATCCTGCGCCGCGGGCCGCTGCGCAACGACGGCGGTGGATCGGCGGGGGCGGCGGTCGTAGTGAGGGCTTTGCCCTGCGGTCCTTTGGCTGCGGACCTGGCGTAGGCGAGAGCTGTGCGTGTCGGGCTCACGTTCCGACGAGCCGATCACTCCACAGCTCAGCCATGAACTCGCGCCAAGGCAGGATCTCGATGCCGTCCACGACACGAGGCCGCGTCTCCTGGCACACGAGGATGTGGCGCTTCAGCAGTCCTTCATCCTTGAGCGCCGCGAGTCCGGCGAGGTGCCGGTCCGTGACGTTCGCGGACGCCTTCGCTTCGACGGCGACCTCGTCGGCGAGCACGAAGTCGACCTCGTGGCCGCTGCGCGCGCGCCAGAAGCAAAGCGATGCACCCTTGCCGCGGTAGTCGCACCAGGACTTCAGCTCGTGGCCGATCCACGACTCGAATGCGTGGCCGTACTCCGGCGACTGCGGTTGCACGCGACCTGTGCCGCGGAGTTGCCGCGCGACGCCATGGTCGAAGAACTGGAACTTCGACGTGGCGACGGGCTTCCGCTTCTTCGTCCGTTGCCATGCGGGAAGGTCCCAGCCCAGCAGCGTGTCGCGCAGGATCTGGAAGTACTCTTGCACCGTCGTGCGCGCGACCTGCGCGTCGTTGGCGACCTTCGAGTAGTTGACCTGCTGCGTGTTGCACAGGGCCGCGACCTCGAGGAAGCGAGCGAATGCAGGCACGTTGCGCGTTAGCGCCTCGTGCGCGATCTCTTCCTGCAAGTAGGTCCCTACGTATGCCGCGAGGTCGAGGTCTGGCTCGTCGCCGAGGTAGATCGCCGGCAGCAGGCCGTGGTGGATGGCGCGATCGAGATCGAAGCGATCGCCCAGTTCGTGGATCGACAGCGGGTGCAGGTGGAGCGAGCGCGCGCGTCCGCCGAGCAGGTTGACGCCGCCGTCGCGCAGCTTGCGGGCGCTCGATCCTGTCAGCACGAACCGCGTCTTGTTCTGCTCGATCAGCAGGTGCACCTCGTCGAGCAGTTGCGGCAGCTTCTGGACCTCGTCGATCACGACGAGTTCGCCGGGAACGGAGCACCACTCGCGGAGCCGCTGCGGCGCCCGTTCCAGGGCGAACCGGGTGTCGCTCTCCAGCAGGTTGATGGTCTTGGCGTCGGCGAGTTGCTGGCGGACCAACGTGCTCTTCCCGGTCTGGCGCGGGCCGAACAGGAACACGGACCGGTTCCTGGTGGCTTCCTTCAGGTCGAGCGATCGGACGATGGCCATTTTTGCAAATTGCCGGGAGAGGCGGCACTTTGCTACGCATTTCGACGAGAGAGGCGGCACTTTTCAACGAAAACTGCCGACTCACCCGGCAGTTTGCAGCCGCCGCCCTGACTACATCCGTTCCGGCGCCGGGATGCCGAGCAGCGAAAGCCCGGTGGCGAGGAGCCGTCGCGCCGCCTCGACGAGCAGCAGGCGCGCGTCGCGGACCGCGGGTTCCGCGCCGAGCACGTGGTGGTCGCGCAGGTAGCTGTGGATCTCGCCCGCGAGCGCGATCGTGTGCGCGGTCACGTGGCTCGGTTCGCTCTGCTCGGCGGCGCGCTGCACGGCGGTGCCGAAGTCGAGCATGACGAGCAGCACCTTCTCGGCGTCGGCGAGTTGCGCGAAGTCGACGTTCTGCGGAGCTGGCACAGGCTGCGCTGCCTTGCGCAGGATCGAGGACAGGCGCGCGCACGCGTACTGCACATACGGCCCCGTCTCGCCCTCGAAGTTGAGCATCGTCTCCCAGTCGAACTTCACGTCCTTGATGCGCGAGTTCTTGAGGTCGTTGAAGACGATCGCGGAGACGCCGACTTGCTCGGCGACCTTCTCCTTGTCCTCGAGCTCGGGGTTCTTCTGCGCGATCACGTCGCGCACCTTCTGCACGGCTTCGTCGAGGATCTCGCCGAGGAACACGGCGTTGCCGGCGCGCGACGCGAACTTCTCCCACTTGCCTTCGTC
>CAZEQF010000206.1:0-7633 GCA_964514315.1 uncultured Singulisphaera sp. | reverse complement strand
TCCCAAGCTCGATGCCGCGCACCAGCAGGAGCTGCTCGCCGAGTACGGCGAGTTCTTCGCGCAGGACCGCGCGCATCCGTCCGTCGCGTTCCGCAGCATCACGTGCGAGACGGGCCACGATGCGGATCTCGCCGTCGTGAAGGCGTTGTTCGATGCGTGCCATGCCGCGGTCCCGGACACGCTCGTCGTCGACGACAGTTCGTGGATCGGCTGGCAGCGCGTGTCCGACTTCTGGGACGAGCATCCCTACGGCAACTGCCGCTGGTTCCGTTCGCGCCTCGACGACTTCGCGCGGCACATCGCGACGCACGGCGAGAAGCCGTTGCTGCTCGGCGAGTGCATCGCCGCCGACACTTGGATCGACCTCGCGGCGTGGGATCGTCGCGCGGATTGGCCGTCGTGGCGCAAGCCGCTGTGCCTTTCGGACCAACGTCGCTTCGAGGCTTGGGTGCGCGAGCAGTTCGGCGAAGAGACGCTGCGGCAGATCCCGGAGATATCCACCGACTTCGCGATGGCGATGCGCCGCGCGCAAGTCGAGACGCTGCGCGCGACGTTGCCGTACGCGGGCTACGTCGTGAGCGTCGCGAGCGACTTCCCGAAGGCGCGCATGGGCCTCTGCGACGAAGACGGAACGCCGAAGTGGTCGGCCCGCGACTTCGCATGGCAGCGCGACCGCATGCTCGCGCTCGACGGACTGCAGCGCGCGTTCGTGACGAAGGCGCGCAGCGAACTGCGGCTGCCCGTCGTCGGCATCGGCTTCGACGGAACTGCGCCGCGCACCGAAACGGAACCACTGCCGTCGGTGGATCGCCCCGCTAGCGCGACGGTGCGCGCGCAGCACGACGGCGTCGCGGCCGAGTGGGATGTCTGGTTGTTGCCGGAGTTCGACGACGCGCGGCCCGATGGCGTGGCGATCCTCGACGCGATCGACGTCGATGCGCTCGCGGCCATCGAACGCGGCGGCAAGGCCCTGCTGCGCGTCGGCGACCGCGCGGGCACGTTGCAGTCGCACCCGCTTTGGCATCTGCGCGGCGCTCCGTTCGCGCCGCCGCATCCGGTGCACGCGTCGGTGCCCGCGCGCATGCTGTGCGACCTGTTGGCGTTCGACCTCGACGGTGGCCGCATGATCCCGTTTGCGCCGTGGCTCGACCAGGTCGATCCGATCCTCGCGTTCTGGGAGACGCACGACCTCGCGGAAGTGCGCGCGCACCTGCTCGCGTTCGAGGTGCGCATCGGCAAGGGCCGTCTGCTTGCCTCCGCGCTCGATCCGACGACGGACGCCGGCCGCTACGTCGAGCAGCAGTTCGTCCGCCATCTGCAGAACGGCCCCGCGCCGCGTCGCGAGTTGCGGCCGGAGACGCTCGCGGCGTTGGAGGCGTTGTGCACCGAGCGCTCGCTCGCGCTCGACGAATGGCGTTTCCGCACGGACGCGGCGGACGAAGGCGTCGCCCAGGGCTGGAACGGATCGTCGTTCGACGACGGCCCTGCGCCGTGGCGGACGCTGCGCGCCGGTT
The DNA here is from genome assembly GCA_964514315.1 of uncultured Singulisphaera sp. Classification (GTDB taxonomy): domain Bacteria; phylum Planctomycetota; class UBA1135; order UBA1135; family UBA2386; genus SXPK01. Next base: position 6,119 of record CAZEQF010000206.1, on the reverse strand, counting down.
CGCACTGGGAGAACCAGGCCGAGGACCTCCGCGGCTACACCGGCGTTGCGTGGTACCGCATCGCCGTCGATGTGCCGGACGATTGGGGCGGCCGCGCATCGCGCCTCGTGCTCGAAGGCGTCGACGACAGCGTGACCGTCTGGCTCGACGGCGAATACGTCGACCGGCGCGGCGATCCGGCGACGGACACGACGGTGTGGCTCGAGCCGCAGACCATCGAGCTCGGCGCGCGGTTGCGGCCGGGGCGGCATGTCCTGGCGTTGCGCGTCGTCGACCACGCCGGCTCGGGCGGGCTGTGGCGGAAGGCGTTCGTGACCACGGGTCCGACCGGGATCCTTCGCGAACTGCGCCGCTGAGCCCTTGCGCCAGAAGGCGGATGGCCGACAACTGCGGGTCTCCGAGAACCCGCCACACGGCCACCCCGCAGATCCGCCCCATGAAGGTCCAGAGCATCCTCCCGACCCCCAATCCGAACGCGTTCAAGTTCGTCGTCGATCGTCCGATGGCGAAGAACGGCCAGACGCGCAGCTACAGCAAGCCGGAAGAGGCGCGCGGCGACGTCGTGGCGATCGGCCTGTTCGCCGTGCCGGGCGTCGAGACCCTGTTCTTCTGCGAGAACTTCGTCACCGTCAGCATGACGGCCAAGGCCGATTGGCGCGGCGTGGCCGAGCAGGTCACGCGCCTGCTCGAGAGCTCGATCGAGGACGGCGATGCGATCCCCGAGCCGCAAGGCCACGGCTGCGGTTCGCACGGCGGCGGCCACCATCACGCGGACGACAATCCGCTCGCGTCGATCCCGCAGGGTGGCGACCCCGAACTCATGTCGCGCATCAACTCGCTGCTCGACGACCGCGTTCGTCCCGCGCTCGCCGGCGACGGCGGCGGCCTCCAAGTCTTCGGCCTCTACGGCAAGACGCTGGTGATCCGCTACCAGGGCGCGTGCGGCAGCTGCCCCAGCTCGACCTCGGGCACGATGATGGCGATCCAGAACCTGCTGCAGACCGAGATCGACGAAGAGCTCGTCGTCACGATGGGATGACGGAGTCGAGCGGCACCGAGGCGCCGCGCTGCTCCTACTGCGGCGCCAAGCTCGAGGTCGTGTTCGTGCACGGGCACGGCCAGTGCGCGAACTGCGGCACGAACGTCGACCCGTGCTGCTCCGGCGCCGATCCCGGCTCCGAGGCGCTGGCCCCCGGCGAACGCGCGCAGCCGGTCGACGTGAGCATGCTGAAGCGCGTGTTCGCCGAGCTCGGCGGCATCGACGCCACCGTCACGGAGCCGGCGTTCTTGTTTGCGCTCGCCCGCGCGCTCGATGCCCCGCTCGACGAAGCGCGCGCCGTCATGGACGCGGCGGTCGGGCTCGGGATGCTGCGTGCGCGGGACGGGACTGTGCGCGCGGTGCGCAAGCAGCCGTAGCAGCGGGCAGAACGCGAGATCCGCAACGACGAGGGCTACCGCGAGAAGAGCTGCACCGAGGCGCGCATGCGCAGCCTTCCTGCACGCACGATGGGTGCAAGGAAGATGGTGCCGGAGGGGGGACTTGAACCCCCACGCCCTTCCGGGCGCAGGTTTTTGAAACCTGTGCGTCTGCCGATTCCGCCACTCCGGCACGGAGGGGCAGCGCAGTATGCCGACGCGAACGCGAGACTCAAGACAGCTTCGGCGGCTGTTGCTGCGGCGGCGCGGAGTCGCGCGGGATCGCGGGCTGGAGCAGCAGCTGTGCGGCCTGCTCCGCGAGCCGCTGCGAACGTTCCGTCTGGCCGAGCCGGTCCAGCGTCTCGGCGAGCACGAGGCACACCGTCGTGGTCGGGCCTAGCGTCTCCGCGGCATGGCGCGCGGCGCGCAGCGCGTCGTCGGGCTGGCCCCGGCGCGCGAGTTCGCGCGCGAGCAAGAGGACCATTCCCTGCATCGGGCAGCACGCGAGCAATTCGCGCGGGTCCATCGCGACGGGCGCGTTCTGCAGCAGGGCGGCGATGCGGTCGAGGCCTTCGGGCGAAGCCGTCTGGCCCCAGGCGCGGACGGCGCCGCGGACGTCGCCCTTGTGCGCGAGGATGTCTCCTTGCAGCAAGCCCGCGGTCGGGCCGGGCAGCTTGGCGATCGCGCGCTGCAGCTTCTTCGCCGCGTCGACATCGCCGTCTGCGATCGCGCGGGCCGATGCCGTGGTCGCGTCCCGGCACAGCGTCTCCTGCTCGGCCGAAAGCGAAGCTGGGGATGCGTTCACGACGACGCGTTGCTGCGCCTCGAACGCCCCCATCCAGTCGCCGCGACGAAGTCGCAGCTCGCGCAGCTCGCCGTGCAACCGCGCGCAGGTCGGATGCGCAGCGCAAGCAGCCTCCGCCTCGGACAACAAGGTCTCGGGCAACGCGCCGCCATGAAGGCGAAGGGCTTCGATGCGCAACTGCGCGCGCGAGCGCGCGAGCTCTTCCGGCAGCTCCGGCGACGAGACGCGCGCAACCCAACGCAGCGCCTCTGCGGCGCGGCCTTCTCCGAGCGAGAGTCGCGCGAGCTTGAGGCTCGCGTCCTCCACGATCCACGGATACTCGTCGGGACGCACGCGCTTGCGCCGGCAGATCGCGCGCAGCAGGTCGCGCGCGCGTTTGCTGTCGCCTATGAGCAACGCCGCGGTGGCGTCGAAGTGCCTGCCCAGCATCGCGTGCCCGCGCATGGAGCGGACGCGGTCGCGCAGCAACCACGCCGCGAGCGAGGCGCCGCCGGCCATCGCGAGCAGCAATGCGAGGATGCGTCCGATCGTCGTCTCCAGGAACGGCGTCGCGATGCGTTCGACGAGGTCGAAGACCTTGTGCACGAGCCCGAACACCGGATCGAGCAGCGCGAGCAGGAGCAGCGCCGGGATCCCGTAGAGCACGAGCTTGCCCTTCCAGGTCTTGGGCAACAGCGCGCCGCCTGCCTTGCCGAGCATGCGCGCGAGCCACGTGCGTTCAGGCGCCATGTCCGCCTCCTGCCGCGCGCCGCGCGCGCGCGCGGTGCAACGCTTCGTCGAGGCGCAGCGCGAGCGCTTCGTCGCCTTCGTTCGCGCGCAGCGTCGACAGCGCGTGGATCGCGCGCTCCGTGCCGAGTTCGGCGAGCACGAGGGCGATCTGCGAACGGCGATGCGAGTCGTTGGACCAGATGCCGATCGTCATGCGCTCCATCAGGCCCGAGCGCGCGTATTCGGCCGCAAGCGAATCGATGCCCGCGTCGCCCATGCGCACGAGCGTCGCGCGCAACGCGAGGTCGAACTCGCTGGGCTGCGTGCCGAAGTTGGCGCACACGCGGTCGACGGCAGGCGCGCCGATCTGCGCGAGCAGTTCTTGGATCGCCTGGCGGACGTCCGGTTCGCAATCCGGGTCGCCGAGCGTGGACAGCAGCGGATCCGCGGCATCGCGGCCGAATGCGGCGAGGATGCGCTTTGCCGGCTCGACGAGTTGCGGGTTCGAGAGCGCGTCGAGCAACGCAGTGGACAGCGACGACGAAGGCCCGCGCCGGACCAGCAAGGACTCCAACGCGGCAGGCTGCGCGGCAGCGGGAATCGCCAGAAGCACGTCGACTTCACGCGAGAAGCTCGGGTGCGCGAGCAGCACGTCGCAGACGGTGCTGTTCGGCTCGACCGCAGCGAGGAAGCGTCGCAGCGTCGGGGCGTCGGCGCGCGCGATGCGGTGCAGCACCTCGATCGGCGGGAAGCGTTCGAGCACGAACTCGAACTCGCGCATGTCCGCGAGGCCGAGGAAGTAGTCGATGAGGATCTTGCGGTCGCCCTTCTGCGCGGACGCGAACAGCGCGCGCACGTGCGGCAGCGCACTGCGGTCGAATCCCTGCACCACGCGCCCCACCGCGTTCGCGAGCGCGCCGCCGTCGGGCAGGAGGCGCGCGTCCTCGAGCTCCTGCGCAGCGGCGAACAGCACCGGCGTCGTCTCGGGCCCGAGGTCGCGCAACAAGCCGACGGCTCGTTCCGCAGACTCGCCGCGCTGTCGCGCACGTTCGAGCAGCTCGGGAACGGCGCGCGCGCCGAGTTCGAGCACGGCTGCGCGCGCGCTCGCATGCGCCGTGGAGCCGGGCTCCGAATCGACTGCGGCTGCGCACACGCGGCGCACGTGCGCGGCGTTCGCCTCGAGCGCGTCGGCGAGCCGGTCGGGCGCTTCGATCGGCAGGAACAAGCGCGGTTCGTCGGCGACGGCGTGTCCTTCTGCGTGGCAACGCGGGCAACGTCCGAGGCTCGACTCCAACGGCCCGTCGCAGCGCGCGCAACGCCAACGACCCTTGGGCAGCATCGGCAGCAATGCCTTCGCCCACGCGCCGGGCTCCGCGCCGGGTGCGGTGCGCGCACGGTCCACGAGTCGCGTGGCCACGGCCGGCACGCTCGATCCAGCGGCTTCGATGCGGGCTGCGAGCAGCGCGGTGGAGTCAGCTTCGGCGGCGGCGGCTGTCGCCTTGCGCAACCATGCGTTCGCCCCCTGGGCATCGCCGCGCGCGAGCCTGCGCGCTCCCGCTGCCGCGAACGCGCTCGCGGCGTCCTTCTTCAGGGCATCACGCTTCGAAGGATCGGTCGACTGCAGGAGCCGCGGCAGCATGCGTGTCGCGATCTCCGACGCTGCCTCGGGATCGCTCGCCTGGAGGCAGGCGCGGAATGCGAATTCGAGCGTCGCGAGGTCCGTCGGCCGGCTCTGCAACGCATCGTGCGCAGCCTTGGCCGCTTCTTCGGGACGGCCTGCGGCGAGCAGTGCGCGCGCGAGGTGCACGTCGTTCTCGGCGCCTTGGACCTCGAACGCGTCGCGCAGCAACAGGTGCTGCGCATGCGCCTTCTCGGGATGGCCGAGCTCCGACTGCACGGAGCCCAACAAGCGTCGCGCGTAGTGGTTCTCGGGGTCCTTCTGCAGCACGCGCTCGAGGCGCTGCTCTGCGCCCTTCGCATCGCCGTGCAGCGCCTGCTCCAGGCCGAGGAAGTAGTCGCGCAGGAACGAACGGTTGCGAACGCGTTCACCGAGCCGCGCGATGCGCCACCAGGCGACGAGCAGTGCGCAGAAGCAGAGCACGCCCACCACCGTCTCGAGGAGGCCCGGCGTGCGCGCGAACTCCCACAGCCACGATGCTGCGGATCCTGTGTCCTGCGCGCCGACGCGCGACGCGTCGGCGGCGGGTTCTTGGAACCGCAGCAAGTGGAGCATGCGCGATCAGCCTGCGGCGTTGGCGGCGTTCGCGTTCGCGGTGCGCGCAACAGCCGGCCGCGGCTTGCGCACGCCCGGCGACACCGAGGCGCGCGGCGCATCGACGTTCCAGCGGTCGAGCGCGTAGTCGACGAGCATGTGCAGCAGCGTCGGGATCGCGATGCCCGCGGTCTGCGCTGCCTTCGGCAGCAGGCTCGTCTCGGTCATGCCGGGGATCGTGTTGACCTCGAGCACCACGGGGCCGTCCTTCGACACGATCATGTCGGTGCGCGACATGCCGTCGCATCCGAGCGACCGATGGCAACGCAAGGCGATGCGCTGGACCTCGGCGATGCGATCCTGGCTCCAGCCGGGAGGCGGACAGATCTCGTCGCACGCGCCCTTCTCGTACTTCGCGCGTTCGTCGAAGTGGTCCGAGAACCGCGGATAGATGCCGATCGGCGGCAGCGCGCGAAGGGACCCGTCGCGGTTGCCCAGCACCGGCACCGTGATCTCTTCGCCCTCGACGAGCGACTCGGCGAACCAGCGATCGAACGTGCCGCGGTTGTTGGCGACGAATGCATCGAAGTCCGCGCGCGACGCGATGCGCGCGACGCCGCGACTGCTGCCGCTGCACTCCGCCTTGCAGAACGCGGGCAGGCCGACTGCGGCTTGCAGCCGTTCCCATTCGGCATCGACGTCGCAGTGCGCGAACGACGCTTCGGGCACATAGGCGCGCGCAACGCGAACGCCTTGGTGCTCGAGGATCTGGCGCGTGCGCTGCTTGTTCATCGCGAGCGCGGACGCGAGGCAGTCGGAGCCGACGAACGGCACGCCCGACAGCTCGAGCATGCCCTGCAGCCTGCCGCCCTCGCCGTTGGGCTCGTGCAGCTCCGCCAACACGACGCGCACCGCAGCGACCTCTAAATTTATTTGTTGATTGTTATCAATATAAATAGCTATTCCATCGTAATTATC
>CAZEQF010000205.1:0-7652 GCA_964514315.1 uncultured Singulisphaera sp. | reverse complement strand
GTCCTCGTTCTCGAAGATCGCGAGGTGCTTGCTGATGCGCATGATCTCGAAGATCTTGACGATGAACGGCTTGATGTTGCTCAGGTAGAGCTTGCAGCTCTTCGACGTCGTGACGTTGTTGGCCACGATGATCAACCCGACTCCGCAGGAGTCGATGATCTTCACGTTGTCGAGGTTGAGGATGAAGTGCTGGAAGCCGGCGTCGATCTTCGACTGGATCGTCTCCTTCAACGACTCCTTGAGGGAGTCGGTGACGTAGAAGTTCAGGCTTCGGTCGTTGAAGGAGATGATGACGGTCTTGTCCTCGCTCAACGTCGTGACGGACAGGCCTTGGCTCTTCTTGCCGACGATTTCCATGGTTCCCTCGGGCGGTTGTTGCGGCGGTCTGGACCGGTTCGCTCCGCTCATCGGCACGCCTGCGGGGCTGGATTGAGGCGGAAACCGACGATGGCTCCCGCGCCGAAGGCGCGCGCGGCCGACGGACGGCGGCTCGCCTCGATGCCATCGACGCGCAAGGCGGCCATCGACGGCGCGCCACGCCGACGAGGCAAACGGCTCACCCCTCGGCGCGGAACCGGAACGAGACGTTCGCCCGCCCCATCTTGGCGAGAGCCGCCTGGCTCTTCTGCAGTCCGAGCTGCCAGGCCTTGTTGGCCACGCTGACCACCGAACGTCCGAGCAGGCGCGCGACCTCGAGGTTGTCGCGGTCGCGGTAGAGCGCGCGCAGCCGCTCGATCTCGCCATCGGTCCAGCGCGGCGCGGAGGAACGGCGCTCGGCGTTCGATGCGGCGAGGACGAAGCGCTTGTCCTTGCGAAGGCACAACTCGTCGGCCTTCACGCCGATGTCCTCTGCGCTGCGCAGCAGGCAGACCTCGAGGTCCTTGTCCGAACGCGTCCCGTGGAGGCGCTTCAGCATCAGCTCGTCCTCGTGCGCCCAGTCGCCGGATCGAAGGCGGGATCGAAGCGCGTTCGCGCGTCGCACCACGTCCGCGGTCGCCCTGCCGAGCATCGTCCCGAGCAACCGTGGCTCCACGGCTCCCCATGCGAGGCGAAGGGCCGCATCGTCGCTCTCGCTCCACTCGCCGCGCCGCGTCGGCGCCTTGAGCAACTGCGAAGCTCGCTTGCGAACGCTCTCCGGCGAACGACGCAACAACGCGGCCGCGCCGTCGACGCCACGCAACGGCAGCAGGCGTCGCAGCCGCTCCAGCTCCTGCACGGACCACGCGCCTTGGCGCAGCCCTCGCGCGGTCACGAGGAAGCGTCCCCGGTCGAGGTCTGCAGGAACCGCGCCCACCGGTCGCGCACTTCCTCGCCGACGAGCTTGCGCACGGCGGCGGTCGACTCGAGCGCCATCGCCGTCGACGCCAGCGCCCTGCATTCGTCGACGGAGAAGCTGCGCAACGTGAGCTTCACGCGAGGCACGAACACCGGAGCCATCGACAGCTCGCGATAGCCCATGCCGAGCAGGATCGGCGTGAAGTGATGGTCGCCGGCGATCTCGCCGCAGATCGACACCGGCTTCTTCGCCGCGTTCGCAGCGCGCACGATCTGGTGCAGCACGCGGAGCACGCCCGGATGGAACGGGTCGTACATCTTGGCGACGCGCTGGTTGTCGCGGTCCACGGCGAGCAGGTACTGCACCAGGTCGTTCGTGCCCACCGAGGCGAAGTCGACGAGCGGCAGCACTTCGGGGAGCACCGGCACGATCACCGGGATCTCGACCATGATGCCGAGCTCGATCTTGGGATCGAACGGCACGCCCGACGCGCGAAGGTCCGCGAGGATCTGGTCCAGCACCTGGCGGCAGCGAATCACCTCGCTGCGCGTGGTGACCATCGGCAGCAGGATGCGCGCGTGGCCGAGAGCGCTGGCACGCAGGATCGCGCGCAGCTGCGTGTAGAGGATGTCGGGCCAGTCGAGGCACAGGCGCAGCCCGCGCCAACCGAGCACCGGGTTGCGTTCCTCCGGCGTGCGGAAGTAGCCGAGCGGCTTGTCGCCGCCGACGTCGAGCGTGCGGAAGGTGACCGGCTTGCCGCGGCTGCCCTGCATCGCGCGGCGATACATCGCGACCTGCTCTTCCTCGGTCGGGAACTGCCGCCGTTCCATGAACGCGAACTCGGTGCGGAACAAGCCGATGCCCGCGATCGCGTCCGTCTCCAGCTTCTCCAGGTCGCGCACGCCCTCGACGTTGGCGTAGAGCGCCACTTCGGAGCCGTCGAGCGTCACAGCTGGCTGGAAGCGCACTTCGGCGACGCGGAGGTCGACGCTCTTCTGCTCCACCAGGCGCTGCCCGTAGTGCGCGAGCTCGTCAGCGGTCGGCGCGACGACGATCTGGCCGCTGTCGCCGTCGAGCACGACGGTGGTCCCGCTGCTCGCCTTCGCCAGCACGTCGTCGACGCCGACGACTGCAGGGATGCCGAGCGAGCGCGCGAGGATCGCGCCGTGCGAATACTTGCCGCCGTGCGCGGTCACGATGCCGCGCAGGTGCTTGCGATCGAGGATGCCCGCATCGCTCGGCAAGAACTCGTCGGCGGCGAACAGGTAGTCGCGGCCGTTCGCGGTGTACTTCGAACGCTCCTTCGCCATCAACGCGGCGACGAGCTGCCGGCCGACGTCGCGAAGGTCGGCGGCGCGTTCGCGCATCGCAGCCTCGGCCATGTTCTGGAACACGGCCTCGTAGCGGGCGACCACTCGCTGCAGCGCGACCTCGAGGTTGCAGCCGTGCTGCTCGACCTCGCGCACGACGTCGGCGCGGAACGTCGGGTCGTGCAGGATGCTGACTTGCGCGTCGAAGATGCGCGCGTCGTGGCTGCTCAGCGCGTCCGCCAGATCCTTGCGCAGAGCGAGGATCGACCGCCCCACCTCGGCGATTGCGTCGTCCAGGCGGCGGCACTCCGCCGCGACGCCGTCCGGCCCGACTTTCCATGTCGGGATGGAGTCCAACGTCCCATGGAAGTGGACCAAGGGCGCGATGGCGATGCCCGGTGCGGCGGCGATGCCCTTGAGCTTCTGTGACATCCGAGGAGTCCTTTTCCGGGGTCCGGAGCCCGATTGCAACGGGGCGGCTTCACCCAGGAAAGCCCTGGTGCCGATCCACGGACGAGAAGGGGAGCGGCCCGATTGCCGCTTTTCCTCGGGCACCGCGCGGGATTCGCGTCATGAGCAAGCAGAAAGAGCATCCTTCGACCGACGACATGCTGAACGATCTTCTCGGGCCGGACTTCATGTCCACGGGCGCCGGGAAGCCGAAGCCGCAGGCTGCGGCGGAGCAGGAGACGGTCGAATCCGAGTCGACGCAGGAGACGGTCGAGGACGACCAGACGGAGCCTGCTGGCGCGGAGTCGCAAGAATCCGCCCGTCGCCGTCGCCCGCGCCTCGCCGACAAGCAGTCGCAGCAGAAGCAGGAGAAGACCGGGATCGGCGCGATGGTCGGCGCCGCATGCCTCCTCGGCGGCATCGTCGCGACGGTGCTGCAGGGCTCCGGCACGCTGACGACGACGTTGCGCAGCGTCGGATTCGACGCGCCCGTGCTGCTGACGATCGGCGCGGTGGTCTTCGTGCTCTCGATCGTGCGCCGCCAGCACTCGCTCGCGCAGGCCCGCTACGAACAGCTCGCGCAAGCGCAGACCGAGAAGGAGTCGGACCTCCAGGGCTCGCTCCAGTATCTCGTCGAGCAGCAGCAACTGTCCGCCGAGCGGCCGCCGGCCGAGGGCGAAGAACTGCAGCGCGTGCTCGTCGCGCTCGAGCGCCAGGACGAGAAGGTCAACAACCTGAGCAAGGCGCTCAAGATGTACGGCAAGCCGCTGATGGAGATCGCCACGCAGGGCAACGACATCGCGGCGCAGGTGCAGCAGCAGAAGCAGCAACTGGAAGCGTTGCAGTCCTCGCTGATGCAAGGGCTCGCGAAGATCGAGTCGGCCTCGAAGGCGCTCAGCGTCGACCTGTCGCCGCTCGAGCAGAAGCTCGCGCAGATGACGAAGGACCTGCAGACGCTGCAGTCGGTCGAGACGCACATCGCCTCGGTGGCGAAGCGGCTCGACGACAACGACATGAAGCAGAGCCTTTCGCGTCTCGAGGACTCCAACAAGGCCTACGGCCAGAAGCTCGAGCGCCTTGCCAACCAGGAGACCGTGCACGAGGAGATGCAACGCCTCGAGCGCCTCGTCGACTCGACGGTCGGCAAGCTCACGAACACCGTGGACCAGGTCCGCGACAAGGACCTCGGCGGCCTGGAGACCTCGGTGAAGGAGATCCAGCGCGAAGTCAGCGGCCTCGCGAACTCGGTGGCGTCCATCCAGCAGTCCCTGCGGTCGGCGCCGGTCGCGAAGCCGGCGCCCGCGATGGCGGCGGCTGCAGCGCCGTCTGCGCACGAGACGACGCACCACGAGCCGGCGCACGCGCATGCCGAACCTGTGCACGCGGCGCACGCGGCCCCGGCCCCGGCCCCGGCTGGATCGAGCAACGACGCGCAGGCCGGCGTCGCCGAGAACCGCACGGGAACGCGCGCGACCTCGAGCAAGAACGTGCTCGGCGCGATCGCGAAGCTCAAGCAGATGAAGGGCTGAGCCCCGGCGTGCGCCAGAGCCACGCGGCTCCGCGCACGCCCGAGGAGTCGCCGTGCGCGCTGCGACGCAGCGTGACGCGCGCAGGCTCCGTGCTCGCCGCAGCGAACACGTTCTGCTGCAACAGCGGCGGAACGTCGCGGTAGAGCGAGTCGACTTGCGACAGCCCGCCGCCGAGCACGATCACGTCGGGGTCGAGCACGTTCACGATCGTCGACAACGCGCGCGCGAGCCGTTCGGCATAGCGATGCATCGTCGCGACGGCGTCCGCATCGCCGTGAGCGGCCGCAGCCGCGATCTCCGCAGCCGTGCGCGAACCGCCGCAACGACGCGCATGGTCCAGCGCGAGGCCGGGCCCGCTGAGCAGCGACTCGACGCATCCGCTGTGTCCGCAGTAGCACGGCAACGAAGGCTCGTCGTCGCGCCGACGCGGGAGCGCCGTGTGCCCCCATTCGCCGGCGAGCCCGTTCGGGCCGTTGAGCACGCGGCCGAAGCACGCGACGCCGCCGCCGACGCCCGTGCCGAGGATCGCAGCGAACACGACATCGGCGCCCGCACCCGCGCCGTCGGTCGCTTCGGACAATGCGAGGCAGTTCGCGTCGTTGGCGATGCGGACCGGCGCGCCGATCGCCGCCTCCAGGTCGCGCGGCAGCTCGCGGCCGTTGAGGCACGTCGAGTTGCAGTTCTTCATCGTGCCGCGCGCAGTCACGCTGCCCGGCGTGCCGACACCCAACGTCCACGACGAGGGCCTCAGCTCCTCGCGCAGCGAACGCACGAGCGAAGCGATCGCGCGCACCGTTCCGTCGTAGTCTCCTTGCGGCGTCGGCACGCGTCGCCGCCAACGCTCCGCGCCGCCTTCGTCGAGTGCGATCGCCTCGATCTTGGTGCCGCCGAGGTCGACGCCGATCGCGAGACCGCTCACGAGCCCACGCCTGCGGCGGCGAGACGTCGCGCGACGAGTTCGCGCAACGAAGCGTCCGAACGCTTCGCCGACTCGGTCGCGCGCGCGTCCTTCGCCTTGCCCCACGCAGCGAGCGCTCCGTCGCGGTCGCCTTCGAGCCACAGCGCGTCGCCGAGGAACAGGAAGTTCAACAAGCACGGCGCCTCTTCCGTCGCGCGCTGCAACGCCGAACGAGCGGCCGTGCGATCGCGAAGCGGCCACGGCGCCTTGCTGCGGAAACGGCCCTGCAGCCGCAGCGCCGCGCAATCGTCGGACTTCGCGTCGCCTGCGACCGCCTTGTCGATCGCGTCGGCGATGCGCGGGCCGAATCCCTGCACGAGGCTGCGCGCCGCTCCGTTGGCCCACGCGAGCAACGACAGGCAGAGCCCGCGCTGGAGCTGTGCCGCGGCATTGCCCGGATCGCGCGCGGCGGCGCGATCGGCCGCCGCGAGACCGTCGGTGCACAAGGACGCCACCTGCGTGCGCACCTCGGAGGCGACGCGATCGTCTGCCGTGAGCACGAGGTCGACCGAGTCGCCGACCGCGCATGCCCTCACCGTGGCGTGCTGCACGCGCGCGTCCGCGGCCTGGAACAGCAACGACGCAGCCTGGACCGCGAGCGCGACGTCGCTCGGGTTGTGTTCGCTCGCCTCGAGCGCGGCCTTCGCCTGCGCATCGACTTCGGCGAACTGCGCCGATGCGGCGTCCGCGGCCGCGACATTGAGCGTGGAGAGAGCCGGCGGAGCCTGGAGCGCGCACGCACCGGAAGCAGCGGCCGCGGCAAGCGCGAGGAGGAGGGCGGCGCCGTTGCGCGCGCGCGAGTTCGTTCGTTGCATCGTGTTCACAGGATGTCGAGCACGCCGTTGCTGCCGTTGCTCAAGGTGTCGACGAGCGCGCTGTAGTTCACGTCGCGCGCGATCGCCGTGTTCCAGCGCAGCGCGTCCTTGTCGCCGATCCCGCCGAGCGCCGCCGCGACGAACGCGCGCGCGAGCATGGATCGCTCGGTGTCCTTCAACGCCGCGATCAACGGGTCGATCGCGCGGCGGTCGCGCAGTTCGCCGAGCGCGGACGCGATCGCGGCCATCGTCGCAGTGCTCTCGCTCGCCTTCTGCATCTCCAGCAACGCAGGCACGGCATCGGGATCGCCGAGGTGCCCGAGCGCCACGGCGCACTGTTGCAGCACGAACGGCCGCCGCAGCGCGTTGCGCATGACCTCGACGATGTCGCCCGCTGCGCCGTGGTCGGCGAGCATCGCGAGCGCGACGACGACGTAGCCCGACTGCACCTCGTGCAAGAACTTGCCGTCGAGCAGCGCGCGCAGGTCCGGCACCGCAGGCTCGTGCGCGCAGAGCCCGAGCGCGAGCGCGAGGCCGGCGCGCGCCGTGTCGACTTCGATGGATCGCATGTCGGACAACAACATGGCGCCGAGGTCGGGATCGAGCGTGCCGTCGCGCAAACGCCGCTGCCTCGCGACGAGGCCGAGCGCGATCGCGATCCACGGCTTCTCCTCGGTGCGGTTCGAGTTGGCGTAGAGCAGCATCAGCCGCTTGCGGTTCGCTTCGCCGCCGATCCGTCCGAGCGACGCGATCGCGTAGTAGCGCGTCTGCTGGTCGATGCCGTTCTTGTAGTAGTCCGCGAGCGCCTGGCTGCACGCATCGTCTGCGGCGTGCGTTTCCGCAGGCAGGCACAGCGAACCCAACGCGAGCGCGGCGGACTGCCGGATCGCGTTGTGCCGGCCCTCGGCCGTGAGTTCCTTCACGAGCCGTTCCTTGGCGCGCTCGTGCTCCGCGTCGCGGCCGCGCGACAACGTGCGCGCGACAGCCGTCGGCACGTGCGACTGCACGAGCTGGTTCCCCTTGCCGAGGTCCTGGTCGTAGAAGGCCCACAACGCGTCGGCGACGCGATAGCGAAGCAGACGCTCCTTGCTGTTGCGCTCCGGCTGCGGGTCGATCAACCCGATCGCGTGCACGAGTCCGACGCGAAGGTCGCGGCTGCGCTCGCCTGGATCGCGCAGTTGCGCGTCGAGCAACTCGAACGTCTTGGCCTTGATCTCGACATCCGTCGTGCGGCCCGCGAGCAAGCCGAGCGACCACGCCGCGAACGTGCGCGTGCGGTCGGGGACATCCTCTTTGCCGCCCGCAAGGCGGCGG
>CAZEQF010000204.1:0-7664 GCA_964514315.1 uncultured Singulisphaera sp. | reverse complement strand
CACGGATCGCTTCGGCGGCGTGGAGGTGTTGTTCGGCGACCTGGCCGCGAGCGTCCGTTCGATCGGCCCCGTGCGTCTGCTTGCGTTGGCTCGGCTCCCGGGCGCGGGAGATGCAGCGGGCCAGCCGGCGCCGACGCGTGGCTGGGTCGTGACCGGCAGCGCCGCCGACGTCCGCGCATTCCTTGCGAACGTGTCCGACGCGAGCCGTTCGCTCGGCTACGAAGTGCAGAACAGCGAGGTCGAGGCAGCTTCGGTCGTCACGCGGTCGCAGCCCGCAGCGCCGACCTACGGGGGCCCTGCGTCGCCGGGCCCGGCGGGTCCTGGCGTCGCAGGCGGCGGCAGCAAGCCGCCCGAGCCGGAAGTGCGCGTCGTGCTCGTCATCGACGCGTAGTCGCGTCGCGCGGCGCGGGACGTTCGCGGCCGCGGTCCTCGGCGTCCGGCGGCAGCGACACCGGTTCACCTGCGATCGCGGCGACGACGAACGTGTTGCCGTCCATGTGCACGACGAGTTGGCGCCACGATGCAGAGCCTCCTTGCTGCGTCACCGTGAACGAGCCGCGATGCGGCTGCGTTGCGTCGGCGACCGGTTGCGGACCGACTTGCGCGCTGCGTTCGAACGTGAACGCGATCGCGTAGCCGTCCGACGCGAGGCCGTCGATGCGCATGCGATCGAAGCCCGCAGGCAGGCGCGGACGCAATCGCAGCCACTGCGCGTCGACGCCGGGTCCGGTTGCGAGTCGAAGGCCCGTGAGCGCGAAGAGCACGGCATCGAGTTCGCGTCCTGGTTCGTCGCCTGCGTCGGAAGCGACGCGCGCCGCAAGGTCGCGTCCGTCGACCGACTCGAACTGCGCCTTCGCGACGAGTGTGTCGAGCGAAGGGCCGCCGTCGTTCTCCGACAGGCAACGTCGCGCGTTGCGTTCGGCGCGGTCGCCGGTCGCTGCGAGCATGCCGATCGCGCACGGATGCAATCCATGGCGAGATGGAGGAGATCCGAGGTCGACGAACGCGCCGTGCTCCTCGGACCAATGTCTCGACTCGAACTCGAGCAACGCGCTGCGCGCATGTTGCACGTAGCCCGACGCGCGATCGTCCGCTGCGAGCTCCGCGGCGCATGCGATGGCGTGGGCCCGCAGCGCCGCTTCGCGAAGATCCGTCGGACGCGAGGCCAGGACCGTGCGAACGGCCCGTTCGACGCGCGGCCAGTCGGACGTGCGGGCTTCCAGATCTGCGGTCGCGCGCCAGGCCCAGAACGTCGCGACGACGGCCCACGCGGCGTCTGCAGCTCGATGCTCGGCTTCTGTGCGTGCGATCATCGCGTCGAGCGTCTCTTGTGCGCAAAGGCGGTTGCCGAGCCGCAGCCAACCCAGCAGCGCATGTGCGAGCCGTTCCTGCGACGCGCTGCGCAACGTCTCGTCGTGGTTGCGCGCGAGCGCTTCGGCGCGGCGTTGCACGAACGCATCGAGCGCAACGGGCTCACATCGCAGCGCGCGCGGTTGCGACGGAGAAGCGTTCGCAGGAGCCGGCTCCTGTGTGCGCGCAGATGCCATGGGTCCCGCGAGCATGGCGACTGCGCAAGCGGCGAAGGCGAGTCGCGTGGTCAGGTGGTTGGGGTTGGGAATGCGGGATGCTCCGGCTCGGCGGAGCGCACGTCGTGTTGGTCGGGTGTTTGTCATCGTCCTAGAAGGAGTGCGGGGACGGGGGATGGACGCGCGCGAACCCGCTTCGCATTCCCCATGTGTGCGGCGCACTTCGCGGAGGGATCCGGGTAGAAGGGTCGACCGAACTCGCGTGGATCCCTGGCGAAAGAACTACCTGACCGTCTGGACGGCGCTCTTCACGACGTCGATGGGGCTCATGGCGTTCTTGCCCGTGCTGACGATCTACGTCGGCGAGCGCTTCGGCATCGTCGACCCGGTCGAGCTGACGTTCTGGGGCAGCGTGGTCTACGGCGCGGCGCCGCTGTCGGCTGCGGTCGCGGGGCCGCTGTGGGGCGCGCTCGGCGACCGCGTCGGCAAGAAGGCGATGGCGGTGCGAGCGAACCTCGCGATCAGCGTGACCACGGCGTTCATGCCGCTCGCGCCGAGCGTCGGCATGCTGCTTTTCCTGCGCATGCTGCAAGGCGGGCTCGCGGGCTATGTCGCGCCGGCGATGGCGCTGGTCGCGCAAGACGCGCCGCCGTCGCGGCAAGGCCGCACGATCGCGTCGCTGCAGGCGGCGATGGCGATGGGCTCGGGCATCGGCCCGCTCGTCGGCAGCGAGATCACGTTGCTCTACGGACGCCACGCCGTGCTGTGGTTCACGTCGATCGCGACGGGGCTCGCAGGCCTCGTGCTGCTGCGCTACGCGACGGAGACGCAGCGGCCGAAGCCGACGCAAGGAGTGTCGTTCTTCGCCGAGTTCGCGCGCGCGTGCCGCGAGCTGCTCGGCAGCCGGTTGTTCGTCGCCCTGTTGCTGTTGATCCTCGGCCTGCGTCTCGGCCAGAACATGCTGGAGCCGTTCGTCGCGTTGTTCGTGCGCGAACTCGGCGCGCCGGCGTTCGTCGAAGCGGCGAGCGCTTCGTCGCACGAGGCCGTCGAACGCACGATCGGCGCCGCGTTCACGGTGCTCGCGGTCGCGCAGGTCGCGTTCACGCCGTGGTGGGGGCGCGCGTCGGATCGCCACGGGCCGCTGCGCTGCCTCGCTGTGCTCGCGTTGGCGCTGGGCCTCGTGCTGTGCGCGACGGCGCGCGTCGACGGCATCGGTTCGTTCCTGACGTTGCGCAGCCTTTCCGCGTGCTTCATGGCGGGCTCGATGACGCTGGCCTACGCCGCGGTCAGCCGCCGCATCGCGCAGGAACGGCGCACGTTCGCGTTCTCGCTGGTGCAGAGCTGCATGCAGTTCGGCTTCGCGATCGGCCCGTGGATCGGCGGCCTCGTCGCGCGCGTCGGCGCCACGCCCGAACGCGCGAACCTGCGATTGCCGTTCCTGGTCGCGGGTTTGCTGTGCCTGTGCAGCGGCGTCGGCATGCTGTTCTTGCGGCGACTGTGGGTGGCGAAGCAGCGCGCCTCGGCCGAAGCTCTGACCGCGCCGCCGCTCTGAACGGGCGCGCGCGAGCGCTGCGCAGCCTGTCCGCAGTTTGGCCATGCCGCAGGCCGCAGGTTCTTGTGGCCGACGATGCGGAGGAGCGGGGGCCATCGCACTACACTCGCGGCCCATGTGCCTCCTGCTCGTTCTGCGCGGACGGTTCGCGTCGCATCCCGTGCTCGTCGCGGGCAACCGAGACGAACGCACGGACCGCAAGGCGTCGCCGCCGGGCCTGTGGGTGGGGCAGCGTCAGCGTGCGATCTCGCCGCGCGACCGCGAGAAGGGCGGCACGTGGTTGTGCGTCGGTCGCAACGGGATGTTCGCGGGGCTCACGAACTGGTCGCGCACGCCGCCGCCGCCGGACGCCGCGACCCGCGGGGACCTGCCGCATCTCGCGGTCGACGCCGGCTCGGTCGCGGACGCGGAACGTGCCGTGCTCGCGCTCGCGCGCGAACGTCCGTTCGGCGGCTTCCAGCTCGTGCTCGCAGACCGCGAACGCATCCTCGTCATCCGCCATTGCGACGGACGCTTGGAGTCGATCGCGTGGCCCGGCGAGTCTGCGTTGCTCACGAACGAGCACGGCCCTGGCGAGCTCACGTTGCCAGGCCTCGACGATGCGCTCGCTGCGCGCGCGACCCCGAACGAGCAACTGGATGCGATGCGGCCGCTGTTGCTGCTGCGCGGCGGGAACGGCGAGCACGCTGTGCTCAAGAAGGGGCAAGGCTACGGCACCGTGTCCTCGTCGCTGATCGCCGCGCCTGCCGACGATCCGCTGCAGCTCGTCTGGCGCTTTGCTGCAGGTCCGCCGGACGAGGTCGCGTACCAAAACTACGGCAATCTCGCGCGCCGCCTGCTGGACTGACGTCCGCGCGTCGCACGCGCCAACCGATGCGCGGAGCGCTCGCTGCCATCGCGCTCGCATGCGCGCGGCATCGCATGCATCGACCGCGCTTCGTCGTTGCGGCGCGCGCGCTTCGCATTGCGCTCGCTTGCATGTCGCCGCCGCAGGGACGGATTCGGGATATCTTGATTTGAGACCCCTTCGCTCTTTTCGGACTCACCATGATCAAGACCCTCATCTCCGCCGCAATCGCGGCAGCCATGCTCTCCTCGTCGCTCTCCGCGCAGATCCCAGCGCGAATGATCGGCCAACTCAGCGCCATCCCGGGCGGCTTCACGATCCAGGAAATCGAAGACCAGGCCACGGTGTATCTCGCGATGCCTGCCGGCTCGACGTTCGTCGTCGGCAACACGGTCGACGTCGTCGGCACGCTGCGCAACGACCCCGCGAGCGCGCAGGTCTTCTTCGACGTCACTTCGATCGCGAACTCGCCGTCCTACATGACGGTCGGCTCCGCGCGCATCGGCCGCCAGATGGAGATCCGCGTCAATCACCCCGGCGCCTCCGAGTTCTTCGTGTTCCTGTCGATGGCATCGGACCACACGCCCCTCGAGAGCTATGCGCCGATCGCGTCGGGCACGCTCTGGGTCAGTCCGTTCCAGCTGCAGACGATCGCGGGCGGCCCGATGGTCGACCGTTGGCGCGGCGGGATGAACGTCCCGAACAACCCGAGCCTCGTCGGCATGACCTACTACATGCAGGCCGCCGTCCACACGCAGCCGGGCCCGTTGGTGTTCCTGAACGGCCGCAAGGTGACCGTGCAGCAGTGAGTCGTGTGTTGCGGGCGCACGGAATGCCGTGCGTCCGCAGCGAAAATGCGCCGGCGCCATCGGCGCAACCGATGCGCTGCGCCGCACGTCGCTTCCGGTCGGGGTAGGGTTCTTCGAACGCAACGCATTCGATCATGAACCTCAAGAACCTCACCGTAGCTTCCTTCGCAGTCGCATCTCTCTGCGCCGCGCTCACGGCGCAGGCCCCGTCCCGGCATGTGGGCAGGCTTGTTCTGGCGGGCAGCCATTACACGCTCACCGAATTCCACGATCCGAACGTCCGCCTGCAGTTCAACGGCGATCTCTCCCAGTTCGAGGACGAGGTCGTCGACCTGACGGGCGCCATGCGCAGCTCCTTCACGGGGCCGACGCTGGACTTCGACGTCGCCTCGATCAACTTTGCGGACCGCTCGTTCAGCAGCGATACGGTCGGCGTGCTCGGTTCCACGGCACGCTTCCGCGTCGACGCGTTCGGCACCGCCAACTTCTTCGTCTGGGTGTCGACCGGGTTCGGCTACCAGCCGCTGACGAACTACGGCCCGACGGTGCGCGGTGCGCTGTGGATGGACCCGACTCTGGTCCTGTCGGTCGCGGGCGGCGCGATGAACACGCGCTGGCGCACCGACCTGTTCATCCCGAACTCGTCCTACCTGCTCGGCATGAGTCTTCAGTTCCAGGCCGCCGTGCACGAGCCGAGCCAGCCGCTGTTGTTCCTGAACGCCAACGAGATGACGTTCACGAACAACCCGTTCTGACGCGCGCGGGAACGCGCGTCACTTCGCGAGCGCGGCCAGGTTCGCTTCTGCGTCCTGCTTCGCGCGCGCGGCCCGGTCGCGGACCAGCTGCGTCGCGGATGCGTCGGCGGACTGCGTCTTCGCCAGTTCCAGCGCGCGCTCGTACATCGCCTTCGCGCGCCGAAGGTTGGCTTCGCCGCCCAAGTGGTAGTGCAGCACCACGGCTGCGTCGTTCCACAGTTGCGGCGAGTCGGGCTCGCGCTCCAGCGCGTGCTGGTAGCCGAGGTAGGCTTCGTCGAACTGCTTCGTCTCGCGGCACAGGAACGCGTAGTTGTTCCAGGCGTCCGCGGAGTCCTGCAGGCACGCGATCACGTGGTTGAGGTCGCGGCTCTGGTCGCGACGTTCTTCCTTCCATGCACGGTCGCCGAGGTAGCGCACGATCGCTGCGACGTCGGCGCGTTCTTCCGGCGTGAGCGTGCGCAGGATGTCTGCGAACGCCTTCGCCGATTCGCGCGCGAGCGTCGCGGCTGCTTGCTCGGCGCCGTCCTGGTCCTCGAGCCGCCAGCAGCACATCGCGATGTAGTAGCCGACGTTGGTGTAGTCGGGGTTCTGCGCCTTCGCGGCCTCGAACTCCGTCTTCGCGTCCTTCCAGGATCCCGCTTCGTAGCGCGCGAGACCTGAGTAGAACCGCAGCGTCGCGGCCTTCGCCTTGTCGTGCTCCTTGCGCGTCTCGTAGCTCGTGCGCACGGCGTCGTAGAAGGCTTGTCGTTCCTCTGGCTTCAGGCGGGAACGCAGCCAGCCGTGGTCGACGCGGGCATCCGGGTCGACCGCGAGCGCGTCGCCCCAGTGCTGCAACGCTGCCTTCACGTCGCGGTCGCGCGCGGCGATGTCGCCGAGGACCACGTGCGGGAACGAGCGCGACGGGTCGAGGCTCGCCGCCTTCGTGAACGCCGTCTGGGCGCGCTTGCGCGCAGCATCGATCGTCGACACGAGCTGTTCGCGGACGGTGGAGTCGGTCTCCTCCTTGTCGAACGCCGCCTTCGCGAACAGATACTCGTCGTAGGCGATGCGCCCGATCAGCACATGGCTGCCCGGGTGCTGGGGGTGTCGCTTCGCTGCTTCTTCCGCGGCTTGCCGTGCGCCCGCGAGATCGGACAGCGCGTAGCGGGCCTGGGCGAGGATCAGGCGGGCGTCGAGATGGTCGGGGTTGCCCTGCAGCAGCTCTTCCGCGATCGATGCCGCTTCGTGGTAGTCGACCTCGGGCATCACCGCGCCCGGATCGCGCTCGACGCGCAGCAAGTAGGTGCGCGCGAGCAGCGCGGGCACGTCGGGCAGCGGCGCGAACGTGGCGCGCTTCGACTCCAGGAAGTCGATCGCCTCGCGGAAGCGACCGCTGCTGCCGAGGCATCGGCCCGCCGCGAGAACCCACTGCGCGCGCGACGGATCGGCTTTGCCGAGTTCGAGGTAGAGGTCGGCGGCCTCGGAGAACGCGCCGCGGTTCTCCGCTTCTGCTGCGCGTTCGCGCAGGCTGCCCTGCGTCTGTTGCGACGGCTGCTGCTCCGGCGGGCGCTGCGCAGGCTCCTGCGCGAACGCCGCTGCCGTCAGCAACGCCGCGAGCGCGAGGCCCGCGACGCGGACGTTCACTTCGCCCCCTTGAGCAGCTTCTCGGCTTCCATCAGGTGGCGACGCGCGCCTAGTCGGCCCTTGCCCGGGTGGTGGAGCAGGCTCTGCTCCGCCGCGGCCTTCGCCTTCTGGCCGTCGCCGCTGTGCTTGAGGTGCCAGAGGGCGAGGTTCTCGTAGGCGTCGCCGAGCGCCTCGTCGAGCGTCTTCTTGCCCTGCGGATCGGCCGCGGGGAAGTCCTTGAGCTGCTGCTCGCCGAGCTCGATCGCGCGGTCGAGGATCTTCTTGTTCTCGTCCCAGTCGCGCTCGAGGTAGTGGATCGCGATCAGCGCGCGGTCGTTGAGCAGGCGCACGTTCGTGCCGTCGAGTTCGGCGGCGCGCGAGTAGGCCTTGTAGCTCTGCTCGTAGAGCTCCATCGCCTCCTTCTGCTTGCCGGCGCGCTCGAGCGCGTTGCCGTGGTCGCGCGCGAAGAGGCCCTCGTTGTTGAGCAGGTCGAGGTCGTTGCCCGCGGCTGCGGTGGCTGCGCGGTAGATCGACTCGGTCTTGCCGAGGTCGCCGCCCCTCGCGTAGTGGTCG
>CAZEQF010000203.1:0-7666 GCA_964514315.1 uncultured Singulisphaera sp. | reverse complement strand
GGCCTCTACATGGGGCTCCAGCAGACCTACGGCGGCGTCGCGCGCATCGCGGGCCCGCTGTTCTACGGCTGGGCGTTCGACTCGCTCGGCATCGAAGTGCCGTTCTACGTCGGCGCAGCGCTGGTCTTCGCCACGATCGCGCTCGGAGCCGGGCTCGACGCCGTCGTGCGTGCGCACAAGCGCCCCCACTAGAACCCCTCCCCGCCGCGCGCATTGAGCGGCCGCATGGCTGGCCGTAACTTGCGGCGCACTCACCATGCACGAACCCCGACCCGCGCAGCGACGCTGCAGCCCGTTGTTGTCCGCCCTCTTCCTCGCCGGCGCTGCCCTGGCGCAGAACGCCGAGTTCGAGGGCACGGGCGCAACCGAGCCGGCAGCGATCGAGAACGCGCTGCTCGAAGCGATCCGTCAGACGGTCGGCGTCGTGAACGAGGATCGCATGGCGCAGAAGCGGCTCGAACTCGTGAACGCGAACGTGCACTGGATGCTCGCCGCGAAGTCCGAGGAGTCGGGCAAGCAGGAGCGCATCGCGACCGCGACGAAGGGCATCGTCGAGAGCTACTCGGTGATCGGCAGGCAGAAGGAAGGCGAAGTGTTCCGCGTTCGCATCCAGGCCAAGGTCGCGACCTTCGACCCGGAAGCCGCGCGGCGCGAGCCGTTCTCCGTCGTCGTGCTGCCGATGCGCAGCAAGCCCGGCCGCATCCGCGTCGAGCGCGACGGCAAGGTGTTCGACGAGCCGCTCGACCTGCAGCCGCTCGCGGACCAACTGCGCGTCGCCGCCAAGACGCAGCTCGTGCAGAGCGGCGCGTTCACCGTGCTGGACCGCGACGAGCTCGCGCTCGCGGACGCCGAGCTCGCGCGCATCCAGGACGGCGAGTCCGCGCAGAAGCACATCGCGCTGCTGCGGCAGCGCATGGTCGCGGACTACCTGCTGCTCGGCGAAGTCGTCGCGGCCGAGGCCACGCTCGACGCGCGCTCGATGAGCGTGCCCGGCTGGTCCGTCCGTCCGAGCCATTCGTTTGCGCTGCGCTACACGGTGCTCGAGGTGCCCACCGGCAAGATCCTGCGCACCGGCACGGTCGAGAGTTCGCAGCGCACCACGGAGCCGACCGTGCAGGACCAGCCGCGCATCGACGTCGAGCGGCTGTTCGGCGAGCTCGCAGGCCGCACGGTGCCGTTCCTCGTCGACGGGTTCCTCGGCGACCTCGACGCGCTCATGGTCGCGAAGGTGAAGGACATGGACGGCAAGCGCTTCGCCACGCTGACGCAAGGCGGCGCGCGCTTCGCGCTCGGCGACGTGTTCGAGGCCGTGGAACTCGGCGAAGAACTGACGCACCCGGCGACAGGCGCGCCGCTCGGCCGCGACGAGACCGTTCTCGGCGACGTGCGCATCACCGACGCGAGCGGCAGGCTCGCGGTCGCAGAAGTCCTCACCGGCGGCGAACGCGTCGCGCGCGGCGCGTTGCTGCGCAGGAAGCGGCCCGCCGGCGTGCGCATGCGCTGAATCGAAGCACGGCGCGGCGACGACTTCGCGCGCTGGCGATCCTGCGCGCATCGCGCATAGCATGCGGCGCATGCACGCGACGTCCGCAGCAGTCCTCGCCGCAGCCGCCCTCTTCGCCGCCTGCGCGGCGCCTTCGAAGTCCGCGGCGACGCCGCGCCCCGTCTCGATCGCGACGTGGCCGTTCGGCAAGGTCGGCACCGAACGCGCGTTCGACGAGTTGCAGCGCGGCCGCTCGCCGCTCGACGCAGTCGAACAAGGCGTGCGCGCAGTCGAGAAGCTGTCGCCCGATGGCTCCGTCGGCCTCGGCGGCCGGCCGAACGCAGCCGGCTACGTGCAGCTCGACGCGTGCATCATGGACGGCAAGACGCACGGCGCAGGCAGCGTCGCGGGGCTCGAAGGCATCGTGCACCCGATCAGCGCGGCGCGGCGCGTGATGGAAGACACGAAGCACGTCATGCTCGTCGGCGAAGGCGCGCGCTGGTTCGCGCTGTCGAAAGGCCTCGAGTCCGTCGACGTGAGCGAGTTGCCGGCGAAGAAGCAGGCGTGGCAGGACCAGGCGCAGAAGGACAGCAAGCCGTCGGGCCACGACACGGTGACGTTGCTCGCGCTCGGCGCGAACGGCGATCTCGCGGGCGGTTGCTCGACCAGCGGCATGGCGGGCAAGCTGCCGGGCCGCGTCGGCGACTCGCCGATCCTGGGCTCGGGGCTCTACGTCGACAACGAGGTCGGCGCGGCAGGCGCGACCGGCGTCGGCGAGAACGTGATGCGCCACTGCGCGACCTACGCGATCGTCGAACGCATGCGCCAGGGCATGCACCCGCAACAAGCCTGCGAGGAGACGTTGCACGCGATCGCGAAGAAGGACCCGCGCGGCTACCGCCTGAACTTCTGCGTGCTCGCCGTCGACAAGCAAGGCCGCGTCGGCGCCGCGACGACCGACGAGCCGTTCCCGTATGCGGTGACGACCGAAGGCAGCAGCGAAGTGCGCACTGCGCAGCCGATCGCGCCGCGCTGAACTCCGCGAGGCGAACGGTCGCAGTTCGCTTCGCATTGCATCGCGTTGCGCGCGCCTCGTCCGTCGCGGCATCCACGCGCAGCGAGCGGTCCAGCCGAGGGACGGCATCGCGCCGCTCGTTCGCGACGGCATCCGGCGCTAGCCCGGCTTCCGCACGACGCACAGACGCCGCATTCGCAGGCCCCTTCCGCCGCGCAACCGTGCGCAGCGACTGCAGCGAATCGCTCGATCAGCGCACGGGTCGCGTCGGGGCGCCGGCGTATTCGCGGCGCGGCAGCAGCCGTTCGTTCTTCATCACGACGCTGTGGCCTTCGACGATGCAGCCCTCGCCGAACGTGGTGCCGTAGAGCACGACCGAGCCGCGGCGCAGCGTTGCGCGCGCGCCGATGTTCACGAGGTCCATCTTGAGCACGCGGTCCTCGAAGCTGTGCGCCTGGAACATCGTGTCCACCGTCGCGCCGTCGCCGATCGTGATCATGTCGGGATCGACGACCTGCGCGAAGCCGTTGCCGAGCACGACGCCCTTGCCGACCTTCACGCCGATCGCGCGCAGGTACCACGCGAGCAGCAGCGTGCCGGACAACCGCATCAACGCGTGGCGCGAGAGCATCTCCCACGCGACGTAGTGGAAGTCCCACCGGCCGACCCAGCAGCTCCACATCGCGTGTTGGCCAGGCTTCACGCGGCCGAGCAGCAGCCACTTGAGCGCGAGCACGAGGCCGGCGAGCCCCCACGCGAACGCGAGCGAAGCGAGCGGCGCGTGCCAGAGCCAGACCGCGGGATCCGTCTCCGCGAACGGCGCGAGCGACTCGGCCCACCACACGAACCCGACCGCCGGCACGACCGGAACCGAGAAGCGCAGCACTTCCCAGAACAGACGGTTGGTCCAGCGCAGCAGGTTGGGCTTGTAGGTCAGGCTCGCGTCCATCGCGATGACTTCGCGGCGCGGCAATTCGAACTGCGGATGCCCGAACCACGACGTGCCCTTCGCCATGCGCTTGTCGTCGGCGACCGTCGACACGCCCATCAACACGCCGTCGGGCATGTGCACGCCAGCAGGGATCACCGCGTGGTTGCCGACGAACGTCCCGACGCCGAGATGGATCGGCCGGACCTCGACCGTGCCGCGGTCGATGCGCGGGCCGCCGAGGTAGATGCCGTCCGCAAGGAAGCACGGGCCGCCGATCGAGACCTGTTCTGGCAGCACGTCGATGATCGTGCTGATCTCCGACTTGGGTCCGACTCGCGCGCCCGCAAGGCGCAGCCACCACGGCCAGAACAGCGTGCCCGCGAGCCAGAAGCCCGCGAGGTCGACGGCGTTGGTGCGCAACGTCGTGATCACGTGCATCGCGCTGCGCGTGCGGTGGACGCCAGCCGGTGCGCGCGGGCCGAATCGCATCGCGACGCCCTGCAGCACGAGCGCCGCGATCACCGCCAGCGCGAGCGACAGGCCGACCATCCAGATGGAATCCGCACCGACACTCGGGTCCGCGAGCCACGCGCGCAACCCTTCGGCATCGCCGGCCGCATGCAGCAAAGCCGCAGTGACCAAGAACGACGGCAAGAAGCCCGCCCATGCGCCGAGCGTGCGCAAGCCGATCAACATCGCCGCGTGCGCGAACGGCGACAGCGCTTCGCCGCCGCAGTCGATCGCGGGTCGCGGGCCGACGACGCCGGAGCGCTTCGCCGGGATGCCGTCCCACCGTTCGCCGCGCGGCACGTGGTGGCCCATCGTGACGATCGACAGCGCCGTGACGCACGCGTCCTCGCCGAGGCTCGCGCCGCCGTCGAGGCTTGCGCGCACTTCGAGCACCGAGCCCTTGCCCATGCGCACGGGCGCGAGCACGACATGGCCGTCGTCGAACTCACACATGCCGAGCGAACTGTCCTGGCCGAGCGACGCATCGTCGCCGATGTCGATCAGGTCCCAGCCGCCCATCGTGAAGTCGACGCCCTTGTGCAGGTGCACGCGTTCGCCGATGCGAGCGCCGAGGCGACGCAGCGCCCAATTCTGCAGTTCGGTGCCTTGGATCGCGTGCCATGGAATGTGGCGCGCGCAGTGCTGCAGGATCCAGTGCCGCAGGTACCACATCCCGTAGACGGGATGGCGGCCCTCGGTGTAGCGCCCGATCAGGAGACGCTTGCACGCGACGGCGAATGCGACCGACGGCACGAGCCACAACAGGCGCGCGACCACGAGCATCGGCACAGCCAGCAGCGCAAAGGCCCACGGGCCCAACGCCTCGACGAGCCAAGGCACGACGACGAACACGCCCGCATACGCGAGCGCGCCGGCGCCGACCGACTCCACCAGGAGCCACGCCGTCTGCAACGCGGTGACGAGCAGCGGGCGCTGGCCCACCACGTCCTTCAGTTCGCGCTCCGGCGGCAAGCCTGCGCTCGCCGCAGTTGCTCGCGCCGCGAGCTCGGCGACGGTGCGCGCTTCGTAGACGTCGCGCACCGCGAGCCCGCTCGTGCGCACGTCGTCGCGCAACCGCGAGATGACGACCGCAGCGCGCAAAGAGTTGCCGCCGATCTCGAAGAAGTCCGCGTCGGCCGGCACGCGCGTGCGCGCGAGCGCGGCGCACCATGCGGCGGCGACGACGAGTTCGAGCTCGCCCTCGGGCTCGCGGCCGTGCAGCGGTGCGTCCTTGGACACATCGAGCACGGGCAACGACCTTCGATCCAGCTTGCCGCCGACGGTCGTCGGCAACTGCGGCAACGCGGCGAAGAACGCCGGCACCATGTGCGACGGAACGTCGTGGCGCAGTTGCGCGCGGATGCGGTCGAAGTCGGGGCCCTTGGAGCCTGCCTCACCGACGACGAACGCGACCAACGTCTCGCCTTCCTGCACCGAGCACGCCGCGGCGCGCACGCCCGGCATCGCCGCGATGCGCGATTCGATCTCGCCGAGTTCGACGCGATGGCCGCGCAACTTCACCTGCGCGTCGAGCCGACCGTCGTAGACGAGCGCGCCGTCCGCGCCGCGGCGCACGCGATCGCCCGTGCGATACATGCGGCCGTGGGCCGGATGCTGCACGAACTTCTCGCGCGTCAGTTCGTCGCGACCGAGGTAGCCACGCGCGACGCCGATGCCGGCGATGCACAGTTCGCCCCACTCGCCGTGCGCGACTTCTTCGAGGTCCTCGCCGAGCACCAACGCGCGGTTGCCGGGGACTGCGTCGCCGATCGTGACGGGCTTGCCCGGAACGACCTCGGCGCGCGTGACGGTGACCGTGCACTCCGTCGGGCCGTAGCCGTTGACCATGCGACGGCCGCGCGCCCAGCGGTCCGCGAGTTCTTGCGGCAGCGCCTCGCCGCCGACGTAGAGCAACTTGAGCTGCGGCAACGCGGCGAGCGGATCCTTGCAGCCCGTCGCGCGCAGCAGCGTCGGCGGCGGACACAGCACGGTGATGCGTTCGTTCTGCAGCCACGGCAACAGGTCCGGGCCGCGCCGCACCACTTCGTCGTCCATCGGCACGACCGTGGCACAGGCCGCGAGCGCGAGCCACGTCTCCTCGACCGACGAGTCGTAGGCCGGCGACGAACCTTGCGCGATGCGATCGCCAGGAACGAGACCGAACTCCCCGACGTCGCCCAGCACGAGGTTGACGACCGAGCGGTGCTCGATCATCACGCCCTTGGGCCGGCCCGTCGTGCCCGACGTGTAGATCAGGTAGGCGAGGCGGTCGTCGGCGAACGGCGCGCACGCGAACTCGCCGTCGCTCGCCTCGTGCAACTTGGCCACGTCGACGATGCGCACCGACTCGCCGACGAGCGGCTGCAGACGTTGCGCGCCTTGCGCGTCGGTCACCACGAACGAGGCGCGCGCGTCCTCCAGCACGAACCGAAGATGCTCGTCGGGGAAGCGCGACTCGAGCCCGACGTAGGCGCAACCGCTCTGCAGCGCGCCGAGCTGCGCCGCGTAGAGCCACGGCGTGTCCCGCGCGAGCAGGATCGCAACCGTTCGTTCGCCGCGATCTGGGCCGAGCGCAAGCGACACCGCGTCGGCGTCGCGCTGCAGTTCGGCGTAGGTCCGAGTCTGGCGCAACGTGCGCCCGATGCCGGGCGCAACGTCGACGGCGATGCCCGACGGGTGCCGCCGGGCCGCACGACGGAAGATGTCGTGCAGCAGCCGTGGTGACGGCTCTTCGCTCATTCTCCGGACTTCAGGCGAGTCCGTGGCGCTTGGCGAGCTCGATCACGTGCGGAGCCGCGCGCGGCGCGAGCCGACGACGCTGCGACGGCGAGAGGTGGCGGAAGCCACGGATCTCGCCGACGCATTCCGGGCTGCCACAGCAGCACGTGAACGGCGTCGCCATGTCGAACTCGTTCGTCAGGTAGTCGAACGTGATCTCTTCGCCGCGAGCGATCGGCCGCAGCGCGCGCAGCTCGCGATCGATCAACATCGCGTTCGGCGCGCACGAGTGGTTGAGGAAGCGCCACTGGTAGAGCAGCTCTTCCTCTTCGTGCGTCACCGTCGACGGCCTTTCGATGTGCTCATCGGCGCCGACCTGCACCGAATAGCGAGACGGCGTCGCTTGCACGACGCCGTCGATTCGAAGGATGGTGTCGCCCGTCGCACACTTGCGACTCGCAACAAGCCTGTGGAAGCCGTCGGAAGTCGACACACGTACGTTCGACTTCGAAGAAAGGGCTTTGGTGGAAGGCATGGAGAGGATTGCGGAACCTTAGCAAGCGATCGCTCGCTTGCTAACCCCTCGTCGTCATTCCTTCGCATGCAACTTCGCATGATCGATGCATCATCGATGCGCATCGCGATGCATGTTGCGCGTCGCGATGCATGGTCATGCGTTGCAGATCATGCAACTCGTGTTGTCGATCATGCTCGCGATGCGAGTCATGCAACCGACCCGAGGCATCTCCGACTCATCGGATCGTCAGCCGAAGACCATCGCTTGCGACCACTCCGTAGGGCTGCGGCATGAAGCACAGCCACTGCATCGAGAGGTTCATGCCAGAGAGCACGGCCGGAAGCGTGAACGTGGCTGTGGAAGATCCTGCACTGCTTGTGAAGAACGGCCCCGCGGTCGCGAGCGCGTCGGTCCACAAGTAGGAGGCCCCGAAACCGGCTGGGAGGATCCCCAGGCTGCCGAGCAACGGCGTGAGGTCGAAGGGGAGGGTCG
>CAZEQF010000202.1:1885-7670 GCA_964514315.1 uncultured Singulisphaera sp. | reverse complement strand
ACTGTCGTTTGCCGAGGCGTTGGAGAAGGACCTCCGCGTGATGGACCGCACCGCGTTCACGCTGTGCATGGAGAACGACATGCCGATCATGGTGTTCGACATGTTCGTCGCCGGCAACCTCGAACGCGCGGTGCGCGGCGAGGACATCGGCACCTGGGTCGTCTGAGCCACGGGTTCGTCGGACGCTGCGGTTCGCTCGAAACGCGCGTTCGCTGGAAGATCGCGGTCGTTTGACGCATAGGGCGGCTTTCGCCGCCCACGCGCAGAACTCGCGCGTTGGCCGCGCGAGCGCGCAGCGGTAGCATCGCGCGCTCCGCAGCCCCGACCGCAATCGAGCCATGGAACAAGGCACTCAAGTCCTCAACGAACTCAAGCAGAAGATCGAGAAGACCGCGAAGCACGTGAAGGATCAGCTCTCGGGCATCCGCACGGGCCGCGCTTCGCCGACGCTCGTGGACACGATCCGCGTCGACTACTACGGCACGCCGACGCCGATGCAGCAGATGGCGCACATCTCGGTGCCCGAGCCGCGCCAGCTGCTCATCAAGCCGTTCGACCAGAATTCGCAGGTGCTCAAGGAGATCGAGCGCGCGATCCAGAAGTCGGACCTCGGCCTCAATCCGCAGAGCGACGGCAAGGTGCTTCGCCTGACGATGCCGCCGCTGTCGGGTGAGCAGCGCCAGAAGCTGGTCGCGAAGGTGAAGGACATCGTCGAGCAGAACCGGGTGGCCCTGCGCAACGAGCGTCGCGAAGCCAACAAGCACGCCGAGCAGTCCAAGAAGGACGGGATCCTCACCGAGGACCAGCTGAAGGGACTGCAGCAGAAGATCGACCAGGAGATGAAGGGGGCCGAGCAGAAGATGGACGACCTCTTCAAGACGAAGAGCAAGGAGATCCTCGAGGACTGAGGGCCGTCGCCCGGTCGGGCTTCTCCCCGAGCCGTTGCGCAGCCCGGCAGCCTGTTGCCCGGTCCATGAGCCGTTCCCGGGGCCTTCTGCGGAACGCCTGCGCCGTGCAAGTACTTGCGCTGGCGCGTGCATCCGGCTTCACTGCTCGCCCCGTTGTTGTGGGGGCCTGAACCGCTCCATGCGGGGGCGTAGCTCAGCCGGTAGAGCAGCGGCCTTTTAAGCCGTAGGTCGCAGGTTCGAGCCCTGCCGCCCTCACACTTCCAACATGGCCGTCGATCCCGAATTCCTGAAGCTGCTGGTCGCGCCGGGCACCCGGCAGCGACTCGTGGAGTTGCCTGCCGCCGATTTGGCTGCGCTCAATGCGCGCATTGCCATGGGCGGTGTGCGAAACCAGGGCGGGGCCGCGGTCGTGCGTCCACTCGATGGGGCGCTTCGGCCTGAAGGCGCGCGCATCGCCTTTCCGATCCAGGATGGAATACCCATCCTGCTGATCCCCGAAGCGATCCCCCTCGACGCCGACGGCGGAACCGCCTCACGGCCTTCGTAGAACCGAACTCTGCAATCCCATGTCGACGACTAGCGAACCCAATCCCGAGGATCCGACGCTCCACGAGAGCCATGACGAACACTCGGGGGCCTTCGGCTTCTTCCGGAAGTACCAGAAGCTGATCCTCTATACGGCGGGTCTCTTCGCGCTGATCACGTTCTCGATCAGCAGCGCGATGACGCAGTTCTTCGCCGACGTGACCGGTGGGCCGACGGGCCCGATGCCGACGATCGAAGTGAACGGCACGAAGGTCGAGCTGACGATCGAGGACAACGAAGTCGGTGGCAAGCTCGCGCGCCAGCTGGGCACGCTGCCTCCGGGTGTCCTGCCGGAGTTCGTCGTGGGCAAGGATGCCAACGACCTCGCGTCGCGCTTCGCCGTCCTTCGTCGCGCCGCGATGGCCTCGGGCCTCGAGGTCTCCATGACGGAGGTCGATGACGCCATCGCGTGGCTCGTGCGCGTCAGCAACGAGCGCACGCAGGCCAGCGACAACGCGACGCAGCTCGCACTGCAGCGCGGCATGAGCTCGCTCGCCGAGTACCGCGAGTTCGTCAAGGAAGCGATGCTCGTCGGCAACTACGTGCTGCTGCACTCGATGGGCATCGACCTGTCGGAAGCCGCCTCGGTGCGCCAACTGCTCGAGGGCGACCAGCAGAAGAAGATCTCCTGCCGCGTCGCGACCTTCGACATGAAGGCCCTGGAGAAGGAACTCGACCAGAAGGGCAGCATCGGCGAGGAAGACATCAAGAAGTGGATGGAGGGCAAGACCGACGACGAGAAGACCCGTTTGGAGGTCTTCGACACGAACCGGGTCTCGCTCGTGCTCGGCGTCATTGCCTATGAGCAGTTCGATGCTGCGCAGTGGACTGAGGAGCTCACGGGCTTCGAAGTCGGCGACCAGCAGAAGCAGATGACCTACAAGCAGGAAATCGATCGCTTCAAGGACGACAAGGGCAAGTCGAAGCCGATGGAGGACGCGGACGTCCAGGCGCAGCTCGAGAAGCTCGTCAAGGTCGACGAGGTGCTCAACAAGCTGCTGACCAAGATCCGCGACGCGCAGAACGAGGCGCTGAAGCCCCTGCTCGAAGAGCAGTCGCGCAGCTTCACCGACAAGTTCCAGGCGCAGCAGGACCGCGACCAGGCCAAGGCCAAGAGCGACGCGGAGCCGCAGAACGAGGAACTCAAGAACGCCTTCCGCGACGCGGAGAATCGCTACCTGGCGATGGAGAACGCCGCGAAGGCCGCCGAGACGAAGCTCGCGGACGCCCGCAAGGCGTTCGACTTCCGCGCCAAGTGGACCGAGCTGACGAAGGACAAGGCCGGCGTCTCGCTCAAGGACGTCACGGGCCTCAAGAACGCGAAGGAGCTGAAGGACCTCGCCTCTGTCGAACTCGGCGAATGGAAGACCCCGGAGCGCGCGACCTCGCTGCGTTCTGCTGGCGATCTCGGCGTCATGCCGGAGCGCGCCAAGAACGGCGCGTTCTTGCTGCAGGCGACCGAAGTGGTCGTGCGGCCGATGAAGCCGTGGGACGAGATCAAGGCCAACCTGCGCGACATGTACTTCCGCGAGCAGGCCAAGAAGACTGCGGACGAGAAGAAGAAGATCCTCGCCGACCAGCTTCTGGAACTTGGCAAGGCCAAGGCTCCGGAGAAGGTCGCCGAGGCCCAGAAGAAGCTGCAGACCGAGGTCGACAAGCGGTTCGCGGAGTGGGAAGCCAAGATCCAGGCGGACCTCAGCAAGGCGCAGGAGACCCTGGCCAAGCTCAAGCCCGGCACGATGGCGCACACGAACTGGGAGAACAGCCGCGCTGGCCTCCAGGCGTCGCTCGACGTGAAGGCGGACAAGCGCGCCGGCTTCGAGAAGGGCGTCAAGGAAGAGATCGACGCCGAGCTCCTGAAGATCGCCAAGGAGCACTACGGCGAAGTCCTCGAAGCCGCGGCGCAGTTTGCCGGCTTCACGGTGACGAAGGTCGGCCCGTTCCGTCGCGACGCGCGCAATCGCCCGTTCTTCGACAAGCGCAACGACCGCACGGTGGCCTTCCTGTGGGGCGGGCTCGTGAACGAACTCGACGCCGGCGAGAGCACGGACATCGTCGAAGACACGATGGAGCGCCGCTACCAGATCGCAGTCTGTGACTCGGTCGAGTCCCTCACGATCGCGGACCTGACGCGCCGCGAGTTCTCGCAGAAGCGCCTGCTGTTCCCGGTCGTCGAGATGTCGACGGCCCTGAGCCAGTCGTTCTCGTGGGACGCGCTCAAGCAGCGTTACGCCTACAACGAACCGGAAGGCCGGCAGATCGTCGGCCAGTGACCTGCGGACCCGCTTCGGGTCCATAAGGCAACCTGTCGGAGCGGCCAGCCTAGCTGTCCGCTCCGCTTTGTTTTTGGGGCGGTTGTCGCGTCAGGCTGCTGCCGGCCTGCCGCATCGGGCCGGGCACAGCATGAGGCAGGGCGTAGCATCAGGCTGGGCGCCGCATCAGACCGGCCGCCGCATCAGGCGGGGCGCTTCGCGACGGCGATCAGGCTGTGGCCGAACGGCAGGTTGCCGGCGCGCAGCGCAAAGCGCTCGCTCGACATCAGCTTCGTGAACAGCCAGTTGAGCAGCTTCGGCACCGGGACGGATGTGTTGTTGTAGCCCTCGGGCAGCAGGCCCAGCTTGCCGCGCAGCTTTTGCACCAGGACCGACGGGATGATCAGCGGCAACAGCAGCGCGTTGAAGTAGCTCGTGCGTTGCACTTCGAAGCCCGCGTCGCGCAAGGCGCGGACAAGGCGTGTCTTCGTGTAGCGCCGTTGGTGGTGCGCGATGTCGTCGTTGTTCGACCAAAGCCACTCGTAGGCGGGCACCGAGAAGAACACGTGGCCACCGGGCTTCACGACGCGCAGGATCTCGCGCAGCGCGCGGCCTTCGTCGGGGATGTGTTCGAGGCAGTCGAACAGCGCCACGAGGTCATAGCCGCCGTCCGCGAACGGCAGGTCGTGGCCTGAGCCGGCGAGCACGTTGGGGAACCCGCGCTCCTTGCAGTAGCGCAGGTACTCGACGTCGATGTCCATGCCGTGGACTTCGCCGTAGCGCTGCAGCGGGACCAGCATGCCGCCTGCGCCGCAGCCGATCTCCAGGACGGACAAGCCCTCGGTGCGAGGCAACGCGCGGTCGAGCACGTCGAAGAAGATCGAGCGACGGCTCAAGAACCAGAAGTGCGTCTTCTCGAGTTCGCGAAAGCGCTCGTAGGCGATGCGTTCCATTGCGTGCGCCTCAGCAGGGTTCGGCGACGACGATGATCTCGTCGCGCGGGTTCACGTAGAGGTTGGCCGAGCGCAGCAGCTGCAGCGGGCTCGCGAGCAGGCCTGCGACCTTTCCGAGCCGCCCCGCGCGTTCGGCGATGAAGCCGAACGACACATACTTGCCTGCGTAGCCGGCCCCGCAGTGCACGACGCGGAAGCCGCAGTCCGACAACAGGCGCGTCATCGTCTTCGGATCGAAGTGGTAGAGGTGCTCTTCGTGCTTGTAGTGGTGCCAGCGTCGGCCGAGCAGTTTGGCCCAACGGCTCTGCACGTTCTGCGTCTCGAGCAAGAGTCGGCCGCCCTTGTTGAGCAGTTGCCGCACGGTGCGCAACGCTGCCTGGGGATCCGGAATGTGCTCGATCACGTCCCACATCGTCACGAGGTCGAACGAGCCCTTGCGGTAGCCGCGTGACTCGGGCGCGTCGTCGAGGTCGCCGACGAACACCGTCTCGTCACCGAGTTCCTTGCGCGCGATCTGCGCGATCGACGTGGAGGGTTCGATGCCGAGCACCGAATGGCCTTCCTTGCGCATGACCTGCAGGAAGTAGCCCGCGGCGCAGCCGATGTCGAGCACGCGCGAGTTTGGCGCGACCCAGTTGCGAACGAGGGCCATGCGCTTCTGGAAGGTCTTCAGGTAGAGCGACGCTTCGCGCGCATAGTCGGCGTAGCCGCGCGCCTTCGGGTTGTCGCTCTTCCAGTAGCCCTCGCCGTAGACCTTCGCGAGCGCCTCGCCGTGCAGGCGCGGGCTCACGTAGACCAACGAGCACGACGCGCACTCGTGCACCGTGAACGGCCCGTCGACGAGCTTCGTGCTGCGTTCGCGGCTGCCACAGAGCTGGCACTGGAGGATCTCGACGACACCCGAGTCCTGCATGGATCCGTGTGCGGCGCTCATGGGCGGCAGCGTCCGTGCGCGCGTGCGCCGGGCTCCGGTCGGGTGGCGAGGGGGCAGTGCATGGTGTGCGTTCGGTTGCGTGCTTGCGGGTTGCTGTCGTTGCGCAGGCACATCAGATGGGCCCGCCGGAACCAGCAGGGCTCGGCGCAGGGA
>CAZEQF010000202.1:0-1875 GCA_964514315.1 uncultured Singulisphaera sp. | reverse complement strand
GATGGGCGCGCTGCGTTCGAGGAAGCGCTTGCGGCAGATCGTCCGGAACATCTTCATGGCGGTGCGTGCCTGCCGTGTGAAGGTGTCGGAGTGCTTCGATTCGCCGCCCAGGCGCGGCGCGTAGGTGACAGGCACCTCGATGACGCGGCATCGCTCCTGCAACGCGGCGCACATCATCTCCGGGCTGAAGGCCGGGCCTGGTTCGCCGAGCCGCGGCTCGATCTTGCGGAACGTTTCGCGAGTCAGCGCGCGGAACGTGCAGCCCACGTCGGTGAAGCGAGGCTCCGAGGGGCGCAGCCAGCACAGTTGCAGGAACTTGGCCATGAACACGTTGCCCCAGCGAAGGAACGAACGCATGTTCGCGCCTTGCTGCACCATCTGCCGCGTGGTGCGCGTGCCCATCACCATGCCGGCGTCTTCGAGGTAGACGAGCAGCTTCTCGACGTCGCGCGCGCGGAAGCTGCCGTCGGCCTCGGTCAGCACGAGGATGTCGCCCTTCGCTGCGCGCATTCCGCCCATCAGCGCCGAGCCGTAGCCCTTCTTGGTCTCCCGCACGACGCGCGCGCCTTTCGCGGCGGCGATCTCCGCCGTGCGGTCGACGCAGTTGTTGTCCACGACGATGATCTCGTCGATGTGCGGCTCGCCGCGGAACTCGTCGACGACGTGGCCGATGGTCTCTTCCTCGTTGTAGGCGGGGACGACCAGGGAGACGCTCCGGTTGCGGAACATGGCTGCGAGGAAGATACATTGCGGTCATGCGTAGCGCCCGTGCACGTCTGGTCCGGTTCCTGTCTGCGTGGCTGTTCGTGGCCGTCGCGCCGATGGCAGCGCAGCAACCGTCGCAGTCCCCGAACGGGACGGCGGAGCCGTCGGCAGATGTGCGCATCGAGATCCTCGGCGCGAGCGTCAGCGCCGGCTTCGTGGATTCACCGCTGACCGGCGGCAGCAAGGACAACGCCTCGGCGCCGCTGCTCGTGCCGTTCCGTCGCTGGCTCGAAGAGGCCGACGCGCAGGTGAAGAGCCGCGCCGACTTGATGATGTTCGTCGATCCGATCGACCGCGGGCGGCTCCAGGTCGATCGCGCGGTCCGCCAGAAGCCGGGCATGGTGGTCGCTGTCGACTTCCTGTTCTGGTACGGCTACGGGGCGGTCGATGGACCCGAGACTGCTGCCACGGATGCGAGGTTGGCGCGGTTGCGCGTGGGGCTCGAGGCGCTCGACCGACTGCCGTGTCCGATCGTCGTCGGCGACCTCCCTGACATGCAGGGGGCCGATCGCCGCATGCTGCAGCCGCACCAGATCCCCACGGTCGCGTGTTTGCGTTCGCTCAACGACGAGATCGCGGCATGGGCGAAGGCACGGCCTCGGGTTCGGCTGTTCGGCCTCGCTGCGCTGGTTGGCGAGATGAAGGAGAAGGGCGTGCGCTTGCCCGCCGGGGACTACGAAATCCCGACGAAGCCGATGGCCTTGCTGCAGAAGGACCGGCTGCACGCGAACCGGCTCGGCGTGGCCTACCTCGCGTTCTTGCTGCACCAGGAGGTCCGCGCCGCGGTCGCGGAGGACGTTCGCGATCGCATCCCCGAAACCTCGTTCGTGTCGTTCTGCACGTTCGCAGGCGCCGAGGACGACCTCGCGGAACAAGACGCAAACCGCGAACCGCAGAAGCCGAAGGCCGCCGAGCCGGCGAAGTCCGATCGCTGACTCGCAGCGCTCCGTCGCAGCCGGTCAGTCCTGGGGCAGCAGTGCCTTCCAGGACGGGATGTCGCGCAGCGGCGAAGCGACGTCGCGCAACAGCGACCACTGCCATGCGGGCCACGAACCGCCGCGCTTCTGCGCGAGTTGCCCGGCTTGTTCCGCATTGCTGGCCTGGCCGGTG
>CAZEQF010000201.1:0-7734 GCA_964514315.1 uncultured Singulisphaera sp. | reverse complement strand
TGCCGTGCACGTATCCGATGATCCCGATCACGTTCAGCTTCTTCACCAAGCAGGCCGACGCGCGCGGCGGCAAGGTGCTGTCGCTGGCGCTCGCGTACGGCTTCGGCATCGTCGCGATGTTCACCGTGATCGGCGCGCTCGCCGGGCAACTCGGCCAGCACATCGTCCCGTTCGCCGCGCACTGGATCACCAACACGGTGATCGGGACCGCATTCGTCGTGTTCGGCCTGTCGCTGCTCGGCGTGTTCGTGCTGCAGCCGCCGCGCTTCCTCATGGATGCCGCAGGCAAGACGCGCAAGGCGGGCGGCATCGTCGGCGTGTTGATGATGGGCGCCACGCTCGTCATCAGCTCGTTCACGTGCACGGCGCCCGTCGTGGCGCTGCTCCTCGTGCCCGCCGTGCAGTCCGGCGAGACGTGGCGCGCGACGGTCGGCATGGCGGTGTTCGGCCTCACGATGGCGACGCCGTTCGTGCTGCTCGCATTGCTGCCTGGTCGCGTCAAGCAACTGCCGCGCTCGGGCGATTGGATGAACACGCTGAAGGTGTCGCTCGGCTTCGTCGAGCTCGCCGCGGCGCTGAAGTTCTTCTCCAACGCGGAATACGTCGAGGAACTGCACATCCTGCCGCGCGAGACGTTCTTCGGGATCTGGATCGCGATCTTCGTGGCGCTCGCTGGCTTCCTGTGGGGCATCGTGCCGCGTGCGTCGGTCGGCAACGGCCGTCGCGTGGGCGGCCTGCTGAGCCTCGTGTTCTCGGGCTACTGCCTCTACGGCGCGCTCGGCTACCCGCTCGACTTCGTGATGACGGCGCTCGCGCCCGCCTACGGTTCGCGCGACGTGTCGCGGCACGAGCTCGTCGTCGACGACTACGAGAAGGCGCGCGCGCTCGCGCTGCAGCAAGGCAAGCTGTTGCTCGTCAACCTCACGGGCTTCACGTGCACCAACTGCCGCATGGTCGAGCGCGGCATCCTGCCCGCGGACGCGATCGCGCAGATCCTCGAGCGCCACTTCGTCGAGGCTCGCCTGCACATGGACAACGAGTCCGCGATCCCCGCCGACAAGTGGAAGGTCCACGCGCAGCTGCGTCAGGACCTCGTGCAGGGCCGCGTGACGACGCCGACGTATTGCAGCGTCGATCCCAAGACCGGCGCGCTCGTCGTCGAGCACGTGCTGAAGGGCGGTCCCACGGCATGGGAGGCGGGGTATCTCGACTTCCTGAAGCGCACGCTCGCGGCGACGGGGCGGGCGGAAGCCAGCAAGTAGCGACGTTCGGTTCCTGTCCGCTTCGCCACGCCACGCGCATGACCAACACGCAACCATCCCAAGGGCCGCTGCAGTCGCTCGTCGCCGGCGCCTCGCGCGTGCTGGTCAAGCAGCAGAAGGAGTGGGGCGAGATCCTCGTCGGCGTGGAGACGAGGAATCGCTACGAGCTTCGGTCGGACGACGGCGCGTTGCTGGGCCATGCGGAGGAGGAGTCGAAGGGCTTCGGCGCCTTCTTCCTGCGCAGCCTGTTCGGTCCGATGCGCAGCGCGACGATCCGCATCTTCGACGCGGCGCGCGCGCCGATCGGGCGCATCGAGAAGCCGTTCCGTTGGTTCTTCTTCCGCGTCGAGGTCTTCGACGGCGATCGGCGCCTCGGAGCCATCGAGCGCAAGTGGTCGTGGCTCGACCGTCGTTTCGTCGTCGAGAACAACCGCGGCGAAGTCGTGATGGAGATCGTGAGCCCGTTGTTCCGCATCTGGACCTTCGAGTTGCGGTTCGAGGGCCAGGTCGTGGGCCAGATCAGCAAGAAGTGGGGCGGCGCCCTGAAGGAGTGGTTCACCGACGCGGACGTGTTCGGCGTCGAGTGGCGTGGGCACGTTCCGCCCGAGGTGCGCGCGCTGCTGCTCGGCGCGACATTCCTGGTGGATTTCGCCTGCTTCGAAGGCAACCAGGGCCACTGAAGTCGGCGCAGAAGGGGAATTCCGCGGAGCGTCTCGCGTCGAGCGTGCCCTCCGTATGCTGTGCCGCCTTCCGAGCCCGACCATGAAGCCAATCCACGCCTCGCGCGCCCTGCGCGCCGCCCTTCTCGCTTCGTTCGCGATGTCGCTCTGCGCGCAGGACGAACCGAAGCTCCTCGCCCAAGGCCAGAAGGCCCCGGACTTCGTCAGCACGACGATCGACGGCAAGGAAGTCCGCATCTCGGACTACGCGGGCAAGGTCGTCGTGATCGACTTCTGGGCGACGTGGTGCGGTCCGTGCATCGCCTCGTTCCCGCACGTGCAGGAAGTCGCGAAGGCGCACGCGGCGCACGACGTGGTCGTGCTCGCGGTGTGCACGAGCGACTCGCGCAGCAAGTTCGAGGAGTGGGTCAAGAAGAACGGCGCGACCTACCCCAACCTCGTCTTCACGTGCGATCCCAACGACCGCAGCTCGAAGACGTTCGACCAGCGCGCGTCGCAGGCCCTCTACCACGTGCAGGGCATTCCGACGAAGTTCGTCGTGGGCAAGGACGGCGTGATCACGATGGCGGTCGTCGGCCACAGCGACGGCGACATGCGATTCGAGGCGGCGCTCGCGCGCGCGGGTGTGCCCGTCGACGCAGCCACGCAGAAGCGCGGTGAAGAGCAGGCGGCCGCTGCGCAGAAGCGCGACGACGAGGAGCAGAAGAAGCGCGCGGCCAACCCGCCGCCGTCGTTCTATCCGCAGTTCGGCTCCATCCCGCACGGCAAGGACGCGCCGGACTTCTCGCTCGTGGGCAAGGACGGCGCGGAGTTCTCGCTGTCGTCGATGCGCGGCAAGCCCGTCGTCGTCGGCTTCGGTTGGGGCGACGTCGTGCCGGTCGCGCTGCTCGAGGAGATCCGTTCGACCTACGCGAGCTACGACGTGCAGTGCATCGCGGCGCACGTGCTCGCGGAGCGCGCGGAGTTCGACGCGCTGCTGGCGAAGCTCGACGCGGGCAGCAAGATCGCAGTGGGCTGGGACAAGGCCGGTCCGATGCCGAAGCTGCAGGAAGGCGAGGTCGACAACGAAGCTCGCCAGCAGTGGGGCAAGGTGGCGGTGATCCGCCGCTACTACCAAGGCAACATGCTGCCGGCGATGCCGACGCTGATGGCGGTCTCCGCGGACGGCAAGTTGCTCGGCGGCTTCGGCCCGAAGAACTGGAAGGAAGCGATGGGCAACCTGCTGCTCAAGTCGGGCGTCAAGCTCGCGCCGGAGCACATGCCCAAGGTGGTCGCTGGGCCCGAAGCGTTCCAGCCGCCGAAGGCGCGCGTCGCCGAGGCCAAGGTCGAATTGCTGCAGCCCGGCGCCATGGCTCCGGACTTCGCGATGACGATGCGCGACGGCAAGCAGATCAAGCTGTCTGACCTGCGCGGCAAGATCGTCGTGCTCGACTTCTGGGCGACGTGGTGCGGCCCGTGCGTCGCGGCGATGCCGCACGTGCAGGAGATCGCGGACCACTACAAGGACCAGGGCGTCGTCGTCCTCGCCTCGTGCACGAGCGACGAACGCAGCAAGTTCGACGCGTGGGTCGACAGCAAGACGCAGGACTACCCCGACGTGATGTTCGCGTTCGATCCGCTGGAGAAGTCCGCGGACCGCGCGTCGCGCAAGCTCTTCGGCGTCAGCGGCATCCCGCAGCAGTTCGTCATCGACAAGGACGGCAAGGTCGTCGCCGAAGTCAGCGGCTACCGGAAGGGCGAAGTGCTGCTCGACGCGGCGCTCGCGAAGGCCGGCGTGAAGGTCGATGCGGCGACGCTCGAGCAGGCGGCGAAGGACCAGGCTGCGCGCGATGCGGCGCGCGGCGAGAAGAAGGCCGCGATCCCGATGAAGCCGATGGCTCCCGCGGGCGGCATGGTCCCCGCGACGCCGATGAAGCCGGTCACGCCCGGCGACGGTTCGAAGAAGCAGTGACGCGTTGCCGCCGCGACTGCGGCGGCGCTCTTGCTGCAAGGGTGTCGACCTGACTCGACACCCTTGCATGCGCGCAGAAGGCGCCGGTGAAGGAGCGCGCCGTTCGCGATGACGCGCGAGCAGTTCGCGCCTCGCCTCACACGTCGAAGATCAGCACGACATACGCGCAGAACAGCGCGACGTGCAGCAGGCCGTGCAGGTGCGTCGTGCGGCCGGTCGACATCGTGTTGATCGACAGCATGTAGGTCAGCGCGAGCAGCAGGATCTCGGTCGGCTCGAGGCCGAGCTCGACGGTCTGCCCGGTCGCGAGCGACACGGCGAGCACTGCGGGCACTGTGAGGCCGATCGTCGACAGCGCTGCGCCGAGCGAGAGGTTGACGGCGCGCTGCATCGAGCCCGTCTTGGCTGCGTTGAGCGTGGCCATGGCCTCAGGCGCCAGGATGATCGTCGCGATCACCAGCCCCGCGATCGCTTTCGGCAGCCCGACGTCGACGACGACGTTCTCCAGCGAGTGCGCCATCTGCTCCGCGAGCAGGATGATGAGGCCGAGGTACACGAGCAGCAGCGGAATGGCTCCGCGCAGCGAGGTGGGCGCGGATGCGTGGTGCGAAGCCTCGTCGTTCGGTTCGACGTCCTGGAACCAGCCGCGCGTGCGGCCGGTCTGCATGACGAGGAACACCGCGTAGCACGCGACGGACGCTCCGACGAGGAACCACTCCTGCAGCACGCTTGCCTGGCCGTCGGGCGCGGACTCGCTGATGCGCGGCCACACGAGGCTGAGTCCGCCGAGCACGATCAGCGTGCCGACATACGAGGTCGACCCTTGCAGGTTGTGCTTCGACTGGCCGCGCGCATAGCCGCCGAGCAGCAGCGCGAGTCCGAGCACGAGATTGAGCGCGAGCATGATCACGCTGAACATCGTGTCGCGGGCGGCGGTGGGCTCGGACTGTCCGCCGAGCATCACGGCGACGACGAGCGCGACTTCGATGCCGATCACCGCGAGCGTCAGCACGAGCGTTCCGAGCGGTTCGCCGAGGACGTGCGCGATGTCTTCCGCATGGTGCACGACGCGGAACGCGCCCCACAGGATCGCCGACAGCAGCAGCGCGAACTGCAACGCCACGCCGACGCCGCCGAGCGATTCCATCGCGTGGCATCCGCCGGTCATGGACAACACGGCGACGGCGACGAGCAGCAGCAACGCAGCCTCGCGGCGGAGGAACGGCCCGAACATGCGGAGAATGCCAGGGCGTCGGGGCTGCGAGGGCGTCGGCGCATCGGGCGTCGGTTGCGTCATGCGGCGCAGGATAGCGAGCTGTCGTCTCGGCCGAGCCACGGTTCCGCGTGCCGCCGTTTCGTCGCGGTCGCGCGCGCTCCATTCGCCGTGTCCCGTCGCGTAGGCTCCCGCGGATGAGCGAGCGTCCGTCGACTCCATCGCGCGCGGCAACCACCGTCGTCCACCTCGTGCTCGCCGCGATGTTCTTCTTGTTCGCGTGGCTGCAGCAGAACGACCTCGATCCGGCGATCTACGACAAGCCGTCGGCGCTCGACGCGGCGCTGTGGCTCGCGTTCTACGCGGTCATCGGCGCGCTGTTCGTCGTGAGCCTGTTCCGTCGCGTCCCGGTGTGGCTGCTGTTGCTTGCTGCGGTGGCGTGCATTGCCGAGATGGCCGCGACCGGCCCCGGCCTCTACGAGAACGTCTTCGGCGGCAAGGACTTCACGATGACGCAGGCGAGCATGTCGTCCGAAGATCCGCGCGTGGAGCTCACGCGCGAGTTCTTCGGCGCGCTGATCGCGCTCGCCGGTGTCGCGATCTTGTGGCGTCGCGAGAAGAAGCGCGTTTGATCGAGGGCGGAGCCTGCGCGGCTGCTGCGGCCGGTGATGCGCCTCGCTACG
Source organism: uncultured Singulisphaera sp. (assembly GCA_964514315.1). Lineage (GTDB taxonomy): Bacteria > Planctomycetota > UBA1135 > UBA1135 > UBA2386 > SXPK01. Next base: position 1,945 of record CAZEQF010000201.1, on the reverse strand, counting down.
TTTTGCGCATGAACGCACGCGCCGCGCTGCTCCCGTTCCTGTTCCTCGCCCCGTCGCTCCTGGCTCAGGTCGACGTCGCGCAGTTCCAAGCGATCAAGATGGAAGGCTTCGAGAAGTCGCGCGTGATGGCGCACCTCGACCATCTCGTCAACCGCATCGGGCCGCGGCTCACGTCGTCGGACAACCTGACGGTTGCGTGCGAATGGGCGCGCGACGAGTTCGCGGCGATGGGGCTCAGCAATCCGCGCCTCGAGCAGTGGGGCGAGATGGAAGTCGGCTTCAACCGCGGGATGTGGCAGGGCCGCATCACGGCGCCGATCGAGAAGGAACTCGTGTTCGGCACCGACGCGTGGAGCGCAGGAACGAAGGGTCCGGCGCGCGGGCCGGTGGTGCTGTCGCCGAAGACCGAAGAGGAGCTCGCGGCGATGCGCAGCAAGATCAAAGGCGCGTGGGTACTCGGCGTGCCCGCTGCGTTGCTGACGAAGGTCGCGGACGCGGTCGACGCGGAGGGCGGCCTCGGCATCGTCGCGACGACGCGCGACCACCTCGTGCAGACGAGCGGCAACATGCGCGTTACCTGGGGCAAGCTGCCTAAGACCGTCGTCGTGCGCCTGCGCAAGGACCTCTTCGACGAGATCCGCGCGATGGCCGAGGAAGGCAAAGCGGTGGAAGTCGAGTTCGACGTGCAGAACCACTTCCGCAAGGGCCCGATCCCGCAGTTCAACGTGATCGCTGACATCGTCGGCACGGAGAAGCCGGACGAGTTCGTCGTGGTCGGCGGCCACATCGACAGCTGGGACGGCGCATCGGGCACGACCGACAACGGCACCGGCACCGCGACGACGATGGAGGCAGCTCGCATCCTCGCGGCGATCGGCGCCAAGCCGCGTCGCTCGATCCGCTTCATGCTGTGGGGCGGCGAGGAGCAGGGGCTGCTCGGTTCGCGCGCGTGGGTGCAGGCGCACAAGGACGAGATGGGCAAGTACTCGGCGTGCCTCGTGCACGACGGCGGCACCAACTACGTGTCCGGCATCGCGGGCATGAAGGAGATGCGGCCGCAGCTCGAGACCGCGTTCGAGCACGTGCTGAAGATGGGCGGCGAGTTGAAGTTCGCGATCCGCGAGATCGACGCGTTCCGGCCGATCGGCAGCGACCACGAGGCGTTCACGGCGGCCGGCGTGCCGGGCTTCTTCTGGGACCAGGCCGGGCGCGCGGACTACAACCACACGCACCACACCCAGTTCGACACCTACGCGGCGGCGATCCCCGAATACCAGATGCACACCGCGGTCGTCGTCGCGACCGGCGCGCTCGGCATCGCCAACCTGCCCGAGATGCTCACGCGCGAGAACATGAAGGTCGAGCAGCGCTTCGGCGGCCGACCGCGCGGCGCGCGCCGCATGCTCGGCGTCACGCTAGGCGACGACGGCGTCACGATCGGCGGCGTCGAGGAGAACAGCGTCGCGGCGAAGGCCGGCATCAAGGTCGGCGACAAGCTGCTGCAAATCGACGACAAGAAGGTCGGCGGCCAGGACGAACTGCGCGCGGCGCTCGCTGCGGGCGCCGTCGAGAAGACGATCGTCGTGCAGCGCGGCAGCGAACAGGTGACCGTCAAGGCCAAGTTCGAGCGCTGAGCGGATTGCTGCGCGCGGCGCGCGGATCGGTTGCGCGCGGCGCGCAGGGCAGTCCGCGCGAACGAAGCCGCGACGGTGCGGCGCTCAGTTCTCGCGGCGCTTCGTCCGCGGCGGCACGGCGCATGCTCCAGTCGAAGGCACGAGCTGCGCTGCGAACAGGCCGACGAAGAACCCGAGCATCGGCGCCACTTCGACGTGCCACAGCTGGCGCACGAGGAAGCCAAGGGCGATGCCGAGGATCGCGACCGCGATCCTCTTCGGCGAGTTCAGGGCTCAGAGCATGGGGGCGATATCGGCTGTCGGCGCGGCCA
>CAZEQF010000200.1:0-7843 GCA_964514315.1 uncultured Singulisphaera sp. | reverse complement strand
GCGCAGTCGCGCGCCGTGCGCGGGTCGACGGACGTGAAGTCGTCGTGGTGCGAGTTCTGGTAGTCGACGAACACGAACGAGCCGTCCGGCGCGAACAGGCACGTGTGCACTGCGCCGAACGCATCCTTCGCTCGCGGCAGGAAGTCGCAGACCAGCGCGTATTCGGCGTTCGCGCCGCGGGCGCGCAGCGCCTGCTGCATCGAGCGTGCGCCGCTCCACAACACGGCCTGTTGGTTGGGGCTGCGTTGGGTCGTGAACGACAACTGCTGCTGTTCCTCGATCGCGGCGCACAGCCCGCTTGCCTCGATGCGCGCTGCGAGCAGGGCTGCGGCCTCGTGCGACCATTCGTCGCCGACGCGCGCCGGGAACACGCGGATCTTCGCCGACTTCCCGGCTGCCCGCAGTGCGGAGAGGCGCTGCATCATCGCTTCCGCCTCCTGTTCGTCCGGCACGCCTGCGCGTTGCTGCATTCGCGCTTGCAGCTTGCTCGCGTTCGCGTTGCCGCGCATCGGATCCTGCAGGCCCAGCACGTCGCGCAGCGAGTTCACGGCGAACACGCAGCAGTCCATCGGCTCCTTCGGCGCGGCCGCGTCGAACTGCGGCGAGCCTCTGCGGTGCGATGCGTCGAGGACCGTCGCGCCATGCTTGTCGACGAGCATCGTGCGGACCGCGGAGATGCCGGACTGCGGCGATCCGTCGATGGCGACGCGCAGCGCGAGGTCGGTCGCGAGGCCGCGTGCTGCGACCCACGAGCCGAACGCTGCCGCTTGCTGCGTCGGGTCCGAGCCCTGTTCGGGCGCGAACTCCGCTTCGTCCAGTTCCACGGACTCGGCGCCGCCGCGTTCGAGCAGGATCCCGACCACGTTGGCTGCGTCAGGGCTCGCGCGGCCGGCGAGCGACACGGGGAACACGGTGATCGAGCGTCCTGCCGCGGCGGGCGGCGTGGAGGCAGCGGGCGCGTCGGAAGGCGCGCTGCAGGATGCGAAGAGGGGCAGGGGGGTGAGCGCGGTGGCGGCAGCGTTGTTCATGGCGTCCTCAAAAGGGTAGCAAGCACTATCGGAACGAGCGACGACGGGTTCCAGTGGCCGTGGTGCGAAGGAGTCAGGCCTTCTTGCGGCGGTTGCCGAGCAGGGCCGGGCCGGCTTCGGTCCAGAGGCGCTTGCGGTCGGCCGCGGCCATGGTGCCGAGTTCGCGTCCGATGCTCGACATCGTGCCCATGCCGATCAGCGCCCACGCCGCCGCTGCAGCCTCCGGCCCGGCGCCGCCCCGTCGGTGCTCCTCGATCCGGCGCACGACGAACTCGAAGTAGCGGCGATACATGCGCGCCAGCGCGTCGCGGATCTCGGCGTCGTCCGACTCGCTCAATCCGGCGAATACGAGTCGATAGAGGCCGAATTCACCGTGGTGGACCGATTCGTGCTCCAGCAGCCGTTCGGCAGGGCTGCGGTCGTCCGTCGCGACGAGCAGCTTCTCCCACGCGAGGATCGAGGTGTCGTAGACGTGCTCGATCGCTGCGAGGAACATCGCGCGCTTGTCCGCGAACACGCGGTAGAGCGCCACTTCGGTCAGCCCGCAGCGGGACGCGAGCTCCGCCGTCGTCGCGCGTCGGTAGCCGAGTTCCGCGAACGTGCGAGCGAGCGCAGGCAGGACGTCGGCTCGCCGTTCGGCGCTGCGGTTCTTGCGGGGCATGGCGATGAAGCTAGGAGATGGCAGGCACTATCACAACGGGCGCCGGGCTGCCGTCTGCTTGCTCCGTTGCGTCGGCTCCGCACGATGCGCGCCATGAAGCCACTGCTCGGCGTCGTGCACCTGCGCGCCCTTCCGTCCGCTGCCCGCCATGTCTCCATGGACGAAGTGTTCTCGTGGGCGTTCGCGGACGCCGCGGCGCTCGCGAAGGGCGGCGTGACCGGGATCTGCGTCGAGAACTTCGGGGACGCGCCGTTCCGCAAGGGCACCGCGTCCGACCCAGTGACTCCCGACGTCACGGCGGCGCTCGCGGTCGTCGCGCGCGAAGTGTCCCAGCGCCACGGCTTGCCGGTGATGGTCAACTGCCTGCGCAACGACGGCTTCGCGGCGCTCGGCGCAGCCGCGGTCGTCGGCGCGAAGTGGGTGCGCGTCAACGTGATCGCTGGCGCCTACGTGACCGACCAAGGCGTCATCGAAGGCGAGGCGGCGCGACTGTTCGCCTATCGCCGCCAGCTCGGCGCTTCGACGCAGGTGTTGGCCGACTTCCTCGTGAAGCACGCGACTCCGCTCGCGCCGTTCGACGAGCAGGCGGCCGCGCGCGACCTCGCGGAACGTTCGGGCGCCGCGGGTTTGATCCTGTCCGGTTCGCGCACCGGCGAGCCCGTCGACGCCGCGCGCATCGACGCCGTCCGCAAAGCAGTGGGGGACTTCCCGGTCTGGCTCGGTTCGGGCCTGTCCGCCGCCAACGCAGCGGAGCTGTGGCCTCGATGCGACGGGGCGATCGTCGGCACGGCGTTGAAGCGCGATGGCGACGTGGCGCAGCGTGTCGATCCTGCGCGCGTGAAGAAGCTCGTGGCCGCGCTGCGGTCCGCCGAGCGCCGCCGCGCGCGCTGACAAAGGTCGGGACCCTTCGGAGGCCGAAAAGTCGGCAGCATGAAGGTCCTGCTGCTGACGCCCGCTCCCGCGCATGTCTACCTCGGCAACGCGGCGACGGTCGCGCGCTACCGCGAAGGACTGCAGCGCTGCGGCCACCTGTGCGAACTGTTCGGCGGCACGAGCGAGGGCGGCATCAAGCAGTCGTTCGAGGGCACCTTCGGCCGCTTTCGTCCCGACATCGTCCACGCGCACGATGCCGCGCGCACCGGCTTGCAGCTGCTCGGCCTGCGCACGCCGTGGGTCGTGTCGTTGAGCGGCGAGGACGTGCATGCGGTGATGACCGACGACAAGGACGGCCCGCTCGTCTGCGAAGTGCTGCGCCGCGCGCATCGCGTGCTCGCGCCGAGCGCGCAGGCTGCGGAACTCGTCGAGCAGCGCGTGCCGGATGCGGTGGGCAAGGTCGACGTCGTCCCGCGCGCCGCGGTCCGCCTCGACACGGGCGGAACGGACCTCCGTCGCTCGCTCGGCATCCCGCGTCAGCGGTTCCTCGTGTTCCTTCCGGGCGGCCTGCGTCCGATCAAGGGCCAGCACCGCGCGCTGTCGTTGGCGCGCACGCTGCGCGCGGCAGGGGCTGACGTCGAGATGATCCTCGCCGGTCCCGACCAGGACGCCGACTACGCGGACCTCGTGCGCAAGGAAGCGGCCGAGTTCGGCGGCGTCCGCGTGCTGCCTGCGCTCGCGCGCGACCGCATGGGCGCGGCGTATCTCGACGCCGACGTCGTGCTCAACACGTCGATGAGCGAGGGCTGCTCGCCGACCATCCTCGAAGCAGGCATGCTCGGCCGGCCCATCGTCGCGGCTGCGACCCCAGGCAACGAAGAGCTGCTGCGCCATCGCGAGACGGCGTTGCTGTTCCACGACGAAGAGGAGCTCGCGCGCCAGGTGCTCGCCCTCTATCGCAACCGCACGGCAGCCGGGGCCCTCGGCGTTCGCGTGCGCGAGGACTTCCAGCGTCGATTCCCCGCCGACGCGGAGATCCGCGGCTTGCTGAGTTCCTACGCGGCCGCCTGACGCATCGCATCCGCAGGACGCATCCCGACGTCATCGCGCGCGGATCCGTTGCCGGGGTGCTGCCGTTCGCTACCGTTTGCCGCGTGAACGCATTCCGGATCCGGGCGGCTGTCCTCGTGGCGTTGTCGCAGTCGGCGTGGGCCCAGTCCTTCGACGACCTCATGACCTTCCGCAACCCGCGGATTCCCTACCGCCAGCTGCTGCAGATCGAGGCGGGCGCGATGGGGTCGAAGGCCGAGGAGAAGGATCCCGCGAACGGTCTCGACGACACGATCCAGTTCGACGGCAGCGTGCTCTACCACGACGAGTCGATCGGCGACGGCGGCATGGACCTCTACGGTGGCCGCGACGGATTCCTCGCAAGCCTGCGCCAAGGCGATCCACGCGGCAACGACTCGGTGACGCGGCTGCAGTTCTCGTCGCGCATCTGGCCGTTCTTCCGCGAGGGCTACTACGACGACCGCGTGTTCGTGCCGACGGGCCAATACGAAGGCGAGGACTACGAGGCGTATCTCGGCTTCGGCCGCGAAGCCGCGCAGGATCTGTTCGTCGAGTTCGGCCCGTACTATCGAAGGAACCAGTTCGACCGGAACGCCCGTACGGACCCGCTCTACACCGAGCCCGGTGACTACGCGGCCTACGGTCTCCGCATCTTCCTCGAGCACAACACGGTGCAGCTCGACCGTCGCAGCCATGCGCCGCGCGACGGGTTCATCCTCACCGTGGCGTTGGAGCGCGAGTGGAACGACAGCGACGATCGCTTCGGCTCCGTGCTCTGGGCCGGCGAGTTGCCGAAGGCCGTGTTCCGCGGTCGCGGCCGCATGGAGTGGTACATCGCGTCCGGCAGCGACTCGGCGTTCGAGGTCTTCGCGACGGCTGCGATGGCCGACGAGAAGGACCGCATCGTCAACTACGACGCGACCCGGCCGCAGGGCGACATCTACGGCGACGTGCAGCTGCGCTACCGGTTGCCGCTCGGCGACTGGTTCTCGGTCTCGCCGTTCGTGCAGGCGCAGTATGTGCAAGCAGTCGGCGAGGACGGACGCGGCGGCACGGAGGAGTTCTTCGTCGGCGGCGGCGCGGAGGGCTTCGTGCACTTCAGCGAAGTCATCTCGCTGAACGCGTGGTACTCCTACCTCGACAACGAGAGCCGTCCTTCGGTCAGCATCCAGGACGACATCCGCGGCGAGCACATGTTCTACGCCGGCATGATCCTGCGCTTCGGCGGCTCGCGGCGCTGAACTAAGTCGGGCGACGCTGCGCGCAGCAGGACGCCGCGCGCAGCAGGACGAACGGCCCGCGCGGCGATCTCAGCCGCGCAGCAACTGCACGCGAACGAACGTCGTCGTGCGCTCGCTCTGGCCGTCGTCGACGATCGTCGAGCAGCGGAACGGCACGCGCACGCCTTCGACCGTTCGGTAGTCGTTCCACGTGTCCACGCTGCGCGTCGCGTTGCCGTCGGGCGTCGTGGCCCAGCACTCGACCGTGCGCAGCAGGCCCGACTCGCGGTCGATCTCGATGCGCAGGCGTTCGAAGCCGCCGTCGATCGCTTCCAGCGCTTCGTAGTCGCGGTCGCCGACGCGGCGCGTCGTGAGCACGCGGAACTGCACGTCGCCGCGTTGCCACGCCAACACGAGCGCGAGCGGGTGCCGCGCGACTTCGCTGCGGCGCCATGCAGCTTCTTGCGGCGAGAGTTGGGCGCTGCGGCCTGCGACCGTCTCCGTCCACTCGTTGCCTGCGAGCAGCGTCTCGACCGTTGCGCCGAGCACCTTGCGCGTGCGCCTCACGTTGCCGCCGATGCGCCAGCTCGTCGCTTCGTCGGCGGTCGGAGCATCCTTCGTCGCGATCGACTTCAGGCTCTCGAAGCCGACGCATTCCTGCAGCGCCACGGCGCCGCCCATGGCTTCGACGACCCGGTTGCGCCACGGCAACGCTGCCTGTCGAAGGTTCTCGTCGTCGTTCTGCGCGAGCGGAACGGATGCTGCCGACGGCGACAGCGGGCAGGTGCGCACGCCTGGCGCGCCTGCAGGAGCCGGGCCTCCGCGCACGACCATGGCGACCGGCAGCGCGAGGAAGGCTTCGATCGCCTTCGCGTCGGGGCTGCCCGGACGATCGAGGTCGGCAAGCTGGCGGATCTGCGTGGCGAGTTCCTTGCCCAGCGCCACGCGTTCCAGTTCTTCGCGCAGCGAGGACGAAGCATGCGTCTCGCATGCGCGCAGGCTGAGCCACGCTGCGGCGCGCGCCTGGGTGCGTTCGCTGGTCGAGATCGGGATGTCGCGCAGCGACTTCCTCGCCGACAGCATCGTCGCGTGCAGTTGCAGCGCCTGTTGCGCCGACATCGCGCCGCGCAGGACGAGCGCCGAACCTTCGCCGACGCGCAACGTGTCGGCCGTGAGCGTCACGTTGCCGAGGCCTGCTTCCTGCTGCAGGCGCTCGAGCCGCCCGCCGACGCCGTCGACGGTGAGGCAGCCCGCGAGCACGTGCATGGCCGGCGCCTCGAGCGAGTGCGGATCCGGCCATTGCAGCAGCAACGCCACGTCGCACGGCGCGTCGGCCTCGCGCTTCGGATCCTCGATCCACGCGATGCCTTCCGGCGACTTGCGCACCTGGGTCGTGATCTCGCCTTCGGCGTTCGGGCTCTCGGGTTGCCATTGCCCGAACGTCGCGCGGACGCCCGCTTCCATCGCAGCGTCTGTGTCCGGCGCGCGCACGACGAGCAGCGAACGGTCCGGCCGGAAGTAGCGACGCTGGAACGCGACCGCTTCGCCCGCGTCGCGATCGAGCAGTCGCTGCAGGTAGGCGGCAGGGCTTTCGTCGCCGAGCAGCATGCGTTCGGCTGCGAACAGGACCGGGTCGCGCGCGATCGCTGCGTTCGCGGTCGCGATGCAGTCTTCCTGCGAGCGCTCGAGCAAGCCGCGGCTGGAGAGATGCGTCTCGAGCGCGCCCACGAGCGTCTGCGCGGCCAGCTGCCAGCGGGCCGACGGCATCCGCACGTGCACCCACGTCGACTTGCGGCCGATCTCGATGTCCAGCGCGCCGCCCATCTGCGCGACCTGGCGTTCGAGGCTCTGGCGTCCCGCCGTCGCGTCCGCGCCGTGCGCGAGCAAGTGCGCAGCCAGCTCGGCGGAGCCTTCGCGGCCGGTCTCCGTGCCGCCGGGCAGCAGCAGCGCGACTTCCGCAGACTGCGAAGGATCCTTCGCCTGCGGCAGCAACACGACGTCGATGCGGTTCTCGAGCTGGAAGCGTCGGCTCGGCGCGGGCTCGGTCGGCTTGGTCGTCTCTCGCGGCGCGACGTTGGTCGCGGCGGTGGCGGGCGCGGTTGCAGCGGGCGTGGGTGCAGGCTTCGGCGCTGCAGCCTCCGGCTGCTTGCCTGCCTTTTGCGCCGAGCACGCGCATGCGGCTGCTGCGGTCAGCAGCGCCAGGATGTGCCGGGCGCGGTTCGGTTCGGCGGTCATTGGTCCCTCCATTCCACGACGATCGGGCTCGACGCGAGCACGCGTCGCAGCGTCTCGACGAGTTCGGGATACACCGGCGCGATGGGCGCCGTGGGGATCCCGTTCGCGTGCGTGGCAAGCGCGCGGTCGGCGCACCATGCAGCGAAGCCCGCGGCTCCGTCCGTCGCGAGTGCGAACGCGCGCTGCTGCGCGGCGAAGCGCAGCGGCAACTGGCCCGGCTCCGGCGCTGCGGCCCGACCGTTCGCGATCAGCGCGAGCGTCTCTTCGGCGAGCCCTTCGCGCGTGCCTGCGGTGTCCGTGACTTCGATGAGCAGAAGCCCCGTCGCGGCAGTGTCCGGCCACGGCGCGCGAACGGCGACGCGCGCAGATGCGCGGCCGGCGCGCACGAGTTCCTTGCCGAGCCACGACTCCGGCCCGTCGGCAAACCAGCGCGCCGCGGTCGCCGCTGCGTCGCGGTCGAGTTCGGCCGGCAGCGCGAACGCCACCAAGGCCGCGGGGAACCGCGCGCCCGGAACGGCTGCGCGCCGCGTCGCCGTGCGCGAGCGCGGCGAGGCCGGCTGCATCGGTTGCGCGAGGGGCAGCAGCGTGCGTTCGAATGCGCGTTCGAGGTCGGCTCGCACGGCCGCCGGGTCGAACGAACCGGTCAGCACATGCACCGTGTTCTGCGGGTGCTGGCTCCGTGCCCACGTCGCGAGCGCTGCGTCACGACGGGCCGGGGCAGGCTGCGGCCGTTCGCCGGCGCGCGCGATGGGGTG
>CAZEQF010000199.1:0-7860 GCA_964514315.1 uncultured Singulisphaera sp. | reverse complement strand
CCAGTCGATGCAGACCAACCATGCAAGCATCGGGTTCGACTCCGTCGAGCAGGTCATGGCGTTCGCGCAACGCGTCGGGTTTCCGTCCCACGGCGTGTTGCTCACCGTCGGCGACCCGCCTGTGTGCGTGTTCGAGCACGCAGGGCGCGCCGCGGATCTGCGACGCCAGGCGGTGGAGGCTTTGGACTTCGCCGCGACCGTGCGCGCACGGTGCCGCGCCACGAGCGACATGCGCGCGCACACGAACCCGACGCGCATGAAGGCGATCGCGCTCGCGGGCAAGGACCTCGTCGCGCGCGCATTGACGCCGTGTCCGCACTGCAGGGCGCCGGGATTCGGGTTGGATCGTCACGTGCCCGGGCTCCCGTGTCGCGACTGCGGAGAGCCGACGCTCTTCACGCGTGCCGAGGTCCATGCGTGTCCTCGATGTCGCTTCGAGTCGGAGCGCGCTCGTCCGGACGGCCTCGTGGTCGCGGAGCCTGGTGTTTGCCCCGCTTGCAATCCGTGAACGGCGAAGCTGGGCCATGCTCGCGACGCGGCAGCGCGCAGCGTGGGCCCGTAGGTCTCCGGGCACACGATCGGGTTCCGGCCGGCGCGGCGGGTGGAGTGAGGCTGGAGTGTCGCGCGATGGCGTGTTCCTCGCGCGACTAGACGCGATCTTGCAGCGCGCGAGTGCTTAGGGTTTGAGCATCGCAGCGATGCGAGCGCATGCAGCCTTCTTGAGCGCCTCGCTCTGTTGGGCCACCGAGGGCCACTGCTTCGAATCAAGGCCCTTGGTGTTCACCGGCAGTTCCAGTCCAGCCGGAAGCAAGTTGCGATAGTTCATGCGGAGTGTGCCGGCGCAGAGCAGGCGCGTATCCGCAACGCCGACGGCGCGAATGCGGACGGTGAGATTTGCGACTGGAACCTGGAAGGTCTCCTTGGTCGTCGGCTCCGTGGCGAGCACGTAGATCTGGCCTCCATTTGCGTCGATTGCCGGAACAAGGAACGTTCCGGGCCGTTGCGCTTCGGGGCCGAAGTAGCCAACCAACTTCTGCGACTCCGAGTAGGTGCTAACCGTTGCGAGTAGGGACTCGTCGATGTGGCACCAATCGTGGTTGGCGAGCAGTCCGAGTTGGGCACTCGTGGTCTCGTGCTTGAGTGAATCGAGTTCGAACTTCTGCCATGAAGATGCGGAGCGAAGCACTGCACGCACTGCGTCCTTCGCCGCCAGCACGGGGTAGCTGCCGGCTCGCGGGGCCGTCCACGTCGTGCGTAGCGACAGCGAGACGGCAACATCTGCGGGCGAGCCATCCGTGTAGCCATCGACGTATCGGGTCGGCTGGATGTCCGCACACTCAGTGCACTTCCACCGCAGTGGCGTGTCCTTGTCGCTTGGCTTGGTAGTGGTTGCCTTGTCCTGGAGTTCGCGAGCGCACGCTTGGCAGAAGCTCTTCAGGGTGGACGTCCTCCGCGCAATGTATTCGTCGCGCGTGACTTCGTGGCCGATCCACGCATCCGTCAGACTCCAGAGCGAACGGGTCTCCGGGTCAAAGAACGTCGGACCCGTCTTGCTGATGACATGGAATGGATCGGCCGGATCCATGCTCCATGATTGCTCGACAGGTTCCGGTTGCTTGACCGAGGTCAGAACTTGAGGCACGTAGTCGATCGTCGATGCCGTGGGGCGAGCCGCTTCGCGTTCGAAGGGCTCTACTGCAATGTCGAAATCTGATGTCTCTAGCAGCGCTTGCGCAGCGATGTGGCGGCCCACCGGCAGCTTGACGTCATCCGCGACGGAGCGGCCGTTCAGTAATGGGTAGAAGTTCTCGTTCTGCAGCATCCAGACTGGGCTGTGCTCGCGGCCGAGCATGACGAGTTCGCGGCCGACCAATGGCGTCTTGATGATGTCGCGCGGTGCCGCACCGGTGGCCGGCAATCGAGCTTCCTGGAGGAACATCTCGCGCTCGATCAATGGCATCGACGAACGGTCGAGGACCTCGATGCCGCGTTGTAGCAGTGCTGCTTCCCATTCGAGCTCGCGGTGCGGCAATGCGACGCTGCGAATGGTCTCAGATTTGTGGGTGACCGGCAGTTCGGTGACAGCGGCCAGCGGCTCCACGCGGATCGAAGAGTCGGGAACCTGCAGCGGGGACGGAGTCTGTCCGAATGCGTAGGTGCGCAGCGATGGGACTGGCTGCGGTGTGCTGTCCGTCACGTTGGGCCGCTTGCGACCGTCGATGGATCGGGTCGCCGAGAAGAGCTCGACTGGCTCTGGTGGCGGTTCTTGCTTGACGGGTTCAGGCTGAGGCTCTGGAACAGGCTCAGGCTTTGCTTCGGGCTTGGTCGTGGGGCCCTGCGTCTTGACGGGTTCAGGCTTCTCCTTCTTGTTGGTGCGCTTTGGGCCTTCGCAGGCGAGTGCCAGAAGTGGCAAGAGAAGCAATAGAGGAAAGAGATGGGAGTGGCGGACGCTCATGTGTGTTCAGAAGAAGAAGGAGAGGCCGATCTGGAAGCCTTCGAGTTGGCCGACCATTGCCATTGCCTCGAACGCCCAGCGTGACGAGTCGCCAGCGCACTGGTTCCAATGCGCGCCAACGAACCCGTAGGCGAGTGCCGCGTCGAACTCGCGAGTGCTTCCGTCGTTGAATTCATGGAAGCCGTCGAGGTAGCGGAAGCCTATGCCAGCTGAAGGAGACAAAGCGTATGCCGAATCGGCCGCGGGCAGGTAGCTCGCCGCGATAGCCATGTCGCCTTGGAACCATTCTAGGCTGGTATTAGACCTGGCCAGGGGCGCGGGGCGGGGCAGCGACACATCGCATTGCCCGTAGCCCATGCTGAAGCGAGGTTGGAGGGCAAAGCTCTCGGACTGCAACCAGTTGGTGGAAAGCCCAGCTGCTGCGAAGAACGCGCCGCCCCCTTCGTCGCCGAGTTCGTCGTCGACAGTCACCTTCGGCGAGGCGAGTTCGGCGTCGAATGCCCAAGACTCTCCGCACGTCGCGTATCGAATCCCCGTGAATTCCATCGTGGCAGGCGCATCGGCATCCGTGTCGAACTCCACGGACTCGTAGACCAGGGAAATGCCCGTTGTGTCCTGTTGGCCGCCCATTGGCCCGTGGAGCGATCGCCATCGAGGCGACGGCGGCATTGGTTCCTCTCCTTCGTCTTGTGCGTCTGCTGCGGATTCCAGGGCAGGCTCCTGTGCAGACTCCGGTGCCGGTTCAGCCTCGGGGCTAGGCGCTTCAGTCTCCGGCGTAGCGTCGGAATGAAAGGTGCAGGCCTGTAGGAATGTCAGGACTGCTGGGAGCCAGATTGCGCGCAAGGCAGCGGCTACAGACGGGAGTTTCACTGCTTCGCCTCCTGGACACGCGTCGCCGCTCGGAGCATTTGTTCGAGTTGAGATTGCGTACGTTCCTGGGTTGATGGCGCGGGAAGGGGGCGTGTGATGGTTGGGCATGCGCGAAGGGACTTCTGTATCGCCTCGCACGAGACAGCTGCAAACTCGCGTGGACCTTGTTGATCCGTATTCGATGAGGCGAGTGCCGATCCGACGACGTTGCCGTTGCGGTCGACGATGGGTGCGCCGGGGAGCGGCAGTTCCTGATCGGTCAAGAATCGCAGGGTGCTGGGTTGCGAATCGAATGCGACGACAGAGCCTTCCGCGATTGCCCCATTCCGATCGACGAAGTAGACCCGCGTGGTTGCTGCGGGGGCGGTGGCCGCCAATGCGAGGAACGGCGTCTTGCCTTTGGCCTTCCGCACGGCTGGGAGAGCATCGCCCGGCATGTGGATCGGTTCGATCGATCCATCCTCTGGCAATGCAGCCGCTGCTGGCCACAGCCCAAAGCCATTGGCCGTGATGTAGAACCCTGCGAGGTAGTGCGATGGTTGGGTCGCGGGTTGCTGTTGCTCTGTCGTTTCGGCGACTGGGGCGTCTTGCGGTGGCTGCTTGTCCGTCGTCGACTGTGCTATGGCAGGAGGTGTCGATGCTGGGCTTTGTGGAGCCGTTGTGGCCGCCTTCTCTGGTTTCGCGACTACTGAGGGGGCTGCCTGGGTCATCGATGAGCGTGCGGGCGGTAGGCGAATGATGTCTGGTGACACCCAACGCGTGCAGTTGCCGCCAAGTCCGTCAATGATGATCCCCAACAGTCCTGGGAAGAGCACGTTCACAAGCACAGCACCATTGAGCGTGGTCGTGAGGTGCGTGTCGACGTGGGGGTGCTCTGGGTGTCGGAGCGAGAGGTTGCCCTTGGATTTGCGAGAGACCTTGATGTTTGCCGGGGTCTCTCCAACCGTGATGCCGTCAAGGACGACCTCGGCGCCAGGCGGATCGGTCTGGATCCAGATCGTGTCGGGTCCGGGTGCGAACATCGTCGCGCATGCGCTGAGGCTGACGCAGGCTGCGATCGCGAGGGCTCGCTCGAAGGCTGCCCCTGTGCGTGCTGGGCTGCCCTTCCTGCCCTCGTGGCGGAGTGGGGATCGAGAGGTCGTGCGGGTCATCGGGGGTGTCGGCGGTAGTGGCTTGTGTAGGAAGGTTCAGACGCCGATGTCGTGACAGGGATGTGGTGCGAATTCGGCTGGGGGGAGTCGGATGTGCACGGCCCGGCGCATCCGAGGCCTAACATGCGGCGAACTCGCGCGGTTCGAATCGTCCGCTCTCGATGAAGACCTTCCTCCAGTTCCTCGCTGCGCATCGCCCGGCCGCCGGCAAGCGCACTTGGGTCTTCGTGCCTTATGACCAGCTGACGGATCGAGTCGGTCCGTTGTCGCGGATCGATCCGCGCAAGGCCGGCATCGTCGTCGTCGAGTCGGGGCAGAAGGGGCGTCGGCGTCGCTACCACAAGCAGAAGCTCGCGTTCGTGCTCGCCAACCTTCGCCACTTCTGCCTCGAGCAGGCTGCGCGCGGCGTGGCGGTGCGGCACGTCGCGACCGACGGCGGCTACGAGGCGGCGCTGCGCGAGGTCGCGAGCGAACTCGGCCCGTTGCGCGCGATGGAGTTCGCCGAACGCGAACTGCGCGAAGAGCTCGCGCCGCTCGTTGCCGACGGTTTGCTCGTCGTCGAGCCGCACGAAGGATGGCTGACGACGCGCGCGCAGTTCGACGCGAGCCATCCCGACGGGCCGCCGTTCCGCATGGACCGCTTCTACCGGCACGTGCGCAAGGCGACGGGCGTGCTGATGGAGGGCGGCAAGTTCGCGGGCGGCAAGCTCAGCTTCGACGCCGAGAACCGCAAGCGCTGGAACGGCGAGCCAGCGGCGCCCGAGGTCCCGACGTTCGCGCGCGACGACGTGACCGACGAAGTGGTCGCGTTCGTGCGCAGCGCGTTCGCGGACCATCCGGGCGCGATCGACGAGGACCGGTTGCCGTGCACGCAGCAGCACGCCGACGCCATGTGGGAATGGGCGCGGCGCGAGTGCCTGCCGCTGTTCGGTCCGTACCAGGACGCGATGTCGACGAAGTCCGCGTCGTTGTTCCACACGCGGCTGTCGCCGTTGCTCAACGTGATGCGCGTGCTGCCGCGCGACGTCGTCGACGGCGCGTGCGCGTCGAAGCTGCCGATCGCGAGCAAGGAGGGCTTCGTGCGGCAGGTGCTGGGCTGGCGCGAGTTCGTGCGCCACGTGCACGCAGCGACGGACGGCTTTCGCTCGGTGACGAAGGGTCGCGACGCGCTCGGCCAGGCGACGCCGTCGTTCCTCGGCGCGCGCCGCGCGTTGCCGCCTGCGTGGTGGGGCGCGAAGTCCGGGCTCGCGTGCCTCGATCGTTGCGTCGAGGACGTGTGGCGCGACGGCTACGGCCACCACATCAGCCGTCTGATGGTGATCGCGAACTTCGCCGCGTTGCTCGACGTGAGCCCGCGCGAACTGACCGACTGGTTCTGGTGCGCCTACGCAGATGCCTACGACTGGGTCGTCGAGCCCAACGTGCTCGGCATGGGCACGTTCGCGGTCGGCGACCTCATGACGACCAAGCCCTACATCGCCGGCGCGAGCTACGTCGACTCGATGAGCGACTACTGCAAGGGCTGCGCGTTCGATCCCAAGTCGACGTGCCCCGTGCGGAGCTTGTATTGGGCGTTCCTGCAGCGGCACGAAACGAAGCTGAAGGACAACCAGCGCCTCGCGATCCCGTTGCAGTCGATGCGCAAGCGCACCGACGCGCAGCGCGAGGATGACGTCGCGACGTTCGAGCGCGTGTCGAAGGCGCTCGCGCGCGGTGAGCCGCTCGCGCCTGACGCGCCCGGCGGCGCCGAGTCCGGATCGCCGCGCCGCGGTGGCGGCAAGCCGAAGAAGCGCTAGAGTGCCGCGCCTTCCGCGGGCGATTAGCTCAGTTGGTTAGAGCGCCTCCCTTACAAGGAGGATGTCGGGGGTTCGAGTCCCTCATCGCCTACCAGTTCGCGGATGCCGGCGGTGCGCAGGTAGTGGAACGTGCGATCCCATCGTTCCCCGGGCGGCACGAACAGCACGGTGGCTTCGCGGCCTCGCGTCAGCAGCACGCGGTAGGAGTTGAGCCGTAGTTGGTGGGGGTTGCGCACGGGCACGCTGTCCTTCTTGTAGCCGCGCGCGTCGGCGGACGACCATTGCTCGGTGCCGTCGCCGGCGAGCGTGCGGACGTAGTCAGAGCCCCATGCCACGAGCGCGGCATCGAGTTCGAGGCCCTGCGCGCCAAACTCAGTGACGACGTCCTGCAACAGGCGGCAGGAACGACGCGCAGGATGTGATGGGGCGTCGCCGTACCAGGGGCCGAAGCGGATGCGCTTGGTCGACTGGAAGTCGTTGGGAATGTCGAACTCGGTTGCCAGGACGCGATCGCGGCTAGAGGCGAGCATGCCAAAGCGCTTCTCCGGCTCGTGCTCGTAGCGTTGCCATAGGTAGCTTCGCGCCACCTCGAGGTTGCGCGTTATGCGCAGGTGGTAGCCTTCGGTTTCGAGCCTCTCAGACATGGGGGTGAGCCCTTCGGCGGGCACGCCCGATAGCAGCCGGTCGACGAATGTGTGGACGTCTTTCGTCAGGTGGAAGCGAAGCTCGGTCGTTAGGTTGAGTCTCGCGTCGACGTGCGGAACGCGCGAACCGACGGACATCCCCCGTTCCAGCGAGGGAGGCACATGGACCAGCCACTCGTTCGCGCGCGGGCTGTTCGCGATCGCCTCGCGCCATTGCGAGACGCCTCCTTCTTCGCCCTTGTGGATCTCCTGGCCGTTGCCGATCAGCCCGACGACCACGCACCATTCGGGAATGCGTTCGGCGAACTCGATGAAGTGCTCGGGCTCGCTCTTTGCGCCTTGCAGCGGGATGTCGTGGCTGCGCGCCACCTGTGCGCGATCCCAAGCACGCTGCGCTTCGTCGAACACCAGCACATGCTCTGGCGGCACGGGGCTCCTCGGTCGCGTGTAGGTCTTCACATAGTCCTTCACGCCACGCACGAATGTTTTTCCGTCCGCCTTGCCGCGCGTCAGTTCGTATTGCAACACCTCGACCAGGGGGCCGTTGCCCGACAAGAACACACCCGGCGCGGTCGGCTTGCCGTCGGCACGCGGGACGGCCAGCGCGTCGAGCCAGTGTCCGTGCACCGTCTGCAACCCGACGAACGTCTTGCCGGCGCCCGGAACGCCGGTAAGCAGTACGAGGCGTCGCGTGCTGGTGCGTGCAGCGTCCTGCGCGATGTCGCGCAGCAGGGCCACAGTTGGCTCCGTCGCGGCCGCGGCTCGGGTCACGCGGCGGACTTTCCCGCTCGCGAGCAGCTCGCGCGCCGCCGCGACGAGCGTTGGCAACGGCCGATATGCACCTTCGTCGAGCGACTGCGCCCCAGAGACCGGCGGCTTGCGATTGCGTGGCAGTTCTCGGATCACGGAGTCGAGTGCAGCCGGCCCGCAGCTGACGCCCCCGG
>CAZEQF010000198.1:0-7916 GCA_964514315.1 uncultured Singulisphaera sp. | reverse complement strand
AAGTCGGTGATCCCGCGCAGCGCCGGCTCCGGCTCGTCGCCGAGGTGCTCGTAGCGCACTTCGTGGTAGAGGTCCTTGGGCAGCAGCGCGCCATCCTTGCGGCCTGACGCAACTTGCCAGCACCACCACATCGCGGTGGTCGCGACCGGGTGCTTCTCGAACAGCTCGAACTTGCTCGGCCCGATGCCCTTGCCAGCCCATTCGACGGACGACAGCGCGACGTCGCGGCCGTCGCGGATGATGTGCACGAACTTCGACTGCGGGAACAGCTGGTGGAGCAGCGGGATGCGGCGCACGAAGTCCGGCGTCTTCTCGCCCGCGATCGGCTTCTTGTGCATCGCCGCGAACTCGTCGTAGAGCCCGCTGACGAAGCCGCGGTAGGTCGTGGCCTTGGCCGCGCGGTCGATCTGCTCCGCGGAGAGGCCGAGGCGCTGGAAGCGCTTGTAGTCGCGCGTGAACGCGACGATCTCCGGCGTGAGCGGAACGTCGCCGTTCTTGCGCAGCAGCTGCTTGAAGTCCTTCACGCAGCACTTCAGCGGCTTGTGGATGAAGCTCGTGTCGTTGGCGACCGCGAGCATCGGATGGGCGTCGAGCATGCGCTGCAGCAGGGTGGTGCCGGAGCGAGGGCAGCCGACGACGAACAGTTGGGGGTTGGGTCGAGGAGCGGACATAACGCATCTCATTCTGTCCCAAAGTCGTGCTCCGGCAACGGGCTCCGGCCCTACGGGGGAGCGAATCCCGCGGTGGGCCGCCCCGCCAGCGAGCAGCCTCGTGCTGCGTAATGGAATCGTCGCCCGCTAGTCTGTGCGCCCATGCCCTACACCGCGACGCAGCGCGCCCTGCTCCAGCGACACTTCTCTGTCGTCGATGGCGCCGAGCACGCAGACATCTACCTCGTGCGCAACCTGCCGCAGGAAGTGGCTGCGACGCTCAACGGCGTCTATTCGCGCAGCAGCAAATCGATGCGCGACCAGTTCCTCGAACGGCTCGAGCAAGGCCTCGCGGCGACGGGCCGGAGCCTCGAAGAATTCGTCGAGAAAACCTCCGGCGGCGACACGCTGACCGAGGTCATGGCCGACAAGGCCGGGCAGTTCCTCAAGACCTACGCGATCGACCACGGGCACAACTCGCTGCGCGAAGGCTCGATCGTCCACCTCGCGATCGAACGCGTGTCGCAGCTCGTCACGCGCTTCATCCAGCGCGAGCGCCGCTGCACGTTCGAGGAGTCGTCGACGCGCTACATCTCGTTCTCGGCCGAGACGCACTGGCGCGACCCGGATGTGGTCGCCGCCGGCGGCGAAGTCCTCGCGGCCTACGACGCGATCCTCGCCGAGACGTTCGCGCTCTACCGCGAGCTCAACGACTCGCTGCTCGCCTACCTGCAGCAGATCCGTCCGCGGCAAGCCGACGAGAAGGAGGCGCCGTGGCTGCGCACGCTGAAGGCAGAGGCCTTCGACGCGTCGCGCTACCTGCTGACGCCGGCGATCTACACGAAGTGGGGCATGGTCGCGGACGCGCGCACGTTGAGCGACGTGATCACCGAGCTCACGAGCCATCCGCTCGCCGAGTTCCGCACAGTCGGCGAACGCATCCGCGAGGAGGCCGAGAAGGCGTTGCCGACGCTGCTCGCGCACGCGCGCGAGAGCACGTTCCTGCAGCACCAACACGCGTCGCTGCGCCGCATCGCGTCGGACCTGCAACTGCGGCCCACAGCAGCGCCGGGGTCGCGCGCGGCCGAAGGCCACGTGTCCCTGCTGCAGCACGACCCGGACCTCGACGTTCGCCTGCTCGCGTCGATGCTCTACGAGCACGCATCCGTGCCCTACTCCGCGCTCGTCGACAAGGTGCGAGCGATGCCGCACGCGCAACGCGAGACGATGCTCGACGAGATCATGTCCGCTCGCGGCAAGCACGACGCGTGGCCTTCGGGCCTCGAGGGCGCGGCGCCGTTCGACTTCGAAGTCGTGCTCGACTTCGGCGCCTATCGCGACATCGGCCGCCATCGGAAGGGCTTCCAGCAGCAACAGACGCTGACCGTGGAGCACGGCTTCGCGGTGCCGCCGCTCGTCGACGCCGCGGGCCTTGGCAAGCGCTACCGCGAAGTCCTCGAACGCACGGCTGTGCTGCAGCAGAAGATCGCAGCGAAGTTCCCCCACGCCGCCGCCTACGTCACGCCGTTCGCGTTCTTGCAGCGCGTGCGCATCGTGTTCGAGCCGCGGCAACTCGACTACTTCGTCGAGCTGCGCAGCGGGCCCGAGGGACACTTCTCGTACCGCAAGGTGGCGATCGACATGTTCCTGCACATGCAGAAGGTCACGCCGCTGTTCGCGCGCTACGTGCGCGCCAAGCTCGGCGAAGCGTTCTTGGGCCGCATGCAGACCGAGCAGACTGCAGACGACCGCCGCATGAAGCGCATGCAGGCTGCCGGCGACGCCTGACGGCTGCGCGCGAAGGAATGCATCGGAGAGTCCGCGCGCTGTCCCGACGCTCGGCGGCGCGCTACGGTGCGAGGCCATGCAAGGCGGCCCGCGAACGCATCCGATCCGCGCCCTCGTGGGCTCGTGGCTGCTGCTCGACTTCTTCGGCGACGCGCGCCGCACCGGCGGAGCCTCCAGCACGCTGACGACGACGATCTTCTCGCAGTCGTTCGTCTCGCTGGGCGCCGCCGCGCTGCTCTACCCGGAAGTGCCGCCGGTGCCGTTCGCGGCCGCGACACTGTCTGTGTCGACGTTGTTCGTCGCCATCGGCGCATTCGAGACCGAACAGCCCGCCAACCGCCGCGCGGCGGACCGCGTGCTGCAGGCGACGTCGCCGCTCGGCCGCGCGCCGTTCGTGTTCGCACGCGCGCTGCACGCTGCGTTCGCGACGATGCTCGTCACGATCGGCATGGCGCTGCCGCCGGCAATCCTGCTCGCGTGCCACGAACAGGACCCGTGGAAGGTCCCGGCCTACCTTGCGCTCGCATGCGCATGCTCCGCGCTCGCGATCGGCTCGCTCGCCTGCGCGTTGCGCGCCGTGCGCGCGAAACTCGGCGCGCACACTGCGGCCCTGCTCGCCGGATCGGCGAAGGCGGTCGTGCTCGCATTCGGCGTGGGCATCTTCGCGCTGTCGCTCAGCAGCCTGTCGAAGACTGCGGACGCGCTGCCGATCGGCCGCCTCGGCGCCGAACTGCTGCCGACCTACCACGCGGCGAAGATCCTCCACGACCCCATGGGCGAAGCGTGGCGCGCGTTGCCGTGGCTGCTCGTCGCGCTCGGGCTCACGCTGGTCGCGATCGCGCTGCCAGAACCCGAGAACGAACCGTCCCGCCGCGTCGGGCCGCGCGGCTTCCTGGCGCGCATCGACCGCCGCCTCGCCGGCTCGCCCGAGGACGCGGCGATCACCGGCTTCTGCTCGACGATGCTCTGGCGCAGCCCGGCCGTGCGCGCGCGCGTGCTGCCGTTGCTCGGCGTGCCGGCTGCGTTCGCGTTCCTTGCGTTGCGCGGCAGCGAAGGACGCGGCGCGGACCTGTTCGTCGCGATGGCGCTGCAGTTCCCCGCGATCTACCTGCCGTTCGTGATCGCGATGATGCGACAGTCCGACGCGCAGGGCGCGCGCTGGATCTTCGACTCTGCGCCCGCGATCGGCGCAGCGCGCGTGCAGCGCGCCGCATGGATCTCGCTCGTGACGCGCGTGCTGTTGCCGGTGCACGCGATGCTCGCCGCGATGTTGCTCGCGACCACGGACCGCACGCTCGACACCGCACTGCTGTGCGTCTGGTCTGCATGCATCGGCGCCACCGCGGCGCGCGTGATGGCCCGCGCGATCGACGACGTGCCGTTCTCGCGCGACGACGCGAACACCAACCTCGACTTCGGCAACCTGATGGCGGCAGCGCTCGTGCTCGCCGGCGCCGCCGCGTTCGTTGCATCGAACGGAACCACGACGCTCGCGGTCGCCGCGGGCGTTGCCGTGCTGCTGTTCGCGAACACGCTGCGCTCGCGGCCGCACGAGGCCAGCGGCGCCGATGCCCACGCAACCAACGAGTCCTCGCCGCGCAACGACGCCTCGCGCCCGGAGCAGGCGACGTCCGCAACCGACGCGAAGCCACCCGCTCCGCCGATGCGCGCGAGGCAACCGGAACCGAGCCTGCGCCGCGAACTCGCAGCCATCGCCACGCTCTACGTCGTGCTGTGCGCGCTGCCGTTGCTCATCGGACTCTGGCTCGGCGTCTGACGGCGCCCACCCGATCCGCCACGTGTCCCCCTCGAAGGAACTGCGCCACGGCGAGACGCCGAATCCGGCCGAGCCACGCAGGCGCGGCGGCGCGCAACACCGCGACGCGAAGACCGCGGGGATTGTCGGCCGCACGAGGCCTGCGTAGGGTGCGCCCTTCGCCCGATGGAGGTGCCCATGTCCGTCCGCCACGAGGCAGGATCCCACAAGCCCCAGCCGAGCTCGGTCCGTGCGAGCGTCGATCTCCGCCGCGCCGAGATCGCAACCGCCGCGCCGAAGCAGGCGCAGGCCACGACGAACGCGCCGCGCTGCAGCCCTGACCCCAACGCCGGCACCGACCGCTACCGGCTGGCCGCGCCGTTCTCGCTGCGCCTCTGACCGACGAGCGCGCGCAGCGACGTCACTCGCCGACGAGCGCGCGCAGATCCTGCGGCAGCGGCGCTTCGATCTCGATCGTCTCGTTGCGCATCGGATGGAAGAACCGAAGGCGGCACGCGTGCAGCGCGTGGCGATCGAGCACGAGCTTCTGCTTGCTCTCCTCGCTGAGGTTGCCCGCGAGCTGCTCCAGGAAGATCGACTCGTCGCCGCCGTAGATCTTGTCGCCGACCAGCGGACAGCCGATCGCCGCCATGTGCACGCGGAGCTGGTGCGTGCGCCCCGTCTTGGGATGCAGCTCGACGAGCGAGAACCGGTCGTTGCTGCGCAGGGTCTTGTAGTGCGTGAGCGCGGACAGGCCCGTGCCGTCGGTGCGCGCCTCGAGCTTGAGGCGCACTTCGGAGCCGCGGTCGGAGCCGATCGAGAAGTCGATCGTGCCCTCGGGCTCCTTGGGCTGGCCGTGCACGACCGCGAGGTAGACCTTCTGCACGTCGCGATCCTCGAACTGCCGCGCGACGAGGTGATGGAACTGCTGGTTGAGTCCGACGGCGACGACGCCGGACGTCTCCACGTCGATGCGATGCAGCAGGCGCGGCACCACGTCGTGGCCCGGCTGGTCGGGCCTTCGATAGCGGCGATGCAGTTCCGTGATCAACGTGCCTTGCAGACGTCGGCCGGACGGATGGACCGCGAGCCCGGGCGGCTTGTCCACGGCGACCATCCACTCGTCCTCGTAGAGGATCGGGAAGTCGAGGACGACATCGAGATCAGGGCTCGGCCGGTTCTCCGGCGGGATGTCGATCACGACGACGTCTCCTACCTTGAGACGCCTCGAAGCGACCGCTTTGCGGCCGACGAGCTTCACGTAGCCGCCGTCGATCAGACGGTGCACGCTCTCGCGGGAGCGCCACGTGAGCACCGACGCGAGCGCGACATCGAGCCGCGCTCCGTCGTAGCGTGCGTCGACCAGGAACTTGAGCTGCTCGAGGGGTCGACTGAGATCGCGCGGCGGCTCGCCTGGGAACTTGGGCAGCACAGCTCCGCCTGCGCGATCGGGACGCGGGCGTCGGTTACTCGGCCGACGCGGCGACCGGCTTCTGCATGGTCGTGTCCGCGGTCAACGGATCGAAATCCTGCTCACCAGGACGACCGCCGCGACCACCGCGACCGGTGGCGTTCTTGCCCTTGCGCTTCTTGTTGCCGACGCGCGGGTTCTTCGGGCCACCGTTGCCACGACGGCGCTCCGCCATCTGGATGTTGCGGATGCGCTCACGCTCTTCGCGGCGACGCAGGTCGCTGCGCTTCTCGTGGTGCGCGTACTTCTTGGCGAGGCGGAAGATGCCGGAGTAGTTGCACTGGCGCTTGAAGCGACGCAGAGCAGCTTCGAGAGGCTCGTTCGGGCGGACCTGGACGCGAATCATGTGGCTGGGAAATCGATCGGACTGGGAGGAAACTGAAGCGGGACCGGCGGCGCCGACGCGCCGACGGACGAATCCAGCCGGTGCACCCCGCAGGCAAAGGGCGGGAAACCATAGCGGCTGCCCGACCGAGAGCAACGCCCCACTGGCTCAGGTCGACCGAGCCTGCGCCGGCAGATCCGAACCCGCCTCCCCCCGACATGACCACCGCCCCCGAGAACGCCCGCACCGTGACCGGCATGGTCGAACGGTTCACGTTCCGCAACCCGGACACCGGGTTCGGCGTGGCGCGGCTCGTCGAGGAGCAGACCGGCCGCCCCATCACGATCGTCGGCCAGATCGCACAACTCGCCGAGGGCCAGACGGTTACGGCCCAGGGGATGGAGAGCGACCACCCCAAGTTCGGCCGCCAGGTGCAGGTCGAGACCTGCGAACTCAAAGCCCCGAAGAGCGTCGACGGCATCGAGGCCTACCTCGGGTCCGGCCTCGTGAAGGGCCTCGGCCCCGCGACCGCGAAGAAGATCACCGAAGTGTTCGGCGAGGCCACCCTCGACGTCATCGAGAACCACCCCGAACGCCTGCGCGAAGTCCGCGGCTTGTCCGAGCGCAGGATCCAGGAACTGACCTCGGCGGTGCAGGCGCAGAAGGACGTGCAGAACGTGCTCGTCTTCTTGCGGCAGCACGGGCTCGGGCCTGGCCTCGCCGCGCGCATCGTGCGCCGCTACGGCAAGAACGCGTCGGCCCTGATCGCGGCCAACCCCTATCGCCTCGCGGACGAAGTGATCGGCATCGGCTTCCGCACCGCAGACCGGCTCGCGGGCAGCCTCGGCATCGCGCCCGACGCGCCCGAGCGGCTCGCCGCGGCGCTCGCGTTCGTGCTGCAGACCGCGGCCAAGGACGGCCACTGCTACCTGCCCGAGCACGAACTGATCGCGCGCACCGCCGAACTGCTCGCGTGCAGCCAGGACGCCGTCGCGCCGCACGTGAAGGACCTCGCCGACGAAGGCACGATCGTGCGCCAGTTGCCGCCGGGCCCCGTGCTGCTGCACGACGACCCGCGGCCCATCGCCTACCTCGCGCAACTCCACGCCGCCGAGGACGCGGCGGCCCGTTCGCTGCATGCGTTGCTCGCGCGCAAGCAGGGCATGCTCGGCATGCGCGCCGAACCCGCGATCACGTGGTTCGAACGCTCGGCAGGATTCGCGCTGCCCGAAGGCCAGCGCCGCGCGCTCGCCTACGCGCTGACCGAGCCCGTCACCGTGATCACGGGCGGCCCAGGCGTCGGCAAGACCACGATCATCCGCGCCGTCTGCGAGACGCTCGCGCAGAAGCAACTCAAGGTGTTGCTCGCAGCGCCGACGGGCCGCGCCGCCAAGCGACTCGAAGAATCGACCGGGCGACCGGCGCGCACGATCCATCGACTGCTGGAGTTCACGCCCGGCATCGGCCGCTTCGCGCGCGACGCCGACAACCCGCTCGAAGGCGACCTGCTCGTCGTCGACGAGTCGTCGATGCTCGACGTGCAGCTCGCGGCGTCGCTGTTCGCGGCCGTTCCGCCGTCGATGCCGCTCGTGCTCGTCGGCGACCAGAACCAGCTGCCGTCCGTGGGCCCAGGCAACGTGCTCGCCGACGTGATCGGCTCCGGAAGGCCCGCGATCGCGCACCTGACGGAGATCTTCCGCCAGCAGAAGGGCTCCGACATCGTGAAGGTCGCGCACGGCATCCTGCGCGGCGAAGTCCCGCAGAGCGGCGCCGAGGACAGCGACTTCTACTTCGTGAAGGCGCAGGACCCGTCGCACGCGCGCATGCTCGTGCGCGAGATCGTCGCGCAGCGCATTCCGAAACGCTTCGGGATGGACCCGCGCCACGACGTGCAGGTGCTGTGTCCGATGTATCGCGGCGACGCCG
>CAZEQF010000197.1:0-7976 GCA_964514315.1 uncultured Singulisphaera sp. | reverse complement strand
ACCCGGTGCACGCGCACTTCGAAGAAGCGATCCCGTTGACGCGCGACGGCCGCACGCCGCCGGAATGGGAGCGCTGGGCGCGCAAGGACATGTTCCGCATCGGCAAGAAGGTCGAGGGCGCGGACGTCTATGAGGTCGCAATCCGCATCCGTGACTTCGCCGGCACCTACGTCGAGCACTGCCACAACACGACGCACGAAGACCTCGCGATGCTGCTGCGCTGGGACGCGTTGCGACCCGGCCAGACGGTGCCGATCGCGTGCCCGATCCCGCGATGGGACGGTTGCGAGACGGTGCCGACGACCGCGCTGCCGACGGCAATGACCGGCGACGGCTTCGGCCCAGGCCGCTGAGCGACACCGCCTGCGGCTAGACGCGGCGCCGATCTGCCCATGGGAGGGGCAGGTCGGCGCCGCGTCGCTTTTGGGAGGGGTGCCGCTGCGCTCCGTGAGGGAGAGACATCGAGACGGCGCGCAATCGCGGATCCGCATGACGATGCGGCGCGAACCAGACACGCCGAGGCGCAGGTCGCACTCCATCCGCCGAAAGTGGGCTACTCTTCCCGCGACGGATCCTCACTACGCGATCCGTCCCGGCCCTACATGCAGTGCCGGTTGACTCGCTCTTTGCCTCACTCCCATGTCGAACGGACCTCGTCCCGATCCCGTCTCGTCCCAGAACCCGGACCGCTCGCCCAAGAACCTGGGCGCGACCCAACGCGGAGCCTCGGACTCGACCTTGCTGGTCGCCCTCGTCGCTGCAGGCCTGCTCGCCGTTCCGGCGATGCTGACCTGGCAACAAGCGGCATCCGAAGCCAACAACGGCGCCAAGGAAGGATCCGGCGGGGCGGTCACCGACACGCGCCAGAACAACGCGATCCCGCAGGCGCAGCTGACCAATCTCGACATCCCGACGGGCGGCTATCCAAGCCCGCTGTTCGGGGCGCAGCCGTTCACGCAAAAGATGATGATGTTCGAGGAATTCGGCACGCAGCCGATCCCTGCGAACTGCACGCCGAAGTCGTGCGCGTTCCCCAGTGTCACCGACCCGCAGTCGATGCCCGATGGCGCCGCGATCGAGGAGTTCCTCTCGGAGGGCCTTTGGCCTGCCGCGCAGTGTGAAGCCAACTGCGAGGACGCCAATCCGTGGCAGGCGCGCATCGAGCAGTTCCTCGGCCGCGCGCTCGTGACGCCGCCGTGCGAAGGCCGCCCGGACGGCGTGGACTTCTCGCACCAGCGCTGGGACGAGTTCGGCCCGCAGATGGTGTTCCAGTCGGCAATGACCGGCGCGCGCACGGGCCTCGGCTTCCGCGACTCGCTGCAGATGCATCGGTTCCAGCACGGTGAGTTCGGGCCGGGCGGTCTCTACCACGTCAATCCCGCGGGCATCGCCGGCAGCAACCGCGGCATCCCTGTCAAGTTCCACCCGAGCATGCCGACGCAGGACCCGCTGTCGGTATGGACCTTCGACGGCACGCTGCCGCCGAAGCTGCTGATGGCTCGCTATGGCGAGACGGTGCTGTTCCGCCACTACAACATGCTGCCGATCGACCCGGCGGCCAACCGCGGCTTCGGCCTCCACACGATCAGCACGCACGAGCACAACGGCCACAATCCGGCCGAGAGCGACGGCTTCGCCAACGGCTTCTTCTTCCCCGGACAGTTCTGGGACTACCGCTGGCCCATGGTCCACGCAGGCTATGACAGCATCAACACGGCGGCGACCGATCCACGCTGCGGCGCGCCGGACGGCAATGGCGGCATCATCAATCTGCGCGGCGATTGGCGCGAGACGATGAGCACGCACTGGTTCCACGACCACATGCTCGATTTCACGTCGCAGAATGTCTACAAGGGCAATGCGGCGATGATGAACTACTACAGTTCGATCGACCGCGGCAATGAGGCCATCAATGATGGCGTCAACCTGCGCCTCCCGAGCGGCACGTCGCTCGACTGGGGTAACCGCGACTACGACGTCAACCTCGTGATTGGCGACAAGGCGTGGGATCGCACTGGCCAGCTGTGGATGAACCCCTTCCAGACCGATGGAATGCTGGGCGACCAACTGCTGACCAACTGGCAGTACAAGCCGTTCCTCGACGTCCGCGCGCGCAAGTATCGCTTCCGCATCCTCAACGGCGCGGTCGCGCGCTACATGAAGCTCGCGCTCGTCGACAGCCGTGGCACGGCGGTCCCGTTCCACATCATTGCCAACGACGGCAACATCATGGAGCACGCCGTTGCTTGCGACGGCACGCTCGGCACGCAGCGCGGCATCCTGCCGGAGCAGGCGATCGCGGAGCGCTTCGACATCATCGTCGACTTCAGCCGGTTCCGTCCGGGTGAGCGCCTCTACTTCGTCAACCTGCTCGAGCACACGGACGGCAAGGCGCCGAACCGCGTGATCCCGCTCGGTGATGTCGTTCGCGGCCTCTACCGCCCGGTTGCCCGCGACATCGACGGCGACGGCCAGATGGACGTCTACGAAGGTGGCGACCCCTGCGTCGGCAAGTTCCTCGAGCTGCGTGTCCACGAATACACGGGCCAGGACCTCAGCATGAACCCGGCCAACTACATCTCCGGCCGCCAGAAGATGATTCCGCTCAACCGCCCGACCGCGGCGGAACTGGCGAACGCGACCCGTCGTGTGTTCGAGTTCGGCCGCAGCGGCGGCACCGACGCGAAGCCGTGGACCATCAAGGTCGACGGTGGCCCCGGCCACGAAGCCGACCCGCGCGTCGCGTCTGCTTGCCCGACCGTGAACACGCTCGAGATCTGGAAGTTCCGCAACGGCGGAAACGGCTGGACCCACCCTGTGCACGTGCACTTCGAAGAAGCGCACATTCTCACGAAGGACGGCCGCCAGCCGCCGGAGTGGGAGCGCTGGGCCCGCAAGGACATGTTCCGCATCGGCAACAAGATCGAAAGCGCGCGTGAGATCGAGGTCTACCTCCGCATCCGCGACTTCGCCGGAACCTACGTCGAGCACTGCCACAACACGACGCACGAAGACATGGCGATGCTGCTGCGCTGGGACTCGATGCGCCCGGGCCAGACGGTCCCGATCGCCTGCCCGATCCCGCACTGGGACGGCTGCGAGACGGTCCCGACGGCAGCGCTGCCCACGGCCGTGACCGGCTCGGGCATCGGCCGCGGCCAGTAATCACCGCGTCCCGAACGGGATAGACAGGCCGTGCGTCTGCAAATGCAGGCGCGCGGCCTTGTTCCTTTAGCCGCCAATGAACTTCGGCAATGCCTGCGGACGGGACGGGCCTTGGCGTCCGCATTGCGCCCGCGCGAAGAAAACGGCCAGCTGCAGGCCGGGCCCGGGCGCACTTCAGGAGTCTGCGGGGGAACGCAAGCGAGGGGGCGCCCAGCAGAGCCATGCCACGCGGACTGGTGCGCAAGCATGCTTTTCCTTCCACCGCATTCCGCGAGACGCGGCGCGACACTTCGCTGACCCGCTCGACTGCGCGCAACCTGGCGGACAGCGCCCGTGCGGAGGGGCGAGGAGCTGCCCAGTGCAAGCGCAGGTTCCGCAGCCGCACGCGAGTGCCGCTTGCTGCCGCAAGTCGCCATCCATGAAGCGCATCCGGCGAATCGGCAAGCCAGCGGAGACGGCCTCTTGTCCCGCAGTTGCGCGCGATGCTCCACGGTTTTTGCGACGCCTCGCGCGCCATCACAACGAGGCGCGGGTCAACTGCGCGAAAGCGGTGCTCTCCACCGCAATCCAATCGTTCGCTCCAACGCATACCCGGTCCACCTGATGCCCGGAGCCGCAATCACCGAGCTTGTGGACGCCGGAAGTCCAGCGTTGCGCAACACGAGGGCAACGCGCTCTGCGGTGTGCCGCATCGGCACAGAGCTCTTGCATCCTCCTCACACTTTTCATCGAAGTGCGTAGTCCCCTCAGGGACTTGACGGAAGCGTCCGTCATCGTAACCTTTCGATAACGACTCGTGCCGCCCGCTCCTTATTGGCGGCATCCGACCCCTCCCCCCCGAACTATGGCCTCCGAACACTTGTCCGTCACGATTGTGACCACTCCACCGCCAGATCGCGCAGCCATGGACCGCTGCGCCGGCGCGGCTCGCTCCTCGACCGTAATGACGCTGGCGACGCTGTCATTGCTCACAATGTCTGCCTACGCCGTCGTTGCCGGCGCCTATGAAGGCGCGCTCGAAGGCCCCGGCGGCATCCTTGTGGACATCACGCAGAACAACGTGATCCCACAGGGTTCGCAAACCCTGCTCAACATCCCGAGCGGCGGTCATCCGAGCCCCCTGTTCGGCGCCACGTCGTTCACCCAGAAGATGCTCATCGCGGAGGAGTTCGGCTGCGCGCCGATCCCCGCCGCGCATCAACCCAAGGCAGCGCAGTTCCCGGCAGTTGCCAATGCGCAGGCATTGCCCAACGGCGCCGAGGTCGAGGCATTCCTCGCACAACCGCCGTTCCCCGCTTGCGAACGACTCGCAAACTGCGAAATGGCCAATCCGTGGCAAACGCAGATCGAGCAATTCCTCGGCCGTCCGCTCGTGACGCCGCCGTGCGAAGGACGCCCCGAGGGCGAGGACTTTGCGCACCAACGCTGGGCTGAGTTCGGCCCGCAGGTTTGCGTCCAGACCGCCACGACGGGCGCGCACCGCGGCACCGGCTTCCGCGACTCGCAGCAGATGCACCAGTGGCGCCACGGCGAGTTCGGACCCGGCGGCCTCTACCACGTGAGCCCCGCGGGCATTCCGGGCAGCAACCGCGACATCCCGGTCAAGTTCCACCCGCGCATGCCGGAGCAGGATCCGCTGTCGGTGTGGACCTTCGACGGCACGCTGCCGCCCAAGGTGCTGATGGCGCGCTATGGCGAGACGATCCTGTTCCGCCACTACAACATGCTGCCTATCGATCCCGCGGCAAACCGCGGCTTCGGCGTGCACACGCTCAGCACGCACCAGCACAACGGCCACAATCCCGCCGAGAGCGACGGGTTTGCCAACGGCTTCTTCTTCCCGGGCCAGTACTGGGACTACCGCTGGCCGATGATCCACGCAGGCTGCAGCACGATCAACACGGCTGCGACCGACCCGCGCTGCGGCACGCCGGACGGCAACGGCGGCATCCTCAACCTGCGCGGCGATTGGCGCGAGACGATGAGCTCGCAGTGGTTCCACGACCACATGCTCGATTACACGTCGCACAACGTCTACAAGGGCAGCGCGGCGTTCATGAACCTCTACAGCGCCCTCGACCGCGGCAATGAGGCCGTCAATGACGGGGTGAACCTGCGCTTCCCGAGCGGGTCTGCGCTGGACTGGGGCAACCGCGACTACGACATCAACCTCGTCATCGGCGACAAGGCGTGGGACCGCACGGGCCAGCTGTGGTTCAACCCGTTCGAGAACGGCGGCTTCCTCGGCGACCACGTCCTCACGAACTGGCAGTACCACCCCTACCTCGACGTCCGCGCGCGCAAGTATCGCTTCCGCATCCTGAACGGCGCGGTCGCGCGCTACTTCAAGTTCGCGCTCGTCGACAGCCGTGGCGTGCCGGTGCCGTTCCACCTGATCGCCAATGACGGCAACGTCATGGAGCACGCGGTCGCGTTCGACGGCACGCTCGGCACGCGCGCGGGCATCCTGCCGGAGCAGGCGATCGGCGAGCGCTATGACATCATCGTCGACTTCAGCCGCTTCCGCCCGGGCGAACGCATCTACATGGTCAACCTGCTGGAGCACGAGGACGGCAAGGGCCCGAACCGCGTCGTTCCGCTGAACGACGTCGTGCGCGGCCTCTATCGCCCCGTGGCGCGCGACATCGACGGCGACGGCCAGACGGATGTCTACCAGGGTGGCGACCCCTGCGTCGGCCGCTTCCTGGAACTGCGCGTCAACGCCTACACGGGCCGCGACCTCAGCATGAACCCGGCGAACTTCATCGCCGGCCGCCAGAAGATGATCCCGATCAACCGCCCGACGGCGGCGCAGCTCGCGAACGCGCGGCACCGCACGTTCTTGTTCGGGCGCAGCGGCGGCACCGACGACAAGCCGTGGACGATCAAGGTCGATGGCGGCGATGGCCTCGGCGCGGATCCGACGGTCACTGCGGCCTGCGCGACTGCGGAGTCGCTCGAGATCTGGCGCTTCGAGAACGGCGGCAACGGGTGGAGCCACCCGGTGCACGCGCACTTCGAAGAAGCGATCCCGTTGACGCGCGACGGCCGCACGCCGCCGGAATGGGAGCGCTGGGCGCGCAAGGACATGTTCCGCATCGGCAAGAAGGTCGAGGGCGCGGACGTCTATGAGGTCGCAATCCGCATCCGTGACTTCGCCGGCACCTACGTCGAGCACTGCCACAACACGACGCACGAAGACCTCGCGATGCTGCTGCGCTGGGACGCGTTGCGACCCGGCCAGACGGTGCCGATCGCGTGCCCGATCCCGCGATGGGACGGTTGCGAGACGGTGCCGACGACCGCGCTGCCGACGGCAATGACCGGCGACGGCTTCGGCCCAGGCCGCTGAGCGACACCGCCTGCGGCTAGACGCGGCGCCGATCTGCCCATGGGAGGGGCAGGTCGGCGCCGCGTCGCTTTTGGGAGGGGTGCCGCTGCGCTCCGTGAGGGAGAGACATCGAGACGGCGCGCAATCGCGGATCCGCATGACGATGCGGCGCGAACCAGACACGCCGAGGCGCAGGTCGCACTCCATCCGCCGAAAGTGGGCTACTCTTCCCGCGACGGATCCTCACTACGCGATCCGTCCCGGCCCTACATGCAGTGCCGGTTGACTCGCTCTTTGCCTCACTCCCATGTCGAACGGACCTCGTCCCGATCCCGTCTCGTCCCAGAACCCGGACCGCTCGCCCAAGAACCTGGGCGCGACCCAACGCGGAGCCTCGGACTCGACCTTGCTGGTCGCCCTCGTCGCTGCAGGCCTGCTCGCCGTTCCGGCGATGCTGACCTGGCAACAAGCGGCATCCGAAGCCAACAACGGCGCCAAGGAAGGATCCGGCGGGGCGGTCACCGACACGCGCCAGAACAACGCGATCCCGCAGGCGCAGCTGACCAATCTCGACATCCCGACGGGCGGCTATCCAAGCCCGCTGTTCGGGGCGCAGCCGTTCACGCAAAAGATGATGATGTTCGAGGAATTCGGCACGCAGCCGATCCCTGCGAACTGCACGCCGAAGTCGTGCGCGTTCCCCAGTGTCACCGACCCGCAGTCGATGCCCGATGGCGCCGCGATCGAGGAGTTCCTCTCGGAGGGCCTTTGGCCTGCCGCGCAGTGTGAAGCCAACTGCGAGGACGCCAATCCGTGGCAGGCGCGCATCGAGCAGTTCCTCGGCCGCGCGCTCGTGACGCCGCCGTGCGAAGGCCGCCCGGACGGCGTGGACTTCTCGCACCAGCGCTGGGACGAGTTCGGCCCGCAGATGGTGTTCCAGTCGGCAATGACCGGCGCGCGCACGGGCCTCGGCTTCCGCGACTCGCTGCAGATGCATCGGTTCCAGCACGGTGAGTTCGGGCCGGGCGGTCTCTACCACGTCAATCCCGCGGGCATCGCCGGCAGCAACCGCGGCATCCCTGTCAAGTTCCACCCGAGCATGCCGACGCAGGACCCGCTGTCGGTATGGACCTTCGACGGCACGCTGCCGCCGAAGCTGCTGATGGCTCGCTATGGCGAGACGGTGCTGTTCCGCCACTACAACATGCTGCCGATCGACCCGGCGGCCAACCGCGGCTTCGGCCTCCACACGATCAGCACGCACGAGCACAACGGCCACAATCCGTCCGAGAGCGACGGCTTCGCCAACGGCTTCTTCTTCCCGGGCCAGTTCTGGGATTACCGCTGGCCGATGATCCACGCGGGCCACGACAGCATCAACACCGAGGCATCCGACCCGCGCTGCGGAACCCCGGACGGCAACGGCGGCATCATTCCGCTGCGTGGCGACTGGCGCGAGACGATGAGCACGCACTGGTTC
>CAZEQF010000196.1:0-8004 GCA_964514315.1 uncultured Singulisphaera sp. | reverse complement strand
CTTCGTCGACGAAGGGCCGCAGCCGGTCTACGAAAGCGTCTACGCCAAGCCCTGGTGAGCTGCGCGCCCTGCGCAGTGATCCGAGCAGTCTGAGCAGCCTGCGCGCGCGCACGCATCGCCTGACGGATGCGGCGCGTCGCCGCGTGGCGCCTGCGTCGCCTTCGCTGTGTCCGTCGTCGCAGACGAGCTTCGCAGGTCGACGCTGCGCGCAGCCACTTCTATGCTGCGCGGCCACCACCTCCCTGCTTGCGCCCTGACTCGAACGCCACCCTCGCGCAATTGCGCGAATTGCTGCACGGTTCGTCCGGGGCGGAGGCGTCCATGGACGGTCTGCGGTCCGTCCGCTGCGCGGCTGCGGGCGATGGTGCGCTCGGCGCCGAGATGCTCGATGTGGAGTTGCGCTGGCTCTTGCGTCGCGGTGCGCGGAGCGGCGTCCCGGCGGAGTCCTTGTCGCATGCGCGGCGAGCGTTGGCGGCGCTTCGTGCGCGCAATGCAGTTGCTGCTCCCGACGACGACATCGACGCCTTGTTCGAGCTCGCGGACGCGTGTGCGGCACTGGAGTCCGACGGCGACGCGGAACGTGCGCGCGCGTTCGCAGTCGAGCGGGACCGGCGCGCAGACGGTGCGATCGACGCCGAGTCGGTGGCGCGCGAAGCGGACGAACGGTGGGCGGCGCACCAGTCGTCCGAGTTCGGCGCCGACGCGCTTGCCGACGCTCGCGAACTGCGCGGCCAGGCGGCGCTGCTGCTGCGCGTCGCGAATCGGCAGCAGGATCGCAAGCTGCGAAGGCGCGCGCGCCGCGCGCGGCGAGCGGCCGACGACCTGGAGCTGCAGGCGCGGCTCGCGCGGCTGCTGACGCCGCGCGGCGCGGCCTGGCTCGAGACGATCAGCTTCGCGCTGTTGTTCGTCGTGATCGCGGCGCTCGCCGTGCAGTCCGCCCCGTTCGCAAACGAGTCGCTGCTGCATTGGACGAACGGCTTCGACGCGTTCGCGGGTTGCTGGTTCGTCGCGGAGTTCGCGTTGAAGTTCGCGCTCGCGCCCAACCGCGGCTCGTGGTTCGTGCGCAACGCGGTGACGGACCTGTTGCCGGCGATCCCGGCCGCGCTGTTCTTGTTGCCGGTCGACGTCGCCGCCGTCGGCGCCGACGACGCGTTGGCGGTCCGCCTGCTGCGGTTCCTGCGCGTGAGCCAGGCCGCGCGCACGGTGCAGATGCTGCGGCCCGCGCTGCGCTTCGTCCGTCTCGCGCTCATGCTCGTCCGCGGCATGGACGGCGCGGTGCGCAAGTTCCGGCCTGTGCTCGACCGCACGGTGGTGTTCCTCGGCGCGCCGGGATCGGAGCGCAGCATGGTCGATCCGCGGCGCGAACTGGTCTACGCGGCGCTGCGTCGCGAGCAGATCGAGCTGGAGAGCGGCCCCGTGTCCGGCGACCTGTCGGAGCTGCAGCGGCGGCTCGACGACGCGGCATCTCGCGCGTCCTCGCAAGTCGGCGCGTGGTCGGGCGCGCTGCCGATGCCGCCGTCGCGCGAGGTCGCGGTCGAGGACGCTTGCGACTTCTTGTGGTCGTTGCGCGCGGAAGACGTCGCGCGGCTGCTGCGTCCGTCCGAGGTGCGCGCGCTCGATCGCATGGTGCGAGTCGTCAGTTCGCCGCCGTTCCGCTGGCTGCCGCTGTTGTCCATCTTCGCCGTGTCGCGTTCGCACGTGACGCAAGATGACCGCATCGTCGCGCTCGCGCGTCGCGTCGCCGATTGGCTCATGCGGTGGCAGGAGCGGTTGCAGTTCTTCGCCGACCTGCACGGCATCGTCACCGGGCCGCAGATCCTCGACCGCATCGCGACGGCGATGGTGAAGGCGAGCCAGCGGCCCGCCGTGCGGTTGCTGTTGTTCGGCGGCCTGTTCTCCGTGCTCAACGTGTTCTGGGAACAGAACTGCCTGTCCAAGGTGGTTGGCTTGCCGTTGCTGCTGCTCGGCAGCGTGTGCAGCGTGTTCCTCGTGGTCGGCTGGTGGCTCAAGCGCGTCGCCGGCGAGGCGAGCGAGACGTTCCGGCTCACGAGCGAAGCGCACTTCGTCGCGCTGCTCGGCATGCAGAAGCAGCGGCACGAACGCGACGACGCGGCGTTCCTCGCGCAGCGGACGCTCTCGGACGCGGTGCCGGGCGACGCGGCGGCGCTGTTGGAGAGCCAGCTCGCGGGAGCGCGCGCCGGCGTGCCCGTCGACGTGCATGCGTTCGACGCGAGGCACGAACAGCTCGCGAGCCGCGTGGCGCTGCTCTACCTGCACTTCCTCGGCGGCGCGCTGCTGCATCCGTCTGACGTCAAGACGACCGAGCAACTGCTCGCCAACCTCTCGCTCGAGAACCTGCGCACGCAGCACCTCGGCCACACGCGCAAGGACAAGAAGCGGCTCCGCGCGCTGCGGCTCGACGAAGGCACGGTGTTCCGCGGGCCGTTCCTGTGGTTCCGGTTCATCACCGAGTCGGTCGCGGTCGAGGCCAGCAAACGCATCCTCGAATACAACCGCCGCTGCGTGCCGTTGGAGCAACGCGCTTCGCTGCCGCCAGAGCGCGAGCGCGAGCTCGTAGCGTGGTTGCGATCGCGCATGGATCCGAAGGCGGGGCGCACGATCGAGCGCGAGGCCGCGAGGCCGCGCGGGTCGGCGTTCGCGACGACGGAGTTCCATGCACTGCACTTCTTGACCTGTGAACGCGAGCGCGATGCGCACGTCGAGCTCGTGTTCGGAAGCGATGTGCTCGCGGCGTTGCGCGCCGACCGGCGCAACATGGTGCGCGCGATCTTCGGCATGCGACCCGCGGACGAGGCGAACGGGTCGTCGCGCACGTTCAATCCCTGGCGGTTCTATTGGTCGCGGCTCTCGCACGGTCGCGTGTTGCTGGCGCCGCTGCTGTTGCCGTTGCGGTTCGTGCGGAGCGTGGCCTGGGCCGTCGCGCGAGTGCGACAGATCACGCGCGAAGTGCTGACGCCGGACCTCGAGATGCGCCGTCGTGTGGAGCCCGTTGCGACCTTCCCCGTCGCGATGCGCAAGATCCACCGCATGAAGGCGCCGGGACTGCTGGAGGCGATCCGGCTTCGCGTCGAAGTGGATCCGGCCTACTGCGGCGCACCGTCGTCGTTCGGCGTCGTTGCGACCGAGACGGTTGCGCAGCTCGAGCGCGACCTCGACTTCCTCGCCGTGCACGAGCGCGAGCGCGCGGCGTTCTTGGCGCAGGCCGAACGCAACCGGGAACGCGTGCAGCGGCTGCATGCGGCGCTTCGCGGCCTGCCTGCGATTGCTGCCGCAGTCCGTTCGCCCGATGCGCGCAGCGACGGCGAGCTTGCGGTGACGGTCGCGTGGATGACGGACCGGGGGGCCGTGCGCACGCTCGCGGAGGCTCCCTCGTGGTTGCGTTCGGAGTTGCCGACGGTGGTGCGCGAAGGCGCGGAGCCTTCGCTCGGGCGTCGTCTGCGATGGTTCGTGCAGGGCCTCGTTCGTCGACATCCCGTCGATGCCTGGAGGCTCGCCGCAAAGATCGTCACGGATCGTCGCGGCACGGA
Organism: uncultured Singulisphaera sp.; assembly: GCA_964514315.1. Classification (GTDB taxonomy): domain Bacteria; phylum Planctomycetota; class UBA1135; order UBA1135; family UBA2386; genus SXPK01. The sequence goes on along the minus strand of CAZEQF010000196.1, from coordinate 4,456 downwards.
TCGGCTGCGTGCGGCATACGAAGACGACCGTCGCGTGCGCCGGACGATCGATGCGTTGCGCGCGATCGGCGCGGGCGCGGATCCTGCGGCTGCCGCGTTGACGCGCATGGAGGAGGCGTTCTCCCAGGGCGCGGAGGTCCGTCGCGAGATCGTGTCGTTGCGCGCGGTTCAGTCGCTGGCGGTGCTCGACATCCGCAACTACCGCGAGCTCGTGTTCGAGTTGGGGGACTACGCGGCGGATGGCGAGGACTCCGCTGCTGCGTGCGGGCTTCCTTGAAGCGCGTCGCGCGTCAGCGCGAGGGCGGCGGCAACGGCTCGGCCGGAACCGCGACGATGCCGGAACGCCACGCGCGCAACTCGTCCGCGGTGGCGTGCGGCGCGAGGCGCGCGATCCGCGCGAGGGCCACACGGGCGTCGGCTGCGACGGAAGCATCTTCCGTGGCGGCGTCGTCCTCGGTCGACGCGAGCCGCAGCATCGCATCGACGCCGACGATCTGGCCCGTTGCGATCTGCAGTCGCGCGAGGCCGTATCGCATGCGCGCGGGCCATTCCGCCGATCCGGCCGGCGCCGCGTCGCGGGCCTTCGCGCCTTCGAGGCACTGCAGTGCGCGGCAAGCCCGTTCGACGTCGTCGACGTCGCCTGCCGCGAGCCACAGCGCTGCGCGGACTTCGGGCGACTCGGCGTAGCGAACGAGCGCGGGCGAGAGTCGTTGCATCGCTTCGGCGTCCGACGCGCGCAGGCGTTCGGTCACCGCTTGCAGGCCGCGATCCGTCGGCGGGATGCGCGCGAGCAGCGCGGCAACCGAGGCGTCGTCCGGGTTCTCGTCGACGAGATCGAGCACGAGGACCGTGTGCGCGTCGGCGATCGACTCCGGGAGGCAGGCGAGCGCGAGCGCGCGCAACTTGCGATCCTGGGAACGCACGCAACGCAACAGGTCCTCGACGATCGCGGAGTCGGCGGCTGCCCGCGACTTCGCGATGCGCAGGCCGGCCTCGACGAGTTCGGGCGCTTGGTCCTGCAGCAAGGCCGAGAGTTCTGCTTCGGAGATCGGCTGGAGTCGTTCGAGGGCCAGCCATGCCGTGGTCCGTGCGCGGCCGCGCGCGAGGGCGGCCGAACCGGCGAGCGTGTCTGCGAATTCGTCGAGCGCGAGCTCGGCGCAGAACTGCGCCGCATCTTCGAACAACGCATGCGCTGGCTGCATCAGCACCGACGCGAGGGCGTCGCGCACGGAGTCGATGCGGGCGCGCTGGCTCTCTGCGACAGCCTTGCGTTGCGCCGGCGCCACGCAGGCGCGAAGCGCCTCCAGCATCGTGCGCAGTTGCCGCATCTGCGACGTCTCCTTGCGCGAGACAGACGAACTGGCCGGCTCGCTGACGCGCTGCGCCACGGCTACGGCGAGGAAGAGAGCTGCCGCGCCGAGCATGCCTGCCGCGAGCTTGCGCGACCACGCTTGGCGCGCGACGCGTCGTGCTCTTGCTGCTGCGATGCTGCTCGTCATGGTCAGTTGTTGGTGGAGATCTCTTGCCAGCCGTTGAACGCGACGTAGCGGCCGGTCAGCGCGGAGGCGAGGTTGACGCCGGCCTCCGAGTAGCGCGCGTCGATCGTTCCGGTGAGCGTGAGCGCGAGGCTGGATGGGCCCTGCAGCATGCCGCCGTGGACGCGCGCGGTGCCCGAGCCGCAGTCGATCGTGCCGGTGCAGACGATGACGCCGTACCAGTTGAAGGTGCCGGCGATGCGCAGCGTGCCGTTGACGACCAGCAAGCCCCAGCCCTGCGAGTTGCCCTGGATGCGGACATCGCCTTCGCGGTAGGCGACCACGGGCGCGGCCGCGGAGCCGTAGGTCACGTGGCTCACGTTGGTGTTCGTGATGACGACGCTCGCGCTGTTGCGCGCGAAGTCGACGATCTGCGGGACGTCGAGCTCCGGCGCTTCACCGAGGCTGGGCGAACCGCCGGTGCCGAGCACCTTCGCGTCCTCGCTGCCGTTGATCTCGTCGTCGAGGTCGTTCTCGTCGCCCGGCGGTGTGATCGCGATGCCGTAGGTGTTGCCCGAGCCCACGAGTCCACCGGCGAGCGTGTAGTTGCGGCCGTCGGCGCGCGCGGCGCCGGAGATCGTGATCGTCGTCGCGTCGCTCGTGAGCGTGATCGCGCCTTCGAGCTCCGGCAGGTAGGTGGAGAAGCCAAGGTAGGCCGCGACGCGGCGACGGCTGTTCTGCGTCGTTCCGCTGCTCACGACGCGGAACACGTCCTCGTCGGCTTCGTCGACCGACCCGTCCGCATCGTTGTCGACGCCGTCGCCCTTCAGGTAGGTGCAGACCGCGGTGAACAGGCTGCCGTTCGGCAGCGTGTCCGTGAACGTGTACTGGCGTCCCACCCCGGCGACGAGCGTTCCGCGCCGCGCCTCGTTGAGCGCGTAGTCGATGCCGGATTCCGCCGCGAGCATCGCCTGTTCCTCGCGCGTCTCGAGCAGGAGGCGTTGGTTGCGCTCGGTCATCGACTGCACGTAGCTGCCGATCACCATGAGCACGGGCACCAGCACGAGCACGAGCGCGATGGCTGCGAAGCCCTGTTCGTCCTTCCGCTGTCGTGGCGTGTGCATCGGTTGCCTCAGTTGTTGCGCAGGTAGAGGACTTCGCTCGCGGTGAAGCGCTGCATCACGCCAGCGCGCGTGCGCGCCGCCGATTGCAGCCGGATGGTCAGCAGTCGCCCGACCAACGTGAACGTCGCGGCCTCGAGGTTGCTCGCGAGCGCGACGGGGATGCCGTCGTAGTCCATCATGAGCCGGCCTTCGTCGACCATGCCGTCGCCGTCGTCGTCGGCATCGTTGTCGAGTTCGCCCGTCTCCAGCTGGATGCGGAAGGAGCGCGGCGCCGTGAGCTGCTCGGCGTTGAGCGACAGTTCGCCGGTCGCTGCGCGGAACTGGATCGCCGCTCGCGCCTCGCCTTCGACGGGCTCGATCCACTCGCCGACCGTGGCCGCAGCGACCGGCACGTCGGCCGTGGTGGAGAGGACGCGGAACGTCGAGATCGAGCAGGGGCGCATCACCTGGGACACGCGGATGGCCGAGCGCTGCAGCGACTCCATCGCGACCGCGACGTTGTCGTCGAGGCGGATGCTCGTCGTCGCCGCGCCGAGGAACGCGGCAATGCCCGCCATCACCATCGCGAGGAGCGCCGCGACGATGGTCAGTTCGACGAGCGTGAAGCCTGCTTGCGTCTTCATCGCCGTTCTCCCATCAGCGTGGTCATCGCGAAGTTGCCGCCGCGCGTCGCGCCGCGCCAACGCGCGCGCGCTGTGACGACGTAGAGCGGATTGGACGTCTGGCTTCGGGCGTGGGCTTGCACGCGGATCTCGCCGGCCATTCCGTCGGCGTCGCCTTCGATCGGCATGAGGCCGCGCGCTTCGCCGTTCTGGCCGAGGACCTCGAATCCTTGCCCGTCGAGCGTGGGCAACGTCGCCATGTCGACGCTTCGCAACGTCTCGAGCATGTTGCGGCATGCGGACATCGCGAGGATCTGTTCGCCGTGCACGCGACGCTGCGTCTGGTGCTGCGTCACTCCGACCATCGCAGCTCCGATGAGGAGCACGGCGATGACCATGCCCATCAGGAGCTCGACCATCGACAGGCCCGCTTCGCTGTCGCGGCACCCGATGGCGCGGCTTTGCGTTCCGTTGCGACAGGCTGTGGAGATGGTGGCCAAGCAGCCATGGTTCGGCTGTCGGCGACCCGGACTGCATCCCGATTCGCCTCGTTTTCGCAAGGCGAGGCGAACGGGACAAATGGGGTCAGCCTTCGTGCTGAGTCGCGCGCGGGCGCAGCAGTTCCGCGAAGAGGACGCCGCCGGTGATCATCGCTCCGCCGATCCACTCCTGGGCAGCCAGCGTGTCGCCTAGAAGCCCCATGCCACCGAGGGCTCCGAACAGCGGTTGCGTCGCGAAGATGACTGCGACTTGCGTCGCCTTGATGCGCGGCTGCATGCGGCTCTGCACGACGAGCGCGATCGCGAGCGCGAACACCGCCAGGTAGACGATGCTTGCCGCGATCCATGGATCGACGAGCAATTCGATGGCTCCGGGCGCGCCGCCCGCGATCGGAAGCGCAATGCTTGCGCCGATCGCCACCGTCGCCAACTGCCACCAACAGAACGCGAGTTCTTCGTTGGGGCGCGACCAGCGCGACATCAGCAGGATGTGGCACGCGAAGCTGACAGCAGCGCCGGTCTGCATGAGGATGCCCGCGATGGTGTTCTGCCGATCTGCGCCTTCCGTGTCGGCGCCGACGCACATCAACACGAGACCCGACGAGCCGAGCAGTAGGCCGAACGCGGTGGAGGGCAGCATGCGTTCGCGGAACACAAGCCAGCCGCCGAGCGCCACGAGCAACGTGATGAGGCCCGACAAGAAGCCCGCCATCGACGCGGTCGTCTGCTGCATGCCGTAGGTCTGCAGCACGTAG
>CAZEQF010000195.1:0-8096 GCA_964514315.1 uncultured Singulisphaera sp. | reverse complement strand
GACCTCGTGCTGCTCGTCTACGTCGTCAACGACATCGAGCCGTCGCGCGACATCGTCGAGGAGAACGTGCTCGGCAAGCGACCGGATCCGAGCGAGGCCGTGCCGGACGCGGGCGATGCGTGGACTGCGTTCGCATCGATGCTGCGCGACGTCGGCATGACGGCGACGGCCGAGCTCTGCGCGCTGCAGAGCGATCCGGTCGCGCGCTTCCGCAAGGCAGCCGGCAGCGACGCGACCTACGAGCCGCACCTCTACGGCAAGGGCAAGCGCGGCTGGCCGCGCAGCCAGCATGCATTGCTCGCGATGCGCGACTGGTGCAAGGAACGGTCCGTGCCGTTCTTCGTGCTCGACCACACGCGCCCCGTGCTGAAGCCGCTGCCCGGGTTCTGCGCCGACAGCGGCATTGCGTGCGAAGACCTCCGCTTCACGGACGAGGAGCTGCCGCTGCCGATGTACAACAGCAAGAAGGACACGCACGCGAACGCGCTCGGCAATGAACTCCTGCTGCAGAAGCTGCAGCGCATCGCCGAGCGCCTGCCTCTGCCGCGCTGACGGCCTCGGCACGAGCCCGACGGCAGTCGCATGGAGGGTTCCTGGCGCCGGCGCAGCAACTGCGCAAAGCCCGCGAGGCCGGCTGGCCCGAGTGCCCCGGCCCACGCGCGAATGCCGCGCCTCAGTCCTTCTTCGGCTGCAGTGACGCGCGCAGCGTCGCGATGTCTTCGTCCGTGATGCGGACCTTCGCCGCCTTCAGCATCGCGGCGAAGTGCTCGATCTCCTCGGGCTGCGCCGGGAAGCCTGTGTTGCCTTGCGGGCCGTCGCTGTGCGCGAGGACCTTGCCGTCCTTGTCGAGGAACACGAACCACGGGATGCCGCCGCCCTTCTTGAGGCCAGCGCCCGCGCGGTAGCCGTCGAGCATCTCCTGGCCGCCGGTCATGCGGTCGGTGTCGACCTTGCAGTCGACGAAGTCCTTGCCCAGCACTGCAGCGATGTCGTCCTTGCGCATCCAGTCCTCGAGCTTGTGGCACCAGCCGCACCACGGCGCGCCGAAGTGCAGGAAGACGCGGCGATCCGACTCCTGCGCGAGCTTCTGCGCCGCGGCGAGCACGTCGTTGGCGACGAGCATGGATGCCGCGTGCTGCTTCAGGAACGCGTCGAGCTTCTTCGCGTCGTGGCCTTGCTTGCCGCCTTCGTTCGTCTCGAACGGCTCGGTGTTCTGCTGCACGAGCGACTTGCCGTCGGCGTCGAGGATCGTGAGGAACGGGATCGCCTTGAACTCCGCGCCGAGTTCCTTCGCGAGGTCCATGTGCTTGTCGAACTGGCCGACGTCGACGTGCACGACTTCGTATTCGTACATCAACGTGCGGCGCACGGCGCCGTCCTTCTTCATCGTGCCCGCAAGCCACTTGCACCAACCGCACCAGTTCGCGCCCCACTGGATCAGCACGCGCTTGTTCTCGCGCTTCGCGCGCGCGACGGCGGCGGCGACGTCCTTCTTGGCGTCGGCCTTCTCGTCGTAGACGGGCGCCTCCTGCTTCTTGGGCGCCTTCTTCGGAGCCTGCGGATCCTGCGCCGCGGATGGCGCGATCGGCATTGCGGGCACAGCCGGCGCAGCGGGCGTCGCGGGTTCTTGGGCGAACGAAACGCTCGCGAGTGCGAGCGACAGCATCACAGCGGAGATCAGGTGCATCGCAGCCTACCTCGGGCAAAGCCCGTCGGACGGGGTTCGCGCCGCGGACCGTCGCGGCGGGCGCGCGATGCTACTTGCCGAGCTTCTCGCGCGTCGCCTGCAACTTCGCGAGAGCGCCGACCGAGAAGCCGCGGTCGTGGAAGAACGCCACCACGCCGTCGCCGTCGAGCAACACCACGCGACCCGGCAGGCCGTCGTCGTTGCCCGTGAACGAGGCGACCGCCTTGGCGTCGCCGTAGAGCGTCACGACCCCGCCCCAATCCTCCTGCGGGATGCCGCGCCGCATGCCACCGTCGATGAAGCCCGAGAACATGCCCGGCATGAGTCCCGGCAACGTCGGCACTTCGTAGGTCTTGGTGGCCCAACCGCTCTGCGACAGCGCGAGCAGCCAACGGTCGAGGTCGAACTGCGTGTTCTGCTGGAAGCCGATCAGCAACAGCATCGGCGCGCCCTTGCCCACGTCCGGCAACGTGACCGTCGTGCCGTCGAGCGCGCGGCCGGCGACCGCGGGGAAGCGCTCGCCGAGCGGGTCGCGGCGCGGATACGTCGTGCTGCATGCAGCAAACGAGACGGCGATGCCCGCGAGGATCGCGGCGACGACGACAGCAGAGCGGAGCTTCATGGAACGCCCGTTCGAACGGGCGCGGCACGCGGACGCAAGCGCGAAGAGTTCGGATCCCGCATGCCGAGGCCTCAGGGCGCCCGAAGCAGCCCCTGGCTTGCGGCGCCGCAGACCTGGCCTTGCGGCCTCACTGCACCACGCCGACCTTGTCGCGCGGCGCGTAGCCGCTGCGGTCGCCCGCGACCACGCGCACGAAGTCGCCAGCCGAGCCCGACCGCAGCGCGAGCTCTGCGCCCGCAGCGACCGTGGCCACCGCCGCCATTCCCGCGCGCGGCTCCGCGGTGAGCTCGATCGTCGACAACGCAATCGCGCGCTGCGGGCGCGACGGCGACAACCACACGATCTCCACTGCCACCACGGCCCCGTGCACGAGCAGCGTCCACGCGACCCAACGCAGCGCGCGCTGCTTCTGCGAGCACGCGAAGCACAGAGCCGACGCGGCCATCAGCACGAAGCAGATCCACGCGAGTTCGCGCGGCGAGAAGCGGTCGCGCAGCGCCGCGACCGCGGCGAGGAACGGCTCGCCGCCGTCGTCGAGCTCGAGCTTGCGCTTCACGAGCGCGAGGTTGGCGAGCAGCTCGGGATCGCGCGGCATGCCGAGGCGCGCGCATTCGTAGGCATGGCGCGCGCCCGCGAAGTCGCCGAGCCGGTAGCGGCAGTTGCCGAGCGCGAAGTGGAGACGTCGATCGTCCTCGGTCTCGAGGGCCGTCTCGAACGCAGCCTCGGCCTTCGCGTAGTCGCCCGCGCGCCACGCCTCGAAGCCGACTTCGGACTGCGCCTGTGCCGCGCTCCCGAGGCACACGACGAACGCAACCCACCACGAACGCGCGAAACTCGATGCGGCCGCCGCGCGCCGAAGGTCCGAGCGCTCGAGCTTCGCGACCAGCGCGCGCGCTTCGTCCGCAGCGAGCGAAGCGCCGCCGCCATAACGCGCCGCGGTGCCGCGTTCGACCGCCTGCGCGACCTCTCTTGCGAGCGCATCGTCGAGGCGGTGGTGACGCAGCCGTTCGGCGAGATCCGCGCCAACCAGCGAGGCCTGGTTCACGCCCATGCGGTCCGCGAGGTAGTCGAGCAACGCAGCCGCCGCGTCGCCGCCGCCTTCGACCGCGCGCGCAAAGGTCCGCGCCGCTGCAGCAGCGCGAATGCGGCCGGGGTCCGCGAGCCGTCGCTTGCGCGCCGCGACGAACGCAGCAACGAACGCGAACAGGGCCCACGGCGACAGCGCCGCGATCCACGCCCACATCGCGGGCAGCGGCACGGCGCGCATCGGTTCGCCCACAGGCTCGGCGAGATCGAAGATGTCGTCGACTCCGGGCGTGACCGTCTTCTTCGCCGATTCGGGCAACGCAGCGAGCGCTTCGCCGGCTGCAAGCGGCTCGACGACGAGCGGCATCGCCGCGGTCTTCGCCTCGACGAACTGCTCAGCTCCCGGGGTCGTGTCGAACCAGTTCCACGCGAGCGAAGGCATCTCCTTCACGTCCGCAGACGTCGGCGTGAAGTCGTAGGTGACCGCCAACCGGTCCGCCTTGCGTTGCTCGGTCTGGCCGAGCAGGTGCAGTCCCTTCTGCTCCCAACTGGACACGTCCGGCACGCGACAGAACTCGAAGTTGCCGCTGCCGGTGATCTCCAACGTCAGCTTGACGGAGTTGCCGACCTTCACCGTGTCGCGGTCGAGCGTCGCCTTCATCGAGAAGCGGCCCACCGCGCCGTAGTAAGGCTGCGGACGCCCGGCCTCGGGGATCGGCAGCACTTCGAGCGCGAGCGGCTGGCCATAGACGTAGAAGTTCTGCGTCTGCGCGCCGACGCGTTCGCCGAACATCGTCTGGCGTCCTTCGGTCAGCTGCACGTGGTAGCGCAGCATCGGCGCATCGAGCGTCCACTTGCCCGGCCGCGTCGGCAGGAACGACTTCTGGAACGCGAAGCTGTGGAACGTCTGGTTGCCGCGCGGCACCGAGCTGTCGTACTCCGCGGTCTGCAGCGTGCGGTTCAACACGACGGGCACGCTCTCGCCGGCAGGAGCCTCTTCCGTGATCGGCTCGGCGCCTTCGAGTTGCGAGATCCACGGCGCCTGCACTTCGAAGTCGACGTAGCGCGTGCGATCCTGCGCGACGTCCTGCACGGCGCGCAGCGCCTTGTCGACGCCGAACTCGACGCGCACGGGCACGGGCTCGTGCACGTAGACGCGCTGCTTCGCCAGCCGCACCTGCCGATCGCCGTACTCCGCGCCGCGCAGTTCCTTCACCGCGGTGAGCTGCATCGCGGCAACGGTCTGTTCGCGCGAGCCCGTGCGCAGCGGGAACGCAGGCACCGTGAACGTGCCCTCGCGCTGCGGCGTGAGCACGAGCTGGTAGGTCGTCGTCACCTGCTCGACCATGCCCTGCGGCGTGATCGACGTGAACGACTGCCGCGACGGACCTGCGACGCGGATGTCGAGGCCGGCGACCTTGGGCGGCTGCGGCACGTCGGGATTGCCGCCGCGGCCTTCGACGACGAGGTCGACGCGCGCCGAGCTGCCGAGCACGACCGTCGCCGGAGTCGGGCCTTGCACGCGCAGCCGTTCTTGCGCGGCGAGCGACGTCGCGACGAACGCGACGGACAACCAGAGGATCGTTCGCATCACCAATCTCGCTCCACGGGTCGGCCCTTGCTGCGCGTGGCCTTGCGGATCTCCTGCATGCGCGCGTCGAGCCCCTTCAGTTGTTCCATCAAGCGCGCGCGCTGCTCGGGGCTGATCTGCGCGCCCTCCAGCTGCTCGCCGGGCGCATCGCTGCGCTTCTCCGCTGCAGGCTGTTGCTGCGCGTCGTCCTTGCCGTCCGCGGGATTGGGCTCCGGCTTCTGTTCGCCGTCCTTCGGTTGCGGCTCTTTCTGGTCAGGTTGCGGCTGCGGCTCCGGCTTCTGCTCGGAAGGATCCTGCGACGGCTTGGGTTCCTGCGCCTGCGGGTCCTTCTGCGAGGGATCGTCGGCAGAAGGCTTCGGCTCGGGGCGGTCCTGGCGCTCGGGCTCGCCATCCTTGCCCTCCTTGTCGTCGTTCGGCTGCTGCGGCTCCTTCTGCTGCTGCTCGCCCTGCTTCGACTCGTCGTCGGGCTTGCCTTCGTCCTTCGGGTCCTTCTTCGGCTGCTCGTCCTTCGAAGGGTCCTTGGAGTCCTTCTGCTGCTGCTCGCCGTCCTTCTTCTTGTCGTCCTTGTCCTTGCCGTCCTTGTCGGACGGATCGTCGGACTTCTGGTCCTGCTGCTGCTCGCGCTGCTTCTTCAGCTCTTCGAGCTTCTGCTCCAGGTCCTTCTGCAGACGCAGCGCACGCTCGGCGTTGCGCGCGATGCCCGCTGGAGGCACTTCGCCGACCGAGGCCTTCGCGAACGCATCGCGCGCAGCCTTTGCCTTCTCGATGCCCTGCTCGAGCAACGGCAACGGATCCGCCGGCTCCGCATCGGCCTGCTGGCTGCGCGGCGCGAGCGGCGAAGGCGGCTGCGTTCCAGACGCAGCCTTCGCAAGCGATTCGGCCTCGCGGTAGCGGATGTTGCCCAGCATGCCCTGGTGCAGGTCGGCGCGCCCGCCGCCGGGAGCTGCCGCGTAGCGATCGATCGCATCCTCTGCGCGCGCGAGGTCGCCGGCGCGCCATGCGGACAACGCGAGGTTGTAGAGCAGCGCAGGGTCCTCGGGCCGCGACTCGAGACGCTTTCCGAACGCAACCGCTGCGCCCCCGTAGTCCCCGGCGGCGTAGAACTCCTCCGCCTTCGTCGGGTCGACCTCCGTCCCGCTGCCGTCCTGCGCGAGCGAAGAAGCCTGCTGCTGCATGTCTTTGGCAATCTGCTTCTGCAGCGCATCGCTGGCCGATCCGGCCCCTGGCTGCTGTGCAGCACACGGAAGCACGAACGCCAACGCGAGCGTCCAATGCGCGACAACGGATGTTCCGTGCATGCGATGGTTCATCGGCGCGATCCTCCTGCGGCGACCAACTCGAGCAGCAACAACACGAGCATCGGCAGCAACGACCACTGGTATCGGGCCTGCTTCGCCACCTCTTTGCCTTCTTCGAACGTGCGCTTCTGCAGCGGCTCGATGCGCTTGTCGTAGAGCTCGCGCAACGGCAGCGCCATCGCGTCCGCGCGCACGAACTCGCCGCCGGTCGCGGAACAGATCTCGCGCAAGCCTTCGGTGTCGAGCTTGGACGTGACCTCCGTGCCGTCCTTGCCGCGCAAGAACGACTGCTCGCCGCCTTGCTGGATGCGGATCTTGCTGCCGAGCTTCGAGCCGTAGCCGACTGCGTGCACGCGGATGCCTTCGCGGCCGAGTTCGCGCGCAACGGCCACGCCTTGCCCGGAGAGATCTTCGCCGTCGGTCAGCAACACGACCGCCGTCGTCGCGGCTTCCTCAGGCTGGCAGAGTTCGCGCGCCTTCGTCAACGCCTTGCCGATGTCCGTGCCGCCCACCGCGACCGCGGACGTGTCGACTTCGTCGAGCAATCGGCCGAACGACGGGATGTCGTGCGTCAGCGGGATCCAGTGCCGCGCTTCGCCAGCGAACACGACGAGTCCGATGCGGTCGCCGCCGACGAGCTTGGGCATCACCGCACGGATGTCGGACTTCGCGCGCGACAGGCGATCGGGCTCCATGTCGGCGGCGAGCATCGAACGCGACGTGTCGAGGCAGAACACGAGGTCGAGTCCGCGGCGTGCGACCGGCAGCGACTCTTCGCCGAGGCGAGGGTCCATCCAGCACACGAGGCCCAGCGCAGCGATCGCGACGAGGCGCAATGCGCGCACCGACGGCGCCGAAACGGAGTCGCGCGTCACCGCGCCGTAGCGGCGCGCCGCGGTTGTGCGACTGCGCAACGCGGCGAGCAGCAGCAGGAACAACGGCGGCAACGCCAGCAACAGCGGCCACAGGTGCGCGCGCGAGAACTCGAGGCCGTTCATGGCGCGCCTCGCAACCAGAACGCCTCGAGCAGCAGCGACAGCAGCGCGCACACGAGACCGATGCCGAGCGGCCACTCGAACGCGTCGACGAAGCGGTAGCGCGGGTCCTCCAGCTCGGACTTCTCCAGCTCGTCGATCTTCGCGTAGACCTCGCCGAGGTCCGCGTCGGTCTTCGGCTGGAAGAACTTGCCGCCGGTCTTCGATGCCGCGAGCTTGAGGTCGCGGAACTCCAACGGCTGCACGCCGAACGGCGTCGGCTGGCCTTGGCCGAGGCCGATCGCGTGGATGCGCACCTTTGCGTCGGCAGCGAGCGCGAGCGCGTCCTCGACCTCGATCGTGCGCACCGTCGTCTCGCCGTCGGACAGCAGCACGACGACCTTCGACTTCGCGTCCGAGGGCTGCAGCGTCTGCACGGCCTTGGCGATCGCGACGCCGACCGCAGTGCCGTCGAGCTCGCTGTTGTCCGGCACCGTGTCGGTCGCCTTCAAGAACGCGCCGAGCGCGTCCTCGTCGAGGGTCGGCGGACACCGCAACTCCGCGTAGCGCGAGAACGCGACGAAGCCGACGCGGTCGTTCTTGCGCGACTTCGCGAACTGCATCGCGCGCTCGCGTGCGGCATCGATGCGCCGCGGCCGCATCGGCTCGCGCGTGTCCTCGATGTTCATCGACGAGCTGACGTCGACCACCACGACGATGTCGATGCCTTCCTGGCGCTGCGGAACGACTTCACGACGCACCGGCCGCGCGGCCGCGAGCGACAGGCACAGGCCCGCGAGCAGCAGCAGCCACAGCGGCACCCGCGCACAGCGCGCGCGCAACGTGCGCGGCAAGCCCACGAAGTGCAGCGTGGAGGCGCTCGGCAACGCAGCCATCG
>CAZEQF010000194.1:0-8126 GCA_964514315.1 uncultured Singulisphaera sp. | reverse complement strand
CTCGCGCGCATGCTGGCGCTCGCCGGCACGCCGCTCGGGCTGCGCTTCAAGGTCCTCGACCCTGCGGCCGACGCGCCTGCCGCGCACGTCGCGGAACTGGTGCAAGGCGCCTACGACGACCCCGAAGCGCTGCGGCGCTTTGCGCACGGTTGCTCGGTCGTGACGTTCGAGTTCGAGAACGTGCCGTCGACCGCCGCGCAGTGGCTGCTCGACCACGTTCGCGTTGCGCCTTCGCCACGCGCGCTCGCGATCGGCCAGGATCGCAAGAACGAGAAGCAGATGTTCGAGCGCGTCGGCATGGCGGTGCCCGCCTACCGGCTCGCCGACACGCGCGAAGAGTTGCACGCGGCGGTCCAAGCAGTCGGCGCGCCGTGCGTGATCAAGACGCGACGCCTCGGCTACGACGGCAAGGGGCAGGCGCGACTCAAGCCTGCGCCCGATCTCGACGCGGCGATCGACCGCGCGTTCTCGGACCTGCGACCCGCCGAGTGTGGCGGACTGATCGTCGAGGCCTTCGTTCCGTTCGAACGTGAGTTCTCGGTCATCGCATCGCGCTCGACGCAGAAGGAAGTCGCGGTCTACCCGCTCGTCGAGAACGAACACCGCAACGGCATCCTGCATCGCTCACGCGCGCCCGCGCCCGACCTCGACCCGCGCATGCAGCAGCAGGCCGAAGAGTTCGCGCGCGCGCTGCTCATCGAGCTCGACTACGTGGGCACGCTCGCGGTCGAACTGTTCGTCTGCAACGGCCGCCTGCTCGCCAACGAGATGGCGCCGCGCGTGCACAACTCGGGGCACTGGACCATCGAGGGCTCCGAGTGCTCGCAGTTCGAGAACCACCTGCGCGCGATCCTCGGCCTGCCGCTCGGCAGCACGGCGATGGCCGGCGGCGGCTACGCCACGATGATCAACCTCATCGGCAGCATGCCCGCGCGCGAGGAACTGCTCGCGATCCCCGGCGTGCATGCGCACGGCTACGGCAAGGCGCGGCGACTCGGCAGGAAGGTCGGCCACGCGACCGTGGTCGGCAGCGACCGCGCGCACGTGGACGCGATCGCCGCGAAGGTCGAACGGCTCGCGGAGCAGTGCGCCGCGGCGAAGCACGCGGACTGGGGCGTCGGCGGCTGAGGGCGGACTCGCACCTGCCGCCGATGCGGCGCGCCTGTTCGCAGGTCGCGCCGTCTTGTTCGACAGCCCTGCGGACAACCGCTGCCTGGGTCGCAGGCAGCGCGCGTCCGCCGAAGGAACGTCAGGCGCTGTGGAAGTCCTTCGTCTGCTCCGGCGGCTCCGCCGGCGCAGTGAGCACGCGGTAGTAGCACCACGAAACGAGCCCCACGACGAAGACGAGGCTCAGAACCATCGAGACGAGTCCAGCAGTGGTCATCGCGCACCTCCCTTGTTGTTGACGCCCATTTCGTCAGCCGGCGGCAGCTTGCCGTCGAGATCGAGTCCCATCGCCCGCCAGCGCTTCTCGCCGATGCGCGTGATGATCACGAGCATCAGGATGGTCGCGCCGATCAAGCCGACGGACATCTGCTTGACGGGATTGGCCGCGACGGCGGCGACCCAGTCAGGCAGGTTGTTGACGCAGAACGCAGCGAACACGAGCAGCAGGAACAGCGGCGTCACGTAGCGGATGACGACGCGGAACAGCGGCCAGAGGCGCATCTGCGCGCCTTCGTGCATCTCCTTCCAGCCGCGGTCCATGCCGAACACCCAGCCGAAGCAGATGATCTGCACGGTCGCGAGCACGAAGATGCCGAGCGTGCCGACCCAGTCGTCGAGGATGCCGAGCGCGGTCAGGCCCTTGCTGTAGTAGAGCACGAAGGACGAGCCGACCAGCGACACGCCGACCAGCAGCGTCGTGCACTTCTTGCGGCTCCAGCCGAGCGCCTCTTCGAAGAAGGCGAGCGTCGGCTGCAGCATCGACAGCGACGAGGTGATCGCCGCGAGGAAGAGCATGAAGAACCAGAAGCCGCCGATCAGGTTGCCGGCCGGCATCTGCGCGAACACGACCGGCAGCGTCTTGAAGCCGAGCCCGAACGTGCCCGTCTGCACCGCGGCGATCGTGCCGGACGCGCCCAAGAACACGAACGCGGCCGGGATCGTGATCAATCCGCCGAAGCCGACCTCGAAGAGCTCATTGGTCGCCGACGCAGTGAGTCCGGAGACGATGACGTCATCCTTCCTCTTCATGTAGCTGGCGTAGTTGATGATCACGCCGAAGCCGACCGAGAGGGTGAAGAAGATCTGCCCTGCCGCGGCGAGCCACGTCTGCGGGTTGCTGAGCGTCTCGAACGACGGGTTCCACATCTGGCCGAGGCCGTTCCAGACGTTTTGCTCCGGATGCGCTGCATCCGGCGCGCCGAGCGTCAGCACGCGAGCGAGCACGACGAGCGCGCACACCGCCATCATCGGCATCGCCCAGCTGCAGAACTTCTCGATGCCCTTGCTGATGCCGCGGTAAACCAGGAACACGTTGATCGCGAAGACGATCGCCCAGAACACGACGGACTGGTGCAGCTGGCCGTCGAGCATGACGCCGTCGAAGTTGGCGCCCGTGAACGAATCGAAGTGGTCGTTCGCGATCTTCGTCTGGTCCGCGATCGGCTTCGTTGCATCGATCGCGATGCCGCCGTTCACGAAGTAATCGAAGGCGTACGCGAGGCACCAGCTCTCGATGAGGATGTAGTAGAAGTAGACGCCGAGGGGGATCAGCACGCCGATCACGCCGAGATAGCGCGCAATCGAGCCCTTGCCGACCACGCCCATGATTGCAGGCGCAGAATGGAATCCCTTGCGGCCGCCATAGCGCCCCATTGCCCACTCGGCCCAGCCGATCGGGATGCCGAGCAGCAGCAGCGCGAGGAAGTAGGGGATCATGAACGAGCCGCCGCCGTTCTGGGCCGCCTGGCCTGGGAAGCGCAGGAAGTTGCCGAGGCCGACGGCCGAGCCCGAGACCGCGAGGATCACGCCAAGGCGCGAGCCCCACTGCTGTTGGGGTTGTTGGGTCATGGAATCGCGAGAGGGACGAGGGACGAGAGAGCGGCGCGATGGTCCGTTCCTCGTCGCGGCGTTGCAACCCGCGGCTCCGACAAAGGCGAAGAAACTCGCGGCCGCGCGATCCGTGCGCTCAGTGCGGCGTCATCCACTGCGGGAGGCAGCCGAACACCACGGTGGCGAGGATCAGCGCGACGACCGCGAACTCCACCAGGCGCGGCATTGCGCTCGGGGCGAAGGCAGCGGGACGCATGCGGCCGCTGAAGACGCCGAGGTAGACGCGATAGAACGCGACGGCATTGAGCACCGACGCGAACACCATTCCGGCAGCGTTCCACGGCGATCGCTCGACCAGCAAGTGGAAGATCACGTCTTCGGCGAAGAACACGATGCCGCCCGGCAGGCCCGCGAACAGCCAGCCCGCGACGAGGAACAACTGGGACGCGCGCGGCTCGATCGTGGCGAGGCCGTTGTCCGGGCGCAGCTGCATCGGGCCGTGCCGACGCAGCAGGTCGCCGGCGAGGATCGCGAGCGCCAGGAGCCCGAGATCCGAACCCGCGAGCATCAGATACTCGGAGGCGAATCCATGGTCGCTGGCCAGCGCGCCGCCCACGAGCAACGCCGACTGCGACATCGCGATCGCGAACACTGCGCGCACCGGTTCTGTGCGGACGAGCGCGAGCCCGGTCTGGACGATCGCCGTGAGCACGAACCACGAAGTCAGCGACGCCCGAGTCGCGACGTCGAGCGTCACCGTCTGCGGATCCAGGATCTGCACCGCAAGCGCCAGCCCCGGCTGCGACAGCAGCAGAAGGCTGAACGCGCGAACGCCGGCATGCGGACGCACCGCCTCGTAGCCGAGATGGAACGGGAACGCGGCGCCGACGATCACGAGCGCGGCGATGGCGCATGCGGCCGATTGGGGCGCAACGCCGAATGCCGCCGCGGCGGCGATCGCCAACACGGAGAAGGCAAGACTGCGCATCGGCGGCCTGCCGGAACCCACGCCCAACAACCTCGGCTCCACCACCGGCGCGGCAAGGCAAACGACGAGCCCCACCGAGAACGTCACGTGGTCCGAGGCGGTCCACATCACGGACGCTGCCGCAACCGCCAACGCGGTCCGTGCGACGTCGATGCCCGGCACGTGCAAGGACCGGCTCATCGCGACGCCTCCTCACGGTCCTTCCGCCCCAAGGCCCAGTCTTCCAGCGCGACGAGCCCGGAGAACATGGCGAGGAACGGACGCGCGACGAAGTGCCACTGGATGCTGTCGATCCAGAACAGCCGCACTGCAGCGACGTAGAGCCAACGTTGCAGGCGCAGCGGCAGGATCCGTTCGACGAACAGCCTGCGCCGCAGGCCGATGCTCGCGGCGAAGACCGGGTTGTCCTGGAAGTCCTGGATCAACGACGACGACCGCAGGAACTGCCACGTGCGCAGGCCGGCGTGCGCGAACATGTGGAACGCGACGAGCTTGTGCATCCCGAGCGCGAGTTCGACGTACATCACGCCGATCTGCGTCATCGTCGAGTAGGCGAGCGCCGTCTTCGCGTCAGGCCGCGTGCGCCCCACCGCCGAGGCCCACATCGCAGTCAGCGCGCCGATGGCACCCATCGACCACAGGACGACCGGCTCGTCGAACCAGAGCTTGGACGTCCGCAGCAGCAGGAACGGGCCGAGGTGCACCGACAGCGCGCCGTAGAAGATCGCGCTCGACGCCGCGGGCCCTTCCATCGCGCGATGCAGCCATGGCGACATCGGCAGCTGCGCAGACTTCGCGAGGCTCCCGAACAACAGCGCGAAGCCGACGAGCAATGCGTGCGGCGCGCGCGCATCGGCGTCGAACCGGACGAAGTGCTGGTCCGGGAAGGAGTGATGGATCAACACCGCGGCGAGCAGCAGGAAGAAGTCGCCGAGGCGGTAGTAGACGAGCGCGCGCAGGCTGTTCTGCGCCGCGCGCACTTGCCGCCGGAAGAACCCGATGAGCATCACGGACGTGATGCCGACGAGCTCCCACGCGACGAACAACGCGTCGAGGTTGCCGGCAAAGCAGAGCGCCCACAACGCCGCCGCGAGCAACGTCACGAGGAACCAGTAGCGCGAGCTGCCTGCCTCCCGGAAGAACGACGGCATCGAGAACCGCACGACGACCGGATAGACGAGCGCCACGAGCGCCGCATAGGTCGCGCCCAGCGGATCGACGAGCAACGATGCGTGCCAGTGATAGCCGCCGAGGTGCAGCAGCGAAGGCAGCTCCAGCTCGTAGGCCTTGGTCGGGCAGGAGAACCACGCCGCGACGACGGCAACGGTCAAAAGGAGCACGACGACGGAATGCGCGACCGCAACACGCGCCTCGACTCCTTCCCGCAGCTTGACCCCGAGCAGCAGCCCGAGGCCGAGCGCCATCGGCGGCACGGCGACGGCGGCGAGCCCCCACAGCAGCAACGTGTCGAGCCAGGTCACGAAGGCACCTCGAGGACCGAGTCGAACCTGCGGTCGAACACCGGCGGCACTTCGGCTTCGGCGACTTCGCCGCATTCGGGCCAGGCCTGCCGCCAAGGCACGAACGCGCCGTCGACGAACAACTCCATCGCGCCGTTGTCCGGGTCGATCCGACCCAAGCGCATCCAGCCGCCGCGCACGAGACGCTGCAGCCGCGGATGCACGAGGAACAGGCCGAGCACGCGTTCCGCCGGAGCTTCGACGAGCACCATGCAACGCATCGGCTCGTGCAACTCGACCTGCTGGCGCGCGAGGCCGATGCGCAGGTCGCTCTTGGATCCGGTCACGACGCCGAGCAGCGACGCGACGTTGAGCGGCAGCTTGGAGCCACAACCGAAGCCGTCGTTGTCGACGCGCGAGAAGTAGTAGTCCATCGCGATGTTGACCGCGACCGGCACCGTTCCGAGCACGGCGTCACGCAACACGGAGCCATCGGCGTCCGTCGTCGGATCGTAGGAGACGAGGAACGAACGACGGTCCAGGTTGCTGCTCTGCGTGCGCGCGCGGCGACCGACGATGCACGCGGCGACGCGGTTGTGCCCGTATTCGGGACGCGGCTGCGCGAGATCGTGCCCGCGATCCTGCACGTGCTGGAACGCGCGCTCGGCCGGCAGGTCCTCGCTTCCCAACGCAAAGCGACGACAACGCTCCACCGCGCTCTCGCGAGCGGCCGCGGAAAGGCTCTCGTGCACGCTGCGCGCAGCTTCGCGCGCGAACAGCGGCACGAGGCGTTCGTCGAGCGCTTCGACCAGGTCCGTGGTCGTGTCGTGATGGAACGGCACGAACACCGTCGACGGCGGGATGCGGATGCCCAATCCGTCGAGCCGCGAGCGGATCTCCGCGCGGTTGGCGAGCAAGGCGAACAAGCGCGAGTTCGGAGAACCGGGATTGCCCGAGCACGCGCCGCAACCGTAGGCCTGCCGCAGCGGGTTGTTCGAAGTCGTCGCGCCGTGGCTCACCACCGCGACCACGGGCGCAAAGCCGCGCACGAGCCCGCTGGCTCGCAGGATCGACGCCACGAGACCTGCCTGCTCTTGCGTCGAGTAGCCGCCGGGTCCGTCGACGTCGATGCGCGTCGCAGGCCTCGGCAGCACGAGCCGACGGATGCCGGAACGCATGCGATGCACGCGGCTCGGCATCAGCACCTTGAACAACAGCGGCAAGAAACTGAGCAGCCCGGCGCTGAGCGCGACGACGAGCCCGCGCACCATGGAGCGCGAGCGGAAGTAGAACAGCAACGCGAGCGATGCGCCGATGCGGCCCGCAGCGCGCGAACGCGCCCATTCCTGGCCTTCGATCTCGACGGGCAGCTCGTGGATCGTGCGCGAGGGCTCCACGACCGGCGGACACTGCCGCGTCGGCCTGCCCGCGCCGAGCGCGTGGAAGTTCATGTCGATGCCGAAGAACCCCACCGTGCCGAACGTCTCGATGCCGTGCAGCGGCGACTCCAACGCACGGCGCAGCGACTCGATGCGATCGTCCATGCAGACGAGCGCCTGCGCGCGACGCGTGAAGGCCTGGGCCGGCCGCTTCATGTCGCGTTCGAGCATGCCGAGCATCTGCCCGCCGAACGTGCGTTCGTAGGCATCCTGCCAACGCCGCAGCCGGCCGAGGCCATGCGTGTAGTGCGACGGCACGGGAGCACGCGAGTTGGGCGCGCCCGCGTCGAACCACTCGTCGAGCGCATGCATCGACACGAGCATCACGGCGAGCCACTCGAGCAACGAGAGGCTGGGCGCTTCGTCCGGCGCGAGGTGCGGCTCGGTCTCGAGCTTGTGCACCATGCCGGACCATCCCTTCAGCACGAACAGCGTCTGCAGGCAGTAGGACTGAGCCTGCTCGCTGCGAGCCACGCCGAGGACTTCCGCTTCGACGATCTCTGCGACGCTGCGACGCGCATCGCGATGGACTCCGAGCCGTCGACGGAGGTTTCTCGACCACGGCATCGCAAAGTCCGGCGACGACTCCACCGACGCAACGAACCAGGCCCAGAGGCCTTCGCGCACGTAGGGATTGGGCCACGGCGCGAGACCCTGGTCGAGATAGCTGGCGATCAGCGGGACGAGCCAGTCTTGCAGCGGCCGGTCGCGAACCGAGTAGCGCACGAGATGCTCGGCGGACGGGCCGCCGACCAGTTCGACGACAGGCTCGTCGTCGCAGAGCCACGGCTCGGACAAGAACCGGCGAACCGCCTCTTCGATGCTCGCTGGCTTCGCCTCGCCTTTCGGCCACGAGGACAGCAGCACATGGCCGAGCGTTGCGCGGTCGATGCGCCCCGATCTCCCGCGCCGGGCGGAGCGGGTGCTTCAGGCCGGGCTCTCGAAGGATCCCCGCGATCGCCCGAGTAGCGCCACCGCGATGGTGGACGCCCTCGCCCGCCGCGCTTCTCCTGAAGGCCACGACGCCAGCAGGACCCGGCCGAGCGCAGCGCGGTCGATGCGACCGGTGCGCAACTGCTCGCGATAGAACTCCTCGCTCTCGAAAGGCCTGGCGCGGTAGAGGGCGGCAGCTTCGCGCACGGCCTCGACGAACGGCTTCCCCTCCAACGCCAGCAGGATGTTGTTGTGGACGAACGCCCACAGCGGGTTCTGGATCGGGAGCAGGGGTCGGCACGCATCGAC
>CAZEQF010000193.1:0-8171 GCA_964514315.1 uncultured Singulisphaera sp. | reverse complement strand
CCACACGGCAGCAAGCGCGCGTTCTACGCGATGCACACTGGCACCGGCGGCGGCCCGACCGATGCGCAGTCCGCGCTCGTGAAGGAGCTCGGCTACGACGGCCTCGCGTATTCGATCGAAGACCTCGCGGCCGCGCGCGATTCGTGCGAACGCAGCGGCCTCGATGCGATCTCGGGCTATGCGGTTCTCGACCTCGCGACGACGCGCGGCGATGCCACGGCGTTCGACAACGCGCTCGCGCCCATCCGCGCCGCAATGCGCGCGTTGCAAGGCGGCCCGGGCCAACTCTGGCTCGCGCTGCAGCACAGCAAGGTCGCGCGCCGCGACCCGGTCGGCGACGCCGACGCCGAGCGCGTGTTGCGCGCGCTGCTCGACGAAGCCGAGGCCACCGGCGTCGAAGTCGCGCTGTATCCCCACTTCGACTTCTGGCTCGAGACGCACGACGACGCGCTGCGACTCTGCGAACGCATCGCGTACCGACGCCTAGGCGTGTGCTTCAACCTCTGCCACTTCCTCTACACGAGCGACGCGACGGACCCTTCGCCAGCGTTGCGCGCGTGCAAGGACCACATCTTCGCCGTCACGATCCACGGCGCCGATGCCAAGGGCACGCGCCTCGACGAGTTGATCCAACCGCTCGGCAAGGGCGACGTCGACATGCGCGCGCTGCTCACGACGCTCGACGAGATCGCATTCGACGGACCGATCGCGCTGCAGGGCTTCGGCCTCCAGGGCAGCGCACGCGACAACCTTCGCGCATCGATGGCAGCGTGGCGCACACTGCACGCGAAGTGAACCGCGCCCCCGAAGTGGACATTGCACCCGCCACCGCGTGCGATGCGCAGATGCCGGTCATCCGCGCCCTTGCGTTCCTCTTCGTCCTGTCCGCCGTCGCCTGCTCCTCGACTCCGCGCGCGCTCGCCTCGAACGCCGACGAACTCGCCCTCCGCGCCATCGTCCAGGACGTCTACGCGATCGTCTCCGGCGACAAGGGCCAGCCCCGCGACTGGGACCGCTTGCGCAAGCACTTCGTCGAAGGCGGCACGATGCACGTCTCGATGCAGCGCGGCGAACGCATCGCGGCGGCGAAGTTCGACGTCGAACAGTTCATCGCGATGGCCAACCAGAACTCGCAACAACAAGCGTTCTACGAAGCGCCGCTCGTGACGCGGGTCGAGGCGTTCTCCGGCGTCGGCCACGCGTGGAGCAGCTACACGGCGCGCAGCCAGAAGGACGGCGATCCGTTCGCGCGCGGCGTCAACTGCTTCACGTTCGTGAAGACGAAGGACGGCTGGCGCATCGCGACGATTGCGTGGAGCGAGGAGACGGACACCGTGAAGTTGCCGGCCGACCTGCTGCCGCGCGGCGACTGAGCCGGCGCGGATCAGCGGACCGGCGAGGCGGACGATCGCGTGCCGTAGAGCCGCACCTCGATGACCTTGCCCTTGGTCGGATGGAATCCGACGCCGGTCCATAGCGGCTGAGCCAGCGCCGCCTCGGCGCGCGCGGCGATGCCCGAGTCGTCCTTCGCGAACGAACGCGCGACCGCGACCAGGTTGTCCCGCTCGTGCGCGCGCATGAGCACGAGCTGGCCCGGCTCGGCGAGCAATGCGAGCGCCTGCTCTGCGCCTTTCACTTCGGGCGTCACGGCGTCGAGGTAGTAGGTCACGCTCGGCGCCACGAACTGGTAAACGGACACGCGCTCGCCGGGCAACACGGCAGCGCGGAGCTCGCCGTCGAATCGGCTCGCCAGCGCCTGCGCGCTCGCCAACGGCAACGCGCGGCCGAACAGCGCAGCCATGCCGATTCCGGTGGCGCAGGCCATCCCCCACATCGCTTCGCGTGGATAGCCGCGGGCAAACCAGTTGGCGGACAACCAGCAGCCGACTGCCAACACCGCGCCGACCACCACCGCAGGCCCGGTCGCCTTCGTCATGCCCGCCGACTGCATGCCGATCGGCAATCCGACAGCCAGCACCGTGCCGAGCGCTCGCAGCGCCCAAGGAAGCCAGCGACTCGAAGCGCCGGCTGCAGGACGGCCGAGCACGATCGCCACCGCGATCGCAGGGAAGCACGGCATCACGTAGTGCGGCAACTTGCTGACCACGAGCGTGAACACGCCGACGATTCCGGCAATCCAGCCGCCCAGGATGCGCGCGGTCGCCACGCCGTCCAACGCGGGCTCGCCGGCGGCGAAGACAGCAGGCTGTGGGCGCTGCCTGCCGCGCAGCACGGGGAATGCCCACGGCACGAAGACGCCCCACGGCAACATCGTCAACGGAATGCTGACGAGATAGGTCAGATACCACCACGGCGCGAACCCGCCGTGCCCTTCGAACGGCCGCATGCTGCGCTCGACGACGTGATGCATGACGCCGCGCGTGAAGAACCCGCCGTCGGTCACGATGAGCGCGGGCACCGCCCATGCAGCCACGATCGAGGCGCTCCACGCGACACCCGCGGCGATGGAGCTCCAACGCGGGCGCGCTCCAGCCCAGACGAGACCGAGGCCGAGCGCAGCCGGGCCGACGATCGCGGGTGGCCCCTTCGCCAAGAACGCGAGCCCGATGCCCGACCACATCAGCCACCAACTGAGATCGCTCGAACCGAGCCGATGCCGTTGCACTTGCACGACAGCGGTCGCCGTGACGATGCCGTAGAGCAGCGCGTCCGCCGTGGCGCCGTGCGCGAGGCCCTGCACCAGCCCAGCAGTCCCCGCGACGAATCCCGCGAGCAATGCAGCGCCGAGCGGCGCGCCGAACTGACGTGCGAGCGACGAGGTCGCGACCGCGGCGCAACTGACGCCGAGCGCGGACGGCAAGCGCGCCGCGACTTCGCCTTCGCCGAGGAACGCCATGCATGCCGCTTGCAGCCAATAGACCAGCGCCGGCTTGTCGTAGCGATGCGCGCCGTTGAACCACGGCACGATCCAATCGCCGGTGCGCAACATCGTGCGCGATGCGGCGGCGAAGCGCGGTTCGTCCACGTCGAGCAACGGGACATGGGCAGCGCCGGCCACGCTGATCGCGAACACGGCCACGAACAGCAAGAACGACAGCAAGCGCGCCGTGCGCACGCAGTCCGCGCGCAACGGCGCGCCGTTGGTGCGCGAGACGGCCCAGAGACCGCAGACCACCGCAGGAGCCGCATTGACGAGCAACTCCACTTCGCGACGCGCGGGCTCGAGCAGCAGGCATGCAGCCCAGACGCACAACGCGCCCCATGCAACCCAGAGCCTGGCAGACTCCTTCTCGATGCGTTCCGGCAACCACAAGGGCAGCCGCCTCGCGAGCGCGCCGCATAGCGCTCCGACGAAGAGGCCGCCGAGGACGTCGACGGGCCAGTGTCGCGCCCGCACCACGCGACTGATCCCGACGCACGCTGCCGCAACCCACGACCAGCGCGTGAATGCAGGCCTCCAGCCGCTGATCGCCGATGCGAATGCAGCAATCGCCGCCGTGTGCCCGGACGGCCAGGACAAGTCGTCGCCGCGCATCGGCCGTTCGCGCAGCACGAGCAGCTTCACGACATTCGCGACGACCCCGGCGAACACGAGCGCGACCGCGACATCCTGCAGCTTCCTTCGCGACCCCGTGACCACGAACAGCGCCGCGAGCAGCAGGGGCAAGGTCGCGCCACTGCCGAGGTCGCCGACGATCCAGAAGCCGACGTCCCATCCGCGCGACTCCACCGTCCGACGCATCTCGGCGATCGCGCTCCGGATCGGTTCCAGATGCGCCTGTTCGACGGCTGCTGCGCATGCGAGCGCGAGCGCGAGAGTGGACCACCATGCGCCGGCCACGAGCATGCGACGGCGGGGAGATTGCGTGGCATCCAGTTCGCCCATGTCGAACGAGGACTGCAAACGCCGACGGCCGAACGGAGGATGCGCACGTGTGCGGACGTTCGGGAGCCCTTCTGCGTGGAGCGCTTCGCCTCGTGGCGAATTCGCGGTTCGCGAGCCTTCGCTGCGGCACTGGCTGCATTCGAAAGGGCCAACCGTCCACGAGCTCGACTGCGTCCGCGTCTGCCGATGCAAGCCTCATGGCCTTGCCGGCAGTCCTTCGCGCGTCGTCAGGCGCGTCGGACGAACAAAGCCCCGATGCACCAGCCGACCGGGGCGATCAACGACGAGACGGCGCCGAACGCCATGCCGATCGGCCACAGGTTGCCGGCCCCGTTGCTCGACACGAAGAACACATAGATCTGCTGGCCCACGACCAGGCCGCACCACAACGGAAGCGGTCGCGTGCGCCGGAAGAACGCAGCGACGAGGCCGCCGAGCAACAGCGCGAACGGGTAGTAGCCCGGCAGACCGTCCCAAGGCTCGATGTGCCCGGCGATCGGCAGCGACAACGCGAAGATCGCAAATCCCCACGCAGCGCCGAAGAGGAGCCCGGGCCACGCAGGTGCGCGCGGCGACGGAGCGCCCTGCTCTGCGGTCTCGCTCACGGCCGGACGGCCGCCGTGCCGTCGAAGTACTGCTGGTACTTGGGCCAGCTCCACACCGCGATGTCGCGGCCGACCTTCAATCCCACGTCGTTGTCGATCGGGATGTGGTAGCCGCCCATCGCGCGCGACACGGCAGCCATGTCCGCGGTGGCCGAGAACGTCGGCAGGTCGAGCATCACATAGTCGCCGGCGACGTTCTCGGTGAGTTCGCAGTGGCGACGCCGTTCTGCGTAGCCGTAGACGTCGCTGCCCGTGAACAGTTCGAGCATCTTGCTGCACGCGCCGCTGACGGTCGCGTGGCCGCTCGTGTAGCCGGGGAACGGCGGCGTGATGAACGACTCGGGCGAGTAGGGCCGCCATTCCTCGGCGGGCATCTGCTTCGTGCCGCCGTCGACACCGGCCCAGCCGGTGATCGTCTGGCCCGCGTAGTAGTGGCGGATCAGCGTCCACGGTCGCGAGCTGTCGTAGACGCGCTTCGTCTCCCAGCACGAGATGAACGCGTCCATCGCGACGTTGGCGACCGCGAAGTAGAGCTTCACGTCACGGTCGAGGTCGTGCTTGTCGCGGCGCGACACGTCTTGCGCGAACCGCAGCCAGTGCCCGCTCTGGCCCGTCGAACGAGGTCCATCGCGCATGAACTCGACGATCGCCTTCTGCTCGTGCGTCAGCGAATTGTTGTAGGCCAGCACCTGCGCCGTCTGTTCGCGCAGCAACGCATCGTCGTTCTTCGTCGTCGGCGGCGGCGCAGGACGGAACTGGTCCGCGCGCTCGAGCACGAACGTCTTCACGCTGCCCCAGTGCGGCGTGAGGAATCCCGGCGTGACCTTCTTGCCGTCCGCGAGCGTGAACTCGATCGGCTGCCAACGATCCGGATCGACGATGCGATCCGGCGGGTTCACGGGCGCATAGCCACTCGTGTCGCCGTAGGGAGTGCCGTTGCCACCGGGCTCGTCGCCGAACTGGTTGCTGCCGTCGCGACGTCGATAGGCGATCACCGCATTGGCCGCGCGGATGCCGACGCCGACCGGCGTCGTGACGTCGTCGCTCTCGGCGTCCGGGTCGTAGCCGAATGCGCGCATGCGTTCGTCGAGGAACGCGCGCGACTCGGGATAGCAGAAGCGCAGCGAGTGCAACGACGCGTAGCTGATCGCCGTCTGCTTGTTCAGCAGCGTGCGCTCGCTCTCGGGCCGACGCAGCGCGGAGCCGAGACGCGAGCCGACCGCCTTGTCGTCGTATGCGGCCCACGCGTCGAACATCGCGGTCGCCCAGATCGCGAGCGTGCGCGACACGACAGTCGGGCGCGCCGACGTCATGTCGACGTTGCGCGCGGTCGCCTCCTCGGCGACGTCGAGCCACGCGTAGGCGAGGCTGACATCCTGCGTCCCGGTCGCCTCCGTGAACCGGTGCAGCGGCTTCGGCGCTGGCGGCACGGCACAGCCGAGCACGAGGACGAACGCGACGACGGAAGCTGCCAGCCCGCGGGCGGACTGCGATGCTCGAGCGAACCGAGAACCCATGGAGCGCAGACCATACCCAGCGCGCCGCGGCGCGCCTGGGCAAAGCTGCCCGGACGGCGCGCAGCACGATCGCGCGCAGTGGATCCCCGCTCGCGCAGGGCTTCAGCCGCGCACGACGAACTCTTCGGCGATCATCAGCACCGCGGCGAGCGCCGTGAAGACGTGCAAATCGACTTCACTCGCGGCGCGGCGCGAATGGACCATCGCGTCCCGTTCCTGCGCGACGAACGCGGCGAGGTCCCGCATCTCCTCGCGATGCGGCGCGCGCGCGAAGCACAGCGAGACCATGAGCGCCGCACGTTCGCCGTCGGAGGCGGCGGGCAACTCGCGCAGCACGCGTCGCGCGAGCGCTTCGTGGCACTCGACGAACTGCGGGTCGTTCCACAATGCGAGGGCCTGCAATGGCGTGTTCGTGGGCGTGCGGCGCACGACACAGAACTCGCGGCTCGGCGCGTCGAACGTGGTCATCGTCGGGTGCGGGCTCGTGCGCCGCCACAGCGTGTAGAGCGAACGCCGATGGCGGTCGCCCCCTTCGCTCGTGACCCAACGCTCGCCGCTGTAGATCTGGCCCCAGATGCCGTCAGGCTGCGCGGGCATCACGCTCGGCCCGCCGACCTTGCGCGAGAGAAGCCCGGACACGAACAGCGCCTGGTCGCGCAGCATCTCCGCGGACAACCGCAGCCGCGGGCTGCGCGAGCACAACCTGTTCTGCGGGTCGCTCGCGCGCGATGCACCGCTTGCGTCCGAGCCCTGCCGATAGGTCGAGGACAGCACGAGCGAACGCAGCAGCTGCTTCCACGACCAGCCCCCGTCGCGGAGTTCGCACGCGAGCCAATCGAGCAGTTCTGCATGCGATGGCAGGTCGCCTTGCACGCCGAAGTCTTCGCTCGTCGCGACGAGGCCGGTGCCGAACAACGATTCCCACGCGCGGTTCGCGAGCACGCGCGCAGTGCGCGGATTGCTCGCATCGCACAGCCAACGCGCGAACGCGAGGCGATCGCGCGCTGCGCCCGACGGCATCGGCGGCCAGCATGCGGGCGTCGACGGCTCGACGACGTCGCCCTGGTCCAGGAAGCTGCCGCGTCGGTGCACGCGCGTCGTGCGGCGGCGGTCCGCCGGCAGTTCTTGCAGCACCGGCACGGACGGGACCGGGATCGCGGCAAGTTCGGCGCGCAGCGCGTCGCGTGTTGCACGCAGCACTGCGGCTTCCGGCGACGCGGCGGCGAACGCATCGGCGACCACTGCGTTGCCATCGGCGTCGGCGGCGACGAGCGCGCGCTCGGTCGCGGAATCGAGCCGGGTCGCGCGAAGTTCGAAGCAGAAGCCGCCGGGGCCCGACCCGTTCAACACGAACAGCAGCAACTCGTGCTCGCCCGCCGACAACTGCACTTCGACGAGGTCGTCGCCGAGACGCGCCGCGCGGCTCGCCTTGTTGGCGTGCACGAGCGCGCCGTCGATCGACGCGACGATCGCGTCGTCGCTGCCGAGCGCGAGCACGGCCTTGCACGGTTGTTTGCACGTGATCGTGCGCCGCAGGAAGTGCGACGAGCGTTCTCCCGGCAACGCGTGCACGGCTCCGTCGGCGAGTTCCGCGCGGTCGAGCCAGCCGTTGCCGACGAATCCCGCGTCGGCAGCAGGAGGCGCAGCGAGACCCTTCGCGCGCGCGAACGCCGCGTCGAAGTCCGCTTCTGCGAACGGCCCCGCGACGCGCCACGGCGACAACGTCGGCTGCGCATGCGCAAACGCGGCGACGCGCGCGCGCTGCTCGTCGATCCACACAGCACGCGGCAACGCGTCGATCGCGCGCTGGACCTCGGCGAGCCCGCCCTCGATCGCCGCGATTCGCTCCGCTTGCTCCGCAGTCGGCGCGCGCAGAACCGGAGCCTCGTCGGCGCGGTCGCGGTCCGCGGTCTGGTCGAAGATCGCGTAGAGGCCGAAGTACTCGCGGTGCGAGATCGCGTCGTACTTGTGGTCGTGGCACTGCGCGCAACCTGCGGTCGCCCCCATCCACGCCGACATCGTCGTGTTGACGCGATCGACGACGGCGGCAGCGCGGAACTCTTCGTCGTCCGTGCCGCCTTCCGTGTTCGTCATCGTGTTGCGATGCATCGCGGTGGCGATGCGCTGCTCGACCGTCGCGTCCGGCAGCAGGTCGCCGGCGAGCTGTTCGACGGTGAACTGGTCGAACGGCATGTCCTTCGC
>CAZEQF010000192.1:0-8179 GCA_964514315.1 uncultured Singulisphaera sp. | reverse complement strand
GCCACCTGCCGCGGCCGCTCGCGGTGACCGGCTTCGGCAAGCGCACGCTGCCGCGGCGCACGCACTTCGACGAAGGCGTGAGCTGCATCAGCTGCCACCTCGGCGAGGACGGCGGCATCGTCGGCCGCAACGACCGGCCCGAGGTGCCGTGCAAGCCCAAGCGCAGCGAGGCGTTCTTGTCCGTCGACGCGTGCATGAGCTGCCACAACCAGCACCAGACGACGGACCAGTGGCGCGCGAGCCACTACGCGCAGCAAGGCATCCACTGCACGAACTGCCACATGCCCGAGGCCGAGCGCAAGCGGCCTGACGGCACGATCCGGAAGGGCCGCAGCCACGTCTACCCCGGCGCGCACGACAAGGCGATGCTCGCCAAGGCGGGCACGTTCGCGGCGAAGAAGGACGGCTCTGATCTCTTGCTCTCGCTGACGAACACGGGCGCGGGCCACAACTTCCCGACCGAAGAACGCCATCGCGCCGTCGACCTCGAATACCGCTTCTTCCGCGGCCTCGACGCGATCGCCGGCAACGGAACGGGCGGCGCAAAGGACTGGAGCCGCGCGTGGCGCTTCCGTCAGCCGTATCGCGACGAGCCCGGCGAGAACACGCAGCTGCCCGCGGGCCAGACGAAGGAAGTGCGCGTGCCGGTCCCGGAAGGCGCAACGCACGCCGAGGTCCGCATGTGGTATCGCCTGACGCCGCTCTGCGACGACGCCGACACGGCGCGCAGCACGCTGCTCGACGAGCGGAAGGTGGAACTCCGATGAGCCGCCGCAACGAAGCGACCGTCCTGTTCGCGCTGTTCGCGCTCGCCGCGTGCGGCGGCGAACGCGCGCCCGAAGGCCCCGCATTGCCGCAGCTCCCGCCGCTCGCGCTGAGCCCGCGCATCGACGAACTGAAGCGCATCGGCGCCGAGTGGACTTCCGACGCCACGGATGCCGTTCGCAAGGAACTGCAGGAGTATGCCGACATCGCGCTGCAGCTCGTCGAGGCCGACGAACGCACCGCGCGCCGCGCCGAACGCGCCTTGCTGGAGAGCGAGCACGCGCCTCTCGTCCTCGAGCCCAAGCTCAAGCACGAGAGCCCGGCCGTGCGTTCGCGCGCCGCGTGGCTGCTGGGCCGTTCGGGCCGCACCGTTGCGCAGTTCGCGTTGCTGCTGCGGCTCAAGGACGAGACCGACGGCTCGTGCACGTTGTGGATGTCCGACGCGCTGCATCGCCTCGGCAACGACGCGGGCCTCGTGTGGATCGACTCGGCGATGAACGTCGAAGCGACCGCGCAGCAGGCGGGACAGCTCGCGATCGAGTTGCTCAAGGAGGACGGCGCGTCGCTGTCCGAGCAGCCGACGTGGGAGGAACTGCAGAAGGAGCTGCGCGCGCGCACGAAGCAGTGGCGCCGCACCGGAGTCTCGTGCCGCGACGGCGCGGCCCCGCCCGACGCAGCTTGCACGCGTTCGTTGCTGGCAACGCACCTGTCGATCACGCAGAGCTTCTTGCTGCGCCCGATCGACGAAGCGAAGTTCGTGATCTCGCGCGCGGGAGTGCACGGCCTGCCGACGATCGCGATCGCGCTGAAGGCCAACGAACCCTACCTGCGCAGCGTCGCGCTGCAGATCCTCGCCGAGCTCGGCCGCACGGCGACACCGCTGTGCCAGGACCTGTTGCCGCTGCTCGGCGACCCGTTGACCGAGGCGTATGCGATGCGCGCGCTCGGCGAACTCGGCTGCGCCGAGGCCGCGCCGCACCTGATCGCGCGGCTCTCCGCGAGGCAGACCGAGATCCGCGCGAGCGCCGCGGGCGCGCTCGGACTGCTCGGCGACGCGGCCGTGGCCCCGCGCCTGCTCCAGATGATGCAGGACGCAACGCAGCCGCTCGACGTCCGTGTGCAGTGCGCGTTTGCGCTGCGCATGCTCGGCGAGTCGCCGGAGGCATCGGCGTTCCTCTCGGAGCGCGAGCAGAAGGGCGACTACCACCTGCCAGAACTGCGGATCTTCCTGGACCGCATCACGGCGAACCGCTGACGGCTTCGCTTGCGACAGCGCGACCGCGACTCAGCGAACCTCAGCGGAACCCGTCGCCAGCCAGCAC
This sequence comes from uncultured Singulisphaera sp., assembly GCA_964514315.1. GTDB lineage: Bacteria > Planctomycetota > UBA1135 > UBA1135 > UBA2386 > SXPK01. The sequence continues at coordinate 6,092 of CAZEQF010000192.1, read as the reverse complement.
CGGATCGCGGCGCGCGCTGACGTTGCAACACAGCGCGATGCCGAGCAGCGTCGCGAGCACCGAGCTGCCGCCGTAGCTCAGCAACGGCATCGGCACTCCGGTCGACGGCACGAGCCACGCGCAGACGGCTGCGTGCATCATCGACTGGCTGCCGATCCACGCCGCGACGCCGACGCACAGCAACTTGCCGAACCGTTCGCGCGTGCGCGATGCGATGCGCAACAACCCGAACACGAGAGCTGCGTAGAGCAGCAGCACGGCGACGCTGCCGACGAACCCGGACTCCTCCGCCACGACCGCGAAGATGTAGTCCTCGCTGCGATAGGGCAGGAAGTCGTAGCGGTTCTGCGGGCCTTGCCCGACGCCGAAGCCGAACATGCCGCCGCTGCCCATCGCGATGAGCGCCTGCCACGGCTGGTAGGCCTTGCCGCGCAGCATCGTGCGGACCTCCGAGGTCTCGGGATCCCAGCCCCAGTGCAGCGCCCAGTAGTCGATTCGCTCCTTCTGGTAGCCGTGCATCACCGTGAAGTAGGCGACCACGAACGCAAGCAGGCCCAACGCACAGACGAGCGCGATGTGGCGGCCCTTGGCGCCAGCCGCGTAGCTCATCGCCAACACGATCGGCACGAACGCGAGCGTGCTGCCGAGATCCGGCCGGATCACGACGAGCGCCGCAGGAACCGCAGTGGCGACGAACGGCAGCACGATGCCGTTGCCGAAGGTCGGCCGACGCGGGAAGCGCAGCAACGCCGCGAGGCCGATCACGACGCCGAGCTTCGCGAACTCACTGGGCTGGATCGAGATGCCGGGCAGGTCGAACCAACGGCGCGACCCGTTCTTCACCGAGCCGAACACGAACAGCATCCCGAGCGCGAGCACCGAGCCGCCGTAGGCGAGCCACGAGAGCCGCAGCACGTAGCGATAGTGCGGCAGCATGCAGAACACGCCGATGCCGAGCCCGGTGACCGCGAACAGCGCCTGCTTGCCGAACTGCGCCTGGAAGCGCGGATCGTCCTGCGTCGACGACTTGAGGAACACGAGCGAGACGAGGCACAACGACGCGGCGACGAGATAGAGCCACCAGTCGACGTTGCGCAGCGTGGCGAGCGGATTGCGGAACGCGCTCACCGGCCTCGCTCCGTGCCGCGATGCGGCGGCATCCAGCGCTGCGCGATCGCTGCGTCGCTGCGCATCGCGTCGAACACGTCGGCCACGAGCAAGCCCGCGGCATCGGCGCCGTGCACGCGATCCGGGACCGCGTAGACGACCGCGCAGAACACGAGGCGCGCGCCGCCGGCCGCAGGATCGAGGTAGCCAGCGAACCACGCGTTGTTCGCGTCCTTGCCGCCGATGCGGATCTCGGCCGTGCCGGTCTTGCCGCTCGCGCCTTCGCGCCGCAGGCCTTCGATGTCGCGCGCAGTGCCCGACTCGACGCACTCGACGAGGCCGCGCCGCACGATCGCGAGTTCCGACTCGTTCGCGTCGAGCGAATACGAAGGACGCGCCTCGCCGTAGCGCATGCCCAGCGTCGGCAGCCGGCCAGTCGCGATCGCGGCGTAGGCTCGCGCGATCGTCAGCGGGTTGGCGGCGAGGCTGTAGCCCACGCCTCGCATCGGCAGCCCTTGCATCTCGTCGATCCACCGCGGACCCGCGCAGAGGTTCGCGGGCAGCTCCTCCGGCCGCGCCTGGAAGCGGCCGTCGCCGCCGCCCATGCCCGCATCGTGCATGCCGAAGCGCCACAGCGCGCGGCGCAGGCCGTTCTCCCCCATCGCCTCGGCGAGCTGGAAGAAGAACGTGTTGCACGACTTCGCGATCGCCGTGACCGGATCCTTGCCGTCGCCCCAGTGCGCGTGGTCGCAGCGATAGGTCCGTCCGTCCTTGCCCTTCCACTTCTGCGGGCACGGCTCGATCGCTCCGAGGTCCGCGTGCGGAAGGCCGCGACGCTCCGAGACGAGTTGCTCCAGCAAGAACAACGGCTTCACGATCGAGCCGAGCGCGCCGTTGCCGCGCCAACGCAGCGCCGGCGGCACGACCGGCATGTCGTCGACTTCGCGCGGCGCGCCGGCGAGCGCGAGCACGTCGCCGGAGTCCGCTTCGACGAACGCCATCGCCACGTCGATCTTGCCCGGATCCGAGCCGCGAGCATGCGCGACGCCGCGCCAGTGCGAGAGCGCGCGGTCGACTTCGCGGTCGAGCAGTTCTTGCAGCGACAAGTCGATCGTCAGCTGCGCATCGGAACCCGGCTCGACGCGCAGGTTCGACCACAGCCGCTGCTCGCGCGCCTTGCGATCGTGCTCGACGAGACGCAGGCCGGGATCGCCGCGCAGCTCGTCGTCGAGCGCGCGTTCGATGCCGCTGGTTCCGCGACGTTCGCGGTTGCGCAACACGCTCGCGTAGGTCCGTCGCGCCTGCTCTGCGAGCGACTGGCGATACTCGGGAAGGTCCGTGAGGTCCTCGGGAACGAGGTCCACGAGGCCTTCGTCGAGCGCGTCGTCGACGCGCGCTTCGAGGTAGCTCGCGCGGCCGTCGTTGGCTTGCGCCGAAGCCGATGGGTCCTCGGCGAGCGGCTTCACCGCGCCGAGGATCGCAGCGAGCGACGACGGCAATCCCTCCGCGCGCACGCGGCGAAGCGCCGGCTCCAGATACAGGCCAGGCTGGTCTTCGCTCGCGATGCGGACCGCGGCAGCGAGATGGAACGGCAACCCGCGCGCGAGCGGCCGCGCGATGCGTTCGAGCAACTCGCCCTCGAGCTCGCCGTCACCGCCCTTGCGCGTGCGCCGCTGCACGAGGCTGTCGACGCGGAACACGTCGAGCTTCTGCAACAAGCCGCGGCGCGCGACCGGCTCGCGCGATTCCATCGACGGCGCGGGATCGACGTAGACCAGCGGATCCTCGCCGAAGTCCTCGTCCGCGAACGCGCCCATGCGGTCGCGCAGCTTCGCGTCGGCTTCTTGCAGCGCGCGGTCGAGCGCCGAGAGCCGCGACTGCACGGAGGCGAACTGCGACAGCGCGTGCTCCAGCGCGAGGCCTGGCAATGCGCCGCCGATCGGAGTGTCGGGCGAGACCAGGGCTGCGGCGAGCAGGTCCTTGCGCACGCGTTGCCGGCTGCGGTCCGACACGGCCGCGAGCACCGTGATCGCCGCGGCCTGCAACTCGCGCTTCTCTTCCTTCGGCAAGTCCGCGTGCAGCAGCGCGTCGACCGGCAGCGTCAGCAGGAGCCGGGCCGCGGCAGCCGGGCCGAGCGCACCGCCGAAGTAGCTGTAGCGCGTCTCCGCGCCCGCGAGCCGCGTCGCGAGCGTTGCGCCGTGCACGGCGGCGCCGACCGGATGCCGCAGGCGGAACCGTTCGTAGACGCAGTCGAGCGAGAACGTCGGCTCGTCGTGCGCGAGCAGTTCGCCGTCGCGCGCGCGCAACGAACCGCGCACCGAGGGAACGTCCTTGAACGTCCATCGGTTGCGGTAGCTGCGCACCGTCCATTCCTCGTTCTGCGCGCCCATCACCAAGGCCTGGTGCAGCACGACGACGAGCAAGCACGCCGCATAGGCGAAGCCGAGCCGGAACAGCCTTCCGCCCGACGCCGTCACGCGACCTTCTCCGTGAACGAACGCAGCGGCGGCAACTTCGTCAGCGGCCACAGCAGCAGCGGCCCGAGCAACGCAGTCCACGCAACCGTCGCGAACGACAGCTGCGACGACGCCGACGGCTGGTCGAACCATCCGCCGCACAAGCCCGCGAGCTTCGGCACCGCGATCGCGCACGCGGCCGCCGCGAGCGCCTGCCACCAGAGATGATGCCGGTAGAACAGAGGCCGCATCGGCAGCAGCACGGCGATCGGCACGCCGAGCACGAGGATCTGCACCGGGATCGACGCTTCGTCGACCATCGCGCGGCCGACCGCGGCGCCGAGCAAGAGGCCTGGCAACGAACGCACGTCGGCGAACAGCGCGCAGAACATGCACAACAGCGCGCCGCAGTCGAACAGCGGCAGGCCAAGCGACGACGCGAAGCCGAACAGCAGGAAGGCCTGCGGCGCGAGCAGGAACCACGCGAGCCAGCGCGTCATCGCCCGCCCTCCGATCGCAAGTGCGTCGACAAGACCTCGACGCGCTGCGAGCCGGACAGCGCGGGCACCGTGATGCGCCACAACTGCCGCGGCAAGTCGGGCTCGGCGCGGCCGAGCAACAGGCCAGGCGGGCAGTCGGTGCCGTTGCTGCCCGTGAACACGAATGCGCCGCCGTCGGCTGCAGGCAACGGGTCGAACTTGGCGCGCGGCCGGAACCACGCGGTCGAACCTGCCGCGAACACCACTTCCCCGTAGATGCAGAACGGCGCCGCGCCTTCGGCATCGGGCAACAGCCACAGCGACCACGCATGGCGCGACGCGGCGAACGGCGTGCACAGCCCTTGGCCGAACGCGACGGAACGCAGCGTTCCGAGGCACACGCCGTCCTGCACGACGGCAGCCCCGTCCGGCAACGTCTCCGATCCCTGCACGAGCCAGCGGCCGCCGCTCTGGTCCGGCAACGGCGTCGCGACCGCAGGGATGCGCTCGGACTGCAGGCGCGGCGGCACGCTGCCGGGCACCGACTGCCACAGCACCACCTGCGGCAGCGCGCGGAAGTCGAGCACAGGTTCGACGTAGAGCCCGATCGTCAGCGCTTCGCCGCCCACTTCGTAGCCCCACACGCGCGTCTTGCCGAGCAACAGGCCCGCGGGCATCGAACCGATCCACGCGGCATCGAGCGCTTCGGTTCGAACCTCTGCGCCGGACTCGTCGAGCTTCGCGGCGCGATATGGATCGTCGTGCAACGCCGTGCGCAGCGGCGCAGGATCAACGACCGAAGCTGCCGTCACGACGCAGCGCAGTTGCCCGCCTTCGCGCAACGGGATCCAAGCAGCGACCGCGCGGCTCTCGGGATGGTTGAGCAGCAGCACGCGCGCGGGATCGTCAGGCTCGTCCGCGCTGGCGGCGCCGATGCCGGGTTGCGCAAGGAACCCGAGCAACGTCTCGCCGCACGTCACCGCATCGGCGCAGCCCGCGAGGTCTCGATAGCTGCGATCGAGCAACAGTTCGCACGGCATGCCGCCGCCACCGCGTCGCTCCGCGGCGAGCACCGCGCACGCGACGGGCTCGAGCGCCTCGTGCATGCGCGAACGCGCTCGTTCGATGTCGTGCACGGCGCTGCGCTGGCGAAGTCCTTGCTCCAACTCTGCGAGGCGCAGCCGTTGCCGTTCGACGCGATCGCTTGCGTGCGCGGGCGTGCCCGAGAGCACGGACCACGCGCGCTGCGGAAGGCACGCGACGCCGAGCAGCGTGCGTTCGAAGGGCCGCAGCAGCTCTGGCAACAGCAGCCAGCACAACGCGAGCAACAGCATCGCGTAGAGCCCGACTGGAAATGCGGTGCGCGTCGACATCGTGCGTCACGACGACCGACGGCGGCGGAGCCCGATGCGGGCCAGGTCGCCGTCGGCCGAGGCCCCTTCTACACAGTTCCTGTGCGCGGGTGACCTCTCAGCCGAGGTCTTCGCCGCCTTCGAGGAACTGGGAGTAGAGCTCGAGGTTCTCGAGGAAGATGCCGGTGCCGCGCGCGACACACTCCAGCGGGCGCTCCGCGACGCGGACGTCGAGGTCGGTCTCGCGCTGGATGATCTCCGGCAGGCCGCGCAGCAGCGCGCCACCGCCAGCGAGCGTGATGCCGCTGTCGACGAGGTCCGACGACAGTTCGGGCGGCGTGCGCTCGAGCACGGACTTGATCGCGAAGATGACCTTGCGCACCGGGTCCTGCAGCGCTTCGCGCACGTCGATCGACGTGATCACCGCGCGACGCGGCAAGCCCGTGAGCGAGTCGCGGCCGCGGATCTCGACTTGGATCTCCTCGTCGAGCGGAACGCAGCTGCCCGCGGCGATCTTGAGGCGCTCGGCCGTGATCTCGCCGATGAGCAGGTTGTACTTGCTGCGGATGTACTGGGCGATCGCATCGGTGAAGTCGTCACCGGCGACGCGCAAGCACTCTGCAGTGACGACGTTCGCGAGCGAGATGACCGCGACTTCGCTCGTGCCGCCGCCGATGTCGACGATCATCGTGCCGCGC
>CAZEQF010000191.1:1266-8183 GCA_964514315.1 uncultured Singulisphaera sp. | reverse complement strand
GCTCGCCCTACTGGAACCCGCATCTGCAGCGCGCTGCCGCGTACCCGCCGAGCGACGGCTACATGCCGCCGGACGATCCGCTGCGCTTCGTGGCCACGCACCTGCGCGCGACGCGACAACTCGCGCGCGCGGTGCCGAAGGTCGCGTTCGCCGGCACGGGCTACACCTACTTGCAGGAATGGCTGCCGCACGTGGCGCAGTGGGCCGTGGCGCGCGGCGACGCTGCGTTCTGTGGCCTCGGCCGCATGCTGCTCAGCTATCCCGAGCTGCCGCACGACATGCTCGCAGGACGCCCGATGCAGACGAAGATGCTGTGCCGCACGTTCTCCGACTGCACGACCGCGCCGCGCAACGGCATGGTGTCGGGCTGCTTCCCGCTCGACCCGCACTACAAGGCGATGCCCGAGGCGGAGCGCCTCAAGGCGATCAAGAAGGGACTCGCGCGATGACGTTCCGCGACGACGCGCATGCGGACGTGGAGACGCTGCAACGCGGCCTGCGCATGGCGGCGCCGCCCGATCCCGAGGCGCTGCGTCGCGAGGCCGCCTGGCTCGAACAGCTCGACCGCGGCCCGTGGACGACGCGCATCCGCGGCTACCTGTCGTTGTCGGGCCCCGGCTACATGCAGAGCGCGCTGACGCTCGGCGCGGGCACCGCGACGGCGTCGTTGTTCAGCGGCGCGGTGTTCGGCTACCAGTTGCTGTGGGTAGCGCCCGCGTCGATGGCGCTCGGCGTGATCGCGCTCGCTGCCGTCGCGCACCAGACGTTGAGCAAGGGGCTGCGGCCTCTGCCCGCGATGCGCAAGTTCGCCGGCGCGCCGTTCGCGATCGCGTGGGCCGCGAGCTCGCTGCTCGCCTCGGTCGTGTGGCACGTGCCGCAATACAACCTCGCCGCGAACTCGCTCACGGACCTCTGCGCAGTTGCAGGCCTCGAGGGCGTGCCGCCGGTTGCCGCGAGCCCGTTCTTGTTGCTCGCTGCCGTGTGGCTGTCGTGGAGCTACGGCCGTTCGCCGACGCTGGTGCGCCGCTACGAGACGTTCTGCAAGCTGCTGATCTGGGCCACCGTCGCGAGCCTCGTCTGGGTCGTCGCGAACACACAGACCGACTGGGCCGCCGTCGTCGCGGGCTTCTGGCCGAGCATCCCCGAGGACCGCGACGGCCACTCGGCGTTCGGCATGGTCGCGAGCGGCCTCGCGGCCGCTGTCGGCGTGAACATGACGTTCCTCTACCCCTACTCGCTGCTCGCGCGCGGCTGGGGCAGGAGCCATCGCGGACTCGCGCGCTGCGACCTCTTCTGCGGCATGTTGTTGCCCTATGCGCTCGCGACGAGCCTGATGACGATCGCTGCGGCCAACACGCTGAACGGCGGCGAGCCCGTCGGGAAGGGCGCGGCGATCAGCGAAGTCTCGCGCGTGCTCGGCACCGTTCTCGGCGCGACGCTCGGCCGCGTCGTCTTCGACCTCGGCATGCTGGCGATGGCGTTCTCGACGATCTCGCTGCACATGCTCGTCTGCGGTTTCGTCGCGACCGAGTGGTTCGGCTGCGAAGTGGGCTCGCGCCGCCATCGCCTGTGGCAACTGCTGCCCGCGCCCGCGGCGCTCGCGCCGGCGTTCTTCGCCGCCGTGCCGATCTGGCTCGCAGTCCCGACGAACATCGCGTGCGGCGCGCTGCTGCCGGTCACCTGGTTCGCGTTCCTGCGACTGCAACGCAGCCGCGCGTATCTCGGCGACGACCTGCCGCGCGGGATCGGCGCTTCGCTGTGGTCGATCGGCATCCTGTTGGCCGTGCTCGTGCCGGCCGTCGCGATCGGGCTCTACGTGAAGAGCCTGCTCTGACGCAGGCCGCGCGCGCAGTTCACCACGGCCGCTTGCCGCGCGTCGTCGTGTGCTTCGACGAGACGACGAGCCAACGGCCGTCGCGCCACCCCAGCTTCGCGTCCACGTCGACTTCCCAGTCCACCGGCGAGTCCTCGTCGCGCGTCGCGAACAGCGTGAGCACGAAGCGAGCCTCCGCCGAACCGCCCCCATCGTCGACGTCGATCGAAAGGCCGTCCCAGCCGAGGTCGCACCGATGGCGGAACGCGCCGTGCGCGTCGCGACGCGTCAGGAACGCGTAGCGCAACGCCGAACGCAGCATGTCGCGGTCGAAGCCGCCGCTCGTGTCGCGGTAGTCGTCGGCGAAGCGCGTGAGCGTCGAGAATGCGTTCGCGGCGTTGAACGCCTCGACCTCGTCCTCGAGCAACACACGGATGCGCTCTTCGTCGGTGCGCAACGCGTCGCGCACGAAGCCCATGGCGAACCACAGGGCGCACGCGACGAACGCGATCGACAGCAGCCGCCTCACGCGAAGAAGTCGTTGCCCTTGTCGTCGACGACGAGGAACGCGGGGAAGTCGACGACCTCGATCTTCCACACCGACTCCATGCCGAGTTCGGGGAAGTCGAGCACCTCGACCTTCTTGATGCTGTCCTGCGCGAGGATCGCAGCGGGGCCGCCGATCGAGCCGAGGTAGAAGCCGCCGTGCTTCTTGCACGCGTCGGTGACGACCTTGCTGCGGTTGCCCTTCGCCAGCGTGACGTGGCTGCCGCCCTTCTCCATGAAGCGGTCGACGTAGCTGTCCATGCGGCCCGCAGTCGTCGGGCCGAACGAACCAGAAGCCATGCCCGTCGGCGTCTTCGCGGGCCCCGCGTAGTAGACGACGTGGTCCTGGAAGTAGCGCGGCATCGGCTTGCCCTGGTCCAGCATCTCCTGGATGCGCGCGTGCGCGATGTCGCGCGCGACCACGAGCGTGCCGGTCAGCGACAGCCGCGTCTTGATCGCGAGCTTCGACAGCGTCGCGCGGATCTCGGCCATCGGCCGCGACAGGTCGATGCGCACCACGTCGCCCGACAACGCCTCGCCTTCCACCTCGGGCAGGAAGCGCGCGGGGTTGGTCTCGAGCTGTTCGAGGAACACGCCGTCCTTCGTGATCTTGCCCTTGGCCTGGCGGTCCGCGGAGCACGACACGCCGATGCCGATCGGGCAGCTCGCGCCGTGGCGCGGCAGACGGATCACGCGCACGTCGTGGCAGAAGTACTTGCCGCCGAACTGCGCGCCGATGCCGTTCTTGCGCGTGATCTCGAGCACCTGCTGCTCCAGCTCCAGGTCGCGGAACGCGCGGCCGCGCGCGTTGCCAGTCGTCGGCAGCGTGTCGAGGTAGCGCGCGCTCGCGAGCTTGACGGTCTTCATCGTGAACTCGGCCGACATGCCGCCGATGACGATCGCGAGGTGGTATGGCGGGCACGCAGCGGTGCCGAGCTTGCGCGTCTCCTTGTCGATCCACTCGAGCAGCGCCTTCGGGTTGAGCCGCGCCTTCGTCTCCTGGAACAGGAACGACTTGTTGGCCGAGCCGCCGCCCTTCGTCATGAACAGGAAGCGGTATTCGTCGCCCGGAGCCGCATACAGCTCGATCTGCGCCGGCAGGTTGTCGCCGGTGTTGACCTCCTTGTACATGTCGAGCGGCGCCATCTGCGAGTAGCGCAGGTTGGTCTCCGTGAACGTGCGGTGCACGCCGCGGCTCAACGCGATCTCGTCGTCGCCGGCCGTCCAGACCTGTTGGCCCTTCTTGCCGATCACGATCGCGGTGCCGGTGTCCTGGCAGCTCGGCAGCACCATGCCCGCCGAGACGTTCGCGTTCTTCAGCAGCTGCAGCGCGACGAAGCGGTCGTTGGCCGACGCTTCCTTGTCGTCGAGGATCGCGCGCAGTTGCTGCAGGTGGCCGGGCCGGAACAAGTGGCTGATGTCGCGGATCGCCTCGAACGTCAGCTGCTCCATCGCCGCGTCCTCGACGTGCAACACGCTGCGGCCGCCGAGGATCTCGGATCGGACGTGCTCCTTCGTGAGGAGGCGGTAGGGCGTGGCGTCGGGGCCGAGTTCGAACAGGGTCTGGAACGTGAACGGCATGCGCCGCTCTATATCGAGCCGCGATGCGCGATGCGACGGGCCTTCAGAGCAGGGCCGGAATGCGGGTCGCGCCGCCGAACGTGAAGGCCTGTCCGACCGTCACCGAGAACTCGGTGCCTTCCGTGTTGCCGTCCGCGTCGTCGAGCGCCGTCGCGAAGTCCAACCGCAGCACGTTCGAGCCGAACAGCGGCGCGGAACCGATGCGCAGGCCGCCGCCCGCGCCCAGATACGGCCTCCCGAGTTGCGGCCCATCGGTGATCCAGCCTGCGTCGCCGAACGCAATGAGGCCGATGCGGAACGCCCAGATCTCGAGGCCCGTGTCCCACCGTTCCTCGACGGACGCAGCAAGCCGCTTCGTGCCTTCGAACAGCCGCGAGTCGTAGCCGCGAAGTCCGCTGTCGGCGCCGAGCGTGAACTGGACCGGCAGGTCCTGGTCCTCCTCTGCCGCATCGAAGCGCACCGAGCCGCACAGCGCGTGCGCGTCGTGCCACAACCACACGGATTGCGCGCGCAGCGCGGCGCGCCAGCCCGCGAGCCCCGACTCTCCCCAACGAGCGCCGCCGTCCGACGCGAGGCCGACGAGCCAACGGGCGCGCGGCTCCCATGCAAAGCCCGCATGCGCTTCGAATGCAGGCTGCAGCTCCGTTCCGAGTCCGTCCTCGTCGCGCAGCAGCCCGCCCACCGAGCACTCGAACTCACCGGCGAGCGCGATGTCCTGCACGAAGCCCAACGTGTCGATCGCCGTCGCGGTGCGGAATCCGTCGATCCAGCGTCCGCGGAACGTCGGGCCGAGGAACAACGATCGCGTCGCGCCCGGAACGCGCAGCTGCGGCGCGAGCGCGCCCTCTGCAGGACCGTAGTCGACGTCGAGCAGACGCGCCGAGAAGCCGAATCCCGACCGCGAGAACCGTTCGCCGTGCAGCGTGCCGACATCGCCTTCGAGCACCGCGCGACGGAACGGCACGGCGCCCTCTTCTTCGCCGAACTCGTAGTACTCCTGCGCGAGCTCGTCGTATGCAGCAGCAACGCGCCAACTGCTCGGATCGTGCAGGTGTTTGATGGGGCGATCGACTTCGACGCCGAAGCCGTCGCCGTCGTCCGTGCTCGAGACACGCATGCTGTTGCGGATCCACGTGTCGAACAGGTGCAGGTCCTGCCACGTCGCGACGCCGCGGAAGTAGCCGTCGTCGGACTCGCGGAAGCTCCCGGCTATGCGGTCGCCGTTGCCGAGGACGTTCGACTCCGAAGCGGAGACCTGGAACCCCGTGGTCCCGCCGACGTAGGACGCGCCGCCTCCTGCCGCGAGCGTGAGACGATCTCGCGTGCGCACGACGAGGTCCGCTTCGCCCTCAGTCGTCGCGGGCACGAGCCGCACTTCCACTTCGGCGAAGATGCCGAGCGCGCGCAGGTTTCGCTCCAGCTCCTCGGCCTGCGACGTGTCGACGAGATCGCCGGGCTGCACGAACACTTCGCGCATCACCGTCTCCCGCCTCGTCGTCACGTGCAGCGCGTTGACCAATCGTGGCACCACGCGCTCCCCGGTCTCCGCGGGACGGAACACGTCCTGCGTCTCGACGCGAACGGCGCGCAAACGGTAGGACTGCGATGCCTCCGCACGCGGCGGCGCGACATTCTCCGAAGCCCGGGCCGCAGCCTCCTGCGCCTGCCCCACTCCTGTCGCGCTCCACGCAGCGAGCGCGACAACGAACGGCGCGGGAGATCGAACGGCCACACGGACGATTCCAATCGCCGCTGCGCACGAACGCAATGGACCCTGCGGCCACCAGCGCACACGGCGTCGCGCACGCGGGCCCATGCGCGTAGGCTGGTCCGGATGACGTCCGCCGCAAAGGCCCCGCAGCCCACGCGCCTGTGCTTCGGCGCCGCGCATGTCGTGCTCCACGATTCCTACCGAGGCCTCGGCCACCGCCTCGATGCGCCTGCGGACGCCGCCGAGATCCGCGCCCACGTCGACTGGGACGCGACGATGCGCATCCGCCGCTGGCTCGACGACAACGGCTTCGGCATCGCGGAGGCGATGGACACCGCGCAGCGCTTCTTCCTCGGCTGGGAGTCCGCGCGCGAACTGATCGCACGCACGTCCGCGCTTCGTCTCGCACACGGCTTCTGCGCGGGTGCCGGCACCGACCACTTGCGAGAGGTGCGCAACCTCGACGAGTTGGCCGAGGGCGTCGCGTGGCAGTGCAACGAGATCCAGCGGCAGTCGGGAATCCCCGTCGTGCTGCCGATGCCGTATCTCACGCAGCATGGCTGTGGCGAGAACGACTACGTCGCGGTCTATCGCAAGATCCTCGACCGCGTCGATGGCCCCGTCTTCCTGCACTGGCTCGGCCCGATGTTCTTGCCTGTGCTGCAGGGCTACTTCCCCGGCGACTCGCTGCGGCAGATCCTCGCGCTCGATCGCCAGAAGGTGCGCGGCATCAAGATCTCGATGCTCGACGACGCGCTCGAAGTGCGCCTTCGTCGCGAATTGCTGCCGCACGACCAGATCGTGCTGACGGGCGACGACTTCCACTTCGGCCGCATGATCCTCGGCGGCGATCCCGGCGCAGAACGGCCGCTGTCGCCGCCGCGCATCGAACGCTGGACCGAGATCGCGGGCCGCAAGGTCGCGCTCGGCGACTTCAGCCACGCGCTGCTCGGCGTGTTCGACGCGATCGCAGAGCCCGCAGGCCTTGCGTTGAAGGCGCTCGCGCGCGGCGACGCCGCGCGGTTCCTCGACCTCATGGATCCGTGCGAAACGCTGGGCCGCCACGTCTTCTGCGCGCCGACGCAACACTACAAGGCGGGCCTCGCGTTCCTCGCGTTCGCGAACGGCCGCCAGGACAACGCGATGCTCGTGCGCCGCGAAGACCGCGCGCGCGACGCCGCGCACTACCGCCGCTGCGCCGAGCTCGCCGTGCTGTGCTCGGCGTTGCGCGACGACGAGACGGTCGTGGCGCGCATCCGCCGCGAA
>CAZEQF010000191.1:0-1256 GCA_964514315.1 uncultured Singulisphaera sp. | reverse complement strand
TGCAGGGAGGCCCGCAGTGAAGCCGCGCGCGTTCGTGACCCGCAAGGTCTACCCGCAGGCCGTTGCGATCCTGCAAGAGGACTGCGTCGTCGACTACCGCGACACGTTGGAGGTCGCCGACCCGGAGACGTTGCGCAGGAAGCTCCAGCACGCCGACGGCGTCGTGTGCCAGCTCACCGACGCGATGACGGACGAACTGATGGCCGCGGCGCCGAAGCTCAAGGTCATCAGCCAGGTCGCGGTCGGCTACGACAACGTCGACGTCGCCGCAGCCACGGCGCGCGGCATCGTCGTGACGAACACGCCCGGCGTGCTCACCGAGTCGACGGCGGACCTCACGTTCGCGCTGCTGCTCGGCGTCGCGCGCCGCGTAACCGAAGCGGAACGCTACCTGCGCGCAGGGAAGTGGAAGCGATGGGACATCGACCTGCTCGCGGGCATCGACCTGTGCGGCAAGACGCTCGGCATCGTCGGCATGGGCCGCATCGGCAAGGCTGTCGCAAGGCGCGCGCAGGGCTTCTCGATGCGCATCCTCTATTCGTCGCCCAATCCGCTGCCGGAAAGCGAAGCCCAGGAGCTGCGCGCGCAACACGTGCCGCTGCGCATGCTGCTGCAGAACAGCGACTTCGTCAGCGTGCACGTGCCCTACCGCGAGGCGACGCACCACCTCATCGGCATCGACGAGCTGTCGATCATGAAGCGCGGCGCGTTCCTCGTGAACACGTCGCGCGGCCCGGTCGTGCACGAAGCCGCGCTCGTGGCAGCGCTCGAAGAAGGCATGCTGTCAGGCGCGGGCCTCGACGTGTTCGAGGAGGAGCCCAAGGTCCACGAAGGCCTGCTGGCGCGCGACGACGTCGTGCTGCTGCCGCACATCGGCTCGGCAACGGTGGCGACGCGCACGCGCATGTGCACGCTCGCCGCGGAGAACTGCGTCGCCGTGCTGAAGGGCGAGCGGCCGAAGAACCCCGTCAACCCGTCCGTGCTCGGATGAAGCACGTCCTCGCGGCAGCGTTCTCCGAAGCGCTTGCCGGGCTCGCGCCGGGTCCGCGCGTTCGCGAGGCGCTGCGCGCGCGAAGCCAGGACTTCGCCGCTTGCGAGCGCATCACCGTCATCGCGATCGGCAAGGCCGCGCGACCGATGGCCGAGGCCGCGGTCGACGAGCTGCGCGTGTTCGCGAAGCACACGCGCATCGACGGGCTGGGCGCGCCCCCGGGGCCGGACACGACGTCGCTGCCGCCGCTCGCGGTCTGGCCTGG
>CAZEQF010000190.1:0-8188 GCA_964514315.1 uncultured Singulisphaera sp. | reverse complement strand
GGGCCGCCGCAGAAGCCGCAGCGGAGGCGGATCGCGCCGGCGCGATCGCGGCGCTCGACGCCGACCTCGCTGCGCGCGTCGAGATGGTCGCCGCGCACGTGCGTCGCGGCGCGTTCCACGCGGCGTGCGACGCGGTCGCCGAACTCGATCCGCAGTCGCGGCCCGCAGTGGCCGAAGCGTTGCGCGCGGTCGCGCTCGCCGCGGGTTGGCCGGAGTTGCACGGCGTCGTGCGCGATCCGGCGCCGTTCGAGGCGACCACGCTGTCGCTGCAAGGCCGCCTCGTGCGCGCCGCGAAGGACGCGGCTGCTTCGCGCGTGCTGTCGCAGGACACGACGGACGCGACGCTGCGCGTCGCGGGGCCCGCCGGCGTGACCTTTCCGAAATATCCGATCCACCGGCTCGAACCCGACTCGGTGCGCGCAGACGAAGCAACCGAACTCGGCTACGCGGCCTACGGCAACGCCGACTACGCGTCGGCGCGCGTGTGGTGTGCGATCGCGATCGCACGCAGCGCAGAGCCGTCTGTTCGCCTACAGCAACTCAAAGCACTTCTGCGATGAACCCGACTGCAGCAACTCCGCGCCCCAAGGTCGTGATCGTAGGAGGCGGATTCGCCGGCTTGTCCGCGGCGCGTTCGCTGCGCAATGCGCCGTGCGACATCACGCTCGTCGACCGGCGCAACCACCACCTGTTCCAGCCGTTGCTCTACCAGGTCGCGACCGCGGCCCTCAATCCGGGCGACATCGCGTATCCGATCCGCAGCGTGCTGCGCAACCAGCCGAACGTGCGCACGATCCTCGCGCGCGCCGACCGCATCGACATGCAGCACAAGACCGTCCAGCTCAAGGACGGCGACGAGATCCCGTTCGACTACCTCATCGTCGCGACGGGCGCCACGCACAGCTACTTCGGCCGCGACGAGTGGGAGCCGTGGGCTCCTGGGCTCAAGACGATCGAAGACGCGCTCGAAGTGCGGCGCCGCGTGCTGTCTGCCTACGAGGCCGCGGAGCGCGAGCACGACGTCGAGAAGTTGCGCAAGCTGCTCACGTTCGTCGTCGTCGGCGGCGGCCCGACCGGCGTGGAGCTCGCCGGCGCGCTGATGGAGATCGGCCGCGAGACCGTCGCGAAGGACTTCCGTTCGTTCGATCCGCGCAGCCTTCGCGTCGTGCTCGTCGAGGGCAGCGACCGCGTGTTGCCGCCGTATTCGCCGCGCTTGTCGCAGAAGGCGATGGACGCGCTGGTCGCGATGGGCGTCGAGGTTCGCGTCGGCGCGCGCGTGACCTCGATCGACAAGGACGGCGTGCAGATCGGCGACGAACGCATCTCTGCGCGCACCGTGCTGTGGGCCGCAGGCGTCGCGGCGTCGCCGCTGGGCAAGACGCTCGGTTCTGCGACGGATCGAGCGGGCCGAGTCGTCGTGAAGCCGGACCTCTCGGTGGAGGGGCATCCGAACGTGTTCGTGACGGGCGACCTCATGAGCTTGCAGCAAGCGAGCGGCCCGGTGCCCGGCGTCGCGCCTGCGGCGATCCAATCCGGACGTTGGGCGGCCAAGAACCTCGAACGCATCCTGCGCGGCCAACCGACGCAGCCGTTCCGTTACCGCGACAAGGGCTCGCTCGCGACGATCGGTCGCGCGGCGGCGGTGGGTCGTCTCGGCAAGGTCGAGGCGACGGGCTTCGTCGCGTGGTGGATGTGGTGGTTGATCCACATCGCCTACTTGATCGGCTTCCGCAACCGCATCGTCTGCATGGTGGGTTGGGCGTGGCAGTACTTCGCGTTCTCGCGCGGCGCACGGCTCATCACCGGTCGCGCGTGGGAGCCTGCGCAGGGCGCCGCGAACGTTCATCCTCCGGCGTCGGGGAACTGATCGCATGACCGCGCCCGCGCTCGAAGTCCGCGACCTCTCGTTCGGCTACGGCAAGAGCGCGACGGTGCGGTCCGTCTCGCTCACGGTCGAGCGCGGCAGCTGCTACGGCTTCCTCGGGCACAACGGAGCGGGCAAGACGACGGTGCTGCGGCTGTGCCTCGGCCTGTTGCGTCCACGCACGGGTTCGGTGCGCATCGGCGGCGTCGATGCGCTGCGCTCGCCGCGGCTTGCGCGCGCGCAGACCGGCGCGCTCGTCGAACGGCCCGGCTTCCACCTGCACGCATCCGCGCGCGCGAACCTCGAACTGCTTGCGCGGCTTGCGGGCATGGACCGTCGAAGCGCACGAGTCGACGCGGATCGCGTGCTCGCGTTGACGGGCCTTGCGGCTGCGTCCGCGCGCAACGTCGGCGCGTTCTCGCTCGGCATGCGCCAGCGCCTCGGCATCGCGCAGAGCCTGCTCGGTTCGCCGTCGTTGCTGTTGCTCGACGAGCCGATCAACGGCCTCGATCCCGAAGGCATCGCCGACGTGCGCTCGTTGCTGCGGACGCTCGCGCGCGAGCACGGCGTCGGCGTCTTGTTGTCGAGCCATCAGCTGCAGGAGCTCGAAGGCCTGTGCACGAAGGTCGGCGTGCTGCGCGAAGGCGTGATGGCGCTCGAAGGCAGCCTCGACGAGCTGCGGCGCTCGGCGCATCCGCGCACGATCGTCCGCGGCCATTCGCTCGACGCGATGGCTCTGCGCTTGCGCGAACTCGGCCTCGAGTCGCAGCGCGACGGTGATGCGCTCGCGTTCGCGCTCGGTGGTCGCGCACCGGGGCCGGTTGCGCGCGAACTCGCGAACGCCGGCGAACTCGAGTCCTTCGCGCCGGAGCCGGTGACGCTGGAGTCGATCTACCTGCGCGTGTCGCGCGGCGAGGCCGGCGCAGGGGATGCCACTGGAGTCGCGAGTCCGGCGACTGCGGCTGGCTCCGTTGCAGAAGTCACCGTCTCTGCGACCTCCGACGAAGCTGCCGCGCGGTCCCGCGCCGCGCGTGCGCCGCGACGGCGCGCGTTCCTGCACGAGCTTCGCGTTCTGCGCGCGCGCACAGGATCGCGTTGGTTGCTCGTGCTGCCCTCGTTGGTCGCGGCCGCGAGCGTGTGGTCCTACGCCGGACGCGTCGCAGCAGCGCAGGCGCGCGTGCAGAGCAAGGAACTGTTCAGCGCCGATGCCGGCAGCGGGCTCATGGCCGCTGCGCACGCGCTGCAGTCGGGCATCCCCGCGCTGGCGCTGTGCCTCTGCGCGATCGGCAGCCAGTCGCTCGCGGCGGACCTCCAGCGCGACACGCTGCGCAACACGCTGCTCCGTTCCGTGACGAGGCTCGACACGGCGATCGGCAAGGCGCTGTCGCTGCTCGTCGTGTCGATGACGGGATTCTGCATGCTCGCCGCGACGGCGACGCTCGCGGCCTACGCGTCGTTCGGCATGGGGGACTTGCAGGAAGTCACGCGCAACGGCGACGTCGAGACGTTGGCCTACGCGCAAGACGTGATGCCTGCGTTCCTCGACGCGATGCTCGCGGCGTTGCCGCCGCTGTGCGCGGCCGCGCTGTTGTCGCTGTGCGCATCTGCGATCGCGAAGAAGCCTGCGCGCGCGCTGCTGCTCGCCGTCGCGTTCGTGTTCGGGCCCGAGTTCGTGCACTCGTGGTTCCGCTCGCACGAGGGCTGGGTCCTCACGAGCCACCTGCCGACGCCGCTGCGCGACGATTCTGCGATCGCGTGGTTCTCGTCGCTCGCGCGCGGCGCCGCCGACGCGAACTGGGTCTACGAAGGCCTCGCCTACGCATGTCCGCTCGCGTGGTCGGCGTTCGCGTTCGTCATCGCTTCCGTCGCCGTGCTCCGCCTCCGTATCCCGTGACCATGAACTGGCCTGCCACCGTCCTCTGTTCGGCCTTGTCGTGCCTTGCTGCGTGCTCGTCCGCGCCGTTGCCGCAGGAGCCGCCGCCGCTCGCCGACATGGAGCAGCCGCTCGACCTCATGCGCGAGCCCGACGACGAAGCGAAGCGCGCGGCGTTGCCGCAAGGCTCGTTCTCGGGGCTCGTCGTCGAGGATGCTCGGCAGACGTTGGCGCAGAAGCTCGAAGGCGATGCGCAACTGCGCGTCACCCAGGTGGTCGAGAACTCGCCGGCGATGGCCGCTGGCGTGCAGGTCGACGACCTGTTGCTCGAAGCGCGCATGGGCTCGTCTGCGAGCGTCGCGCTGCAGCGCACGAGCGAGTGGCGCAAGATCGAGCTCGATGCGCCAGCGGGCACGGTCGTCGAGCTGTTGCTCGATCGCGGCGGCCGCGATGCGAAGACGACGCTGACGCTCGCTCCGCGCGTGCGCAGCGCGCAACGCACGGCGACGGAGACGTTCCGCGAAGAGGAGCGCGTCGGCGTGGTGGTGCGCACGGCGACCGAGGTCGAGGCTCGCGGCGCGGGCCTCGGGCCGGGCGGCGGCGCGGTGATCACGGGCTTGTCGCAACGCAGCCCGTGGCGCGCTGCCGGCCTGCGCTTCTCCGACGTGATCGTGTCCGTCGACGGCAAGCAGATCGCGCATCCGCAGGACCTCGTGCTCGCGTTGCGCGATCGCAGCAAGCAATCGGTTGCGTTGGAGTTCGTCCGCGACGGGCAACGCAGCTCCGTGCAGGCTCCTCTGTCGGAGCGCGACAGCGAAGTGACCGACGTCTCGATCCCGCTGCTGTGGAGCTACGAGCACAAGCGCGGCGTGACCGATTGGTCTGCGGTTCTCGGCATCGTTTCCGGGCGCAGCACGAAGGCTGCATGGGAGTTCCGGTTGTTCT
Organism: uncultured Singulisphaera sp.; assembly: GCA_964514315.1. GTDB lineage: Bacteria > Planctomycetota > UBA1135 > UBA1135 > UBA2386 > SXPK01. The sequence goes on along the minus strand of CAZEQF010000190.1, from coordinate 3,506 downwards.
GGCTGCTGCGCTTCGGCGGTGGCGACAGCGACCAGCTCGTGGAGGGCGGCAAGTGAGAGTGCGCTTGTGTCCCGCGCGTGCGTTCGCGTTTGCGTTCGCATCCAGCGCCATGGTCGTTGCGCAGGCGGCGCCAGAAGTCGACGCGCTGCAGGTCGAAGCGCCGTGGAAGCTCTCGCGCATCGAGACGGTGGACGTGGACGGGGACGGGATCGACGACCTCGTGTGCGTCGTCGCCGACGGTTCGCGTCGCGAGTTGCGCGTGCACGTGCGCAGGCCGGAGCGGCCGCGGTTCGCCGCCGCGCGCGCGATCGCGCTCGATCCAGACGTCGTCGCATTCGCGTTCGCGAACACGAAGAAGGGCGCGCCGCGCGCGCTCGTGCTGTTCACGCCCGAACGCGCGGTCGAGGCAACGGACGGAAGCGACGGCCAGCGCGCCTACCGCGAACTGTTCGCGCACGAGATCGTGTGGCCCGCCGCGCCGGAACGCGACTGCGTGCCGGTGCAGGAGTGGACGCTCGACCTCGACGGCGACGGCGACGACGACTTCGCGTTGCCCGAGCCCGAAGGCGCGCGCGTGCTGCTGCAGCAAACAGCAGAGCAAGGCGCGCAGTTCGCAGTCGCCGCGCGGTGGACGTTGCCGCCGTTCCGCGATCCCGTGGCGCTTCGCTCGAAGGGCCGTTCGCGCGGCCGCGGCGGCGACGGGTCGATGCGGTTGTCGTTCGGCGGGGAGGACGACGGGGAAGAGAAGGTCGATGCGAGGAGTCGCGGGCCGCTGCTCGCGGTGCGCACGCGTTCGTCGACGATCCGCTTTGCGGACCTCGACGGCGACGGCCGTCTCGACGGCTATGCGCTGCGCAACGAGTCGCTGTGGCAGTGGCGGCAGACTGCGCCCGGTGTGTTCGACGGCGCGCCGCAGAAGCTGGCGTTGCCGTTGCCCGAGGACCGGTTGCCGCTGTTCGACCCGGCGTTCGATGTGCAACTGAACGATGCGGACCGGGACGGCCGCGCGGATCTGCTGCTCGCCACGTCTGCATCGCGCGACAACGAGATCGAGACGCGCATCGACTTCTACCTGCACCAGAAGGACGGCTTGCAGTTCGAGCCGGAGCGCAAGAGCCGCATGCGCGTGCAGACGCTCGCGGGTTCGCCGCAGTGGGTCGACGTCGACGGCGACGGCGCGCGCGACCTCGCGGCCGTCACGCTGCGCACGGACCTGCTCGGCGGGATGATGGGCGAGGCTCCTGCGCTCGAAGTGCAGCTCAACCTGTTCCGCTTCGACTCCGCGCGCTTCGTCACGCCCGCGTTGCTGACGGAGAAGCTGCAGTTCCCCGCCAAACGCAAACGAGGCGGCGGCGCGTTCGTGCGCGTGGTGGCGGGCAGCGGCGGCGTGCCTGGCTCCGTGCTCGTGCACGATGGCGACGCGATCGTGTTGCGGCCGTTGCAGTCGTCGGGTCGCAAGCTCGCGCTGCAGGAGCCGTCGTGGCGCACGCCGGTGCAGGAGTCTGCGGTGCCGCTGCCGCCGAAGGACGACGCGAAGGAACTGTTCGTCGTCAGCGAACGCGAAGTCCAGTTCGTGAGGTGGCAATGAACCGCTCCTGTGTTCGTCTGCTTGCTGTTGCCGTCGCGTCGTGCGTCGCCGTCTCGGCTTGCGCGCAAGCTCCGGCGATCGCCTCGATGGAGTGGTCGTCGCCCGTCGTTGGCGAACTGCTGGCCGACACGGACGGCGACGGCGTGAGCGAACTGCTCGTGCTGCATCGCGACGGGCTCTTGCGCCGCCTCGCGCTGCGAACCGGTGACGGAGTGTCGCTCGTCGACACGGGTGCGATGTTGCTGCGCGATCCGTTGCACTCGCTCGTCGCGTGCCGCGACGCGTTGCCTGTGCCCGGCGAAGAGGTCCTCGTCATGGAGCCGCGCGGCGCGTTCGTGCTCGCGTGGCCGGATGCGGGATCGACGGCGCCGAAGGAGACGATGCTCAATCGCCGTGCGCGCTGTTCGATCCGTGTCGGCGCGCCGCAGTGGAGCCCGTTCGCGCAGGACCTCAACGGCGACGGCCTGCTCGACCTGTTGGCGCCAAGCCTCTCTGGCTGCACGCCCTACCTGCAGTCGCGCGCCGCGGGCGAGCCCGTGTTCGCGGCGATGCCGCCGTTGCCGCTGCCGGTTGGTGTCTCCGCACAACGCGGCGGCCCTTCGCTCGACGAAGACCACCAAGGCTCCGTCGTCGTGCCGCGCGTCGAGGCCGAGGACCTCAACGGCGACGCAAGGCCCGACTTGCTGACGCGCGTGGACAAGAAGCGGCGGTTCCAGCTGCAGAACGCCGACGGCTCGTTCTCGACGGCGATCGAAGTCGATCTCGCGCAGTTCGAGGACAGCACGACGAAGGCGGAGGTCGCGCTCGGTTCGACGGCGGTGCTCGGCGACGAGCAGCAGATCCAGCGCGGCGACATCGACGGCGACACGATCCCGGACTTCGTGATCGCGCACCGTCGCAAGATCTGGACGTTCGTGTCGAGCAAGCAAGGGCCGCAGTTCGAGAAGGCTCGCACGCAAGCCGTAGCAGACGACGTGACCGGCATGATGCTCGTCGACCTCGACGATGACGCGCGTTCGGACCTGCTCGCGTTCCAAGTGCAGCTGCCGAGCGTCGGCGCGCTGTTGCTCGGGCTCGTGAAGTCGATCGACATCGACGTGCGCGCAGTCGGCTACCGCAGCGGCGGCGACGGCTTCGAGCCCAAGCCAGCATGGCGGCGCACGGTGACGTTGCGCATCCCGTCGATCCTGTCGCTGCTCAGCCGCCAGGAAGAGATCGTGCAGCGCTTCGCCGAGATCCTGGAGAAGGCGCGGCCCGTCGTGCGCGGCGCATTCACTGCGGACGGCGCGCGCGATCTCGCGATGGTGGACGAGGCTGGCTCCAACCTGCAGGTGTTCACGCAAGCGAGCGCGCCGCCGGACCTCGAGTCCAAGTCCGGCCGCCGCATGCTGCGCCGGTTGTTGTTCGAGGATCCGGATCCCGTGTTCGACCTCGACCGCATCTTCTCGCTGCTGTCGGGCGCGATCGACCAACGCACCAACCGGCTGCAGGGCGACGGCAAGGCGCAGCGGACTGCGCCGTTGCGGGATCCGCAGAAGTGGCGCCTCGTGTCGTTGCTCGCGGGCAACCTCGACGGCGAAGCGCTCGACGAAGTGGTCGCAGTCTACGAGTCGATCGAGGAGTCGCTCGACGCGGTGAGCCGCCGCGGAGTCGACGTGCTGAAGCTGCAGGCGGACCCGCGCTGAGCGCGGGTCCGCTTCGAACGGCTCAGCGCTTCTTCGCCGAGCCCTTCTTCGCCACAGGCTTCGCGACAGGCTTCTTCGCGACGGGCTTTGCCGCAGGCTTCTTGGCCATCGGCTTCGTCGCAGCCTTCTTCGCGACCGGCTTCGCCGCGGGCTTCTTGGCCACGGCGGCCTTCTTCGGAGCAGCCTTCGCAACGGGCTTCTTCGCGACCGGCTTCTTCGCCGCCGGCTTCGCA
>CAZEQF010000189.1:0-8193 GCA_964514315.1 uncultured Singulisphaera sp. | reverse complement strand
CGTGCGACGCATAGCCACAGCGCGCCGTGACGATCGAAGGCAACCCGAAGTGCAGCGCCTCGACGATCACCGCGCCTGCGTTCTCGCTGCGCGCCGGGTGCAGCAGCAGGTCCGCGCCCAAGAACCAACGCGGCGCGTCGGTCCTGCCGCCGAGGACGTGCACGCGGTCGCGGATGCCGAGGCGCGCGGCGTGCTGCGTGAGGACCTTTGCGTCGTCGCGGCCGAGGACGACGAGGCGTGTTCGTTGCCGCAGTTCGCCGCGCAACGAAGCGAGAGCATCGACTGCGCGGTCGAAGCCCTTGCGCACGAACGCGGAGCCGACGCACAGCAGCAGCAGTTCGTGTGCATCTGCGCCGAGTTCTGCGCGTGTTGTGCTGCGAGCCTGCTCGCGATCCGAGTCGTCGTACGGAATGCGCTCCGCGTTGGGCGGCAACACGACGAACTGTTCGCGCGCGGTGCCGTAGCTCTGCTGGTAGGCCTCGATGTCGCGATCGAAGTACTGCAACGCGACGACGCCGTGTTCTCTTGCGAACACTGCGCGCTCGACGGCGAGGTAGTGGCGATGGCGCGGCAGCCAGCGCTTCCACTTCGGCATTGCGTAGGCGCCCGCTGCGTAGCACGCGTCCGCGCCGTAGTAGACGTCGAGGCCGGGCAGCTTGTTGAAGCCGACGATTCCGTCGAATTGCTCGCGTTCGCGGACTTCGCGCAGTTGCGCGAAGAACCGGCGATTGCGCATCGGGATCGTCCAGCCGGATCGTCCGAACGTGCGGACTTCGATGCCATGCGGCCGCGGGCCGTCCCACGTGCGCGCGAGCATCACGACTTCGTGCCCGGCCTTGGCGCAGAGTTGCGCGATCGCAAGGCAATCGCGCTCCAGCCCGCCGAACGGGAACCAGTCGTAGAGCGCGAACGCGATGCGCATCGGGGCGGCGAGTATCGGAGCCGTCGACGGGGCGCACAAGGCGAGCGGATTGCGGCCAGCCCGCGCGCGAACGGAAGCGTCGGTCAGCGCGCGCAGCCTGCTGCGAGCATCGCGGCTTCGAGGCTCTCGCTCGTGGCGGCGAGGAACGGTTGTTCCTCGATGTAGCACCAGCGGCCCCACACTTCGGCGGCGCCGAGCGGATACGGGAAGTGCGGCGTCGGCGTCTCGGCGCGGCGCGGGAAGACCCACAGTTCGCCGCGTTGCGCGACGAGGTTCACTGCGGACGTGAGCCGTCGCGTCTGCAGCGCGAAGGCTGCTGCGGCGCGTGCCTTCGCTGTGCCGCGGATCCCGAGCAAGAAGAACGGCGTCGCCTTCTGCGCGAACGTCGCGCCGTCGACCTTCGGCAGCCAATCCGCCTCGAGCGGCAACTCGGCCAGTTGCGCCAGGAACGGCATCGACTCGTCGGTGTGGTGCGCGTGCGCGCGCGCGATCGACGCTGCGGCGCCGATCGAGTTGACGAGCAGCGAGCCGCCCACGGAGTCGGTCCACGACAACGCAGTCGCGAGGAACTCTTCGTCCGGCTCGCGCAGCGGTCGTTCGCTCCACAACACGGTCTGCGACTCCGCGAACGGGTACTTGTTCCCTGTCAACGCGAGCCCGCGGTCGCGCCACGACGCCTCGGCTTCGAGGATCGCGAGTCCGCGGTCGGAGCCGAACGCGGGCCGTTCGGCCCCGGGGCGGCTGGGCCGCGCTGCGCGGTCGGGCAGCAGCACGAGTTCGGCCTCTGCGCCGAACACGCGCAGCGAGCGTCGCGCGGTCGGCTGGAACGCGCCGCTGCGCGCGGCAGCAGGAATCCCGAGTGGCTGGATGGCTTCGCGGTCCGACATCTTCACGAACGATGCGACGCGCACTGCGCGTCCTTTGGTCGCTACTGCGTAGCACATCCGCGGTTCGTTTGCCTCGCTCGATGCGCGCCGCTACCGTTCTCGCCCCGGAAGTCGGCGCGCAGTGCGCGACTCTGCGGACCGCAAACTGTGGCCTCACTCAAGATCGTCTTCTTCGGCAGCAGTGATTTTGCCGTGCCGGCGATGGCGGCCCTCAAAGACGGCGGTTTCGCGCCCGAACTCGTGGTCACCAAGCCGGATGCGCCGCGCGGGCGCGGCCGCAAGATCTACGACAACGAAGTGAAGCTCGGGGCTGCGGAGCTCTCGTTGCCGTGTGCCCAGCCCGAGGACCCGCACTCGCCGGAGTTCTTGGAGCAACTCAACGCGATCCGGCCCGACGTCGGCGTCGTCATCAGCTACGGCGTGATCCTCAAGCCCGCGCTGCTGTCGTTGCCCAAGCACGGCCACATCAACGCTCACGCTTCGTTGTTGCCGCTGTATCGCGGCGCGGCGCCGATCCAGCACGCGATCTGGGACGGCCAGAAGGAGACGGGCGTGACGATCATGCGCATCGTCGACAAGCTCGATGCGGGTCCCGTGTTGCTGACCGAGGCGACGCCGATCGGCCAGAACGAGAACGCCGGCGCGCTGCGCGAGCGGCTCGCGGCGCTGTCCGGGGTCGCGCTCGTGAAGGCGCTGCAGACGATGGCTGCCGGCAAGGCGAAGTTCGTCGACCAGGACGAGAAGAAGGCCACCTACGCGCGCAAGATCGAGAAGCCCGACGGCGTGATCGACTGGAAGAAGCCGGCGACCGAGGTCGACCTGCTCGTGCGCGCGATGACGCCGAAGCCCGGCGCGCAGACGCGGCTCGGCGCCAAGCGCTTCATCGTCATGGAGGGCTTCGTCGAGAAGGACCTCTACGGCATGGGCATCCCCGGCGGGCTGCAGTCCGCGGGCGAAGAAGGCATCCGCGTGTGCACAGGCAAGGACCTGTACCGCATCACGCGCATCAAGCCCGACAACGGCCGCAACATGAGCGCGGGCGAGTTCGTCCGCGGCCACCACATTCCGCCTGACGCGCGGTTCGGCTGAGCATGGCGGCGCGAGGCGCGGCGCTCGCGGCGCTGCAGAAGTTCGAGAAGGGGATGATCGAACGCGTCGGCGAAGAGCTGCAGCACAAGCGGCTCGAGCCGCGCGACGCCGCGCTCGCGGCCGACCTCGCGCTCGGCGTGGTGCGCAACGATCGGTTCCTCGACCTCGTGCTGTCGGGCTTCTGCACGCGCGGTTTGCCCAAGGACCCGCGCACGCGCTCGGCGTTGCGCATGGGCGCCTACCAATTGCTGCTGCAAGAAGGCATGCCCGCGCGCGCGGCGGTCTACGAGACGGTTGCGCTGCTCCAACGCGACCAGGCGTTCGTCAACGCGGTGCTGCGACGCTGCAGCGAGTCGGTGCACGACCGGCCTGCGGATCCGACCTTGCCCGCGACCGAGATCGAGCTGTCGCGCTCGCGTTGCTTCGTGCTGCGGCCGCCGGGCTTGTCCGGCAGCAAGGAACCGCTCGCGCTGCGCCATTCGCTGCCGGACTTCCTCGTCGCGAAGTGGCGCGCTGCGCACGGCGACCTGCAGACGCAGCGGATCTGCGCGGCGGCGAGCTCGCAGCCTGCGTTGTTCTTGCGCGCGTGCAACGGCATCGACGCGGACGCCCTCGCCAAGATGCTGCTCGAAGATGCTGTTCGCACTTCGCCGACGTCGCACCCGCTCGTGCTGCGCGTCGAGAACGGCGCGCCGTTCGGCAGCGAAGCGTTCCGTCGCGGAATGTTCGTCGCGCAGGACCCGACTGCGGTCGCGGCGGCCGAAGCCGTCGGCGCAGAGCCCGGCATGGCGATCCTCGACCTCTGCGCCGCGCCCGGCACCAAGGCCACGTTGCTCGCCGAACGCGTCAAGCCAGGCGGTGTCGTGTTCGCCTACGACCCGGACCCCGTTCGGCGGAAGCGCATCGTCGAGAACGCCAATCGCCTGCGACTCGCGGACACGCTGCGCGTGATCGCCGACCCGAGCGAAGCCGCGGACGTCGACGCCGTGCTCGCCGACGTGCCGTGCAGCAACACGGGCGTGCTCCAACGTCGCGTCGAAGTGCGTCGCCGTCTGCTTCCCGGCACGTTCGCGGACATGGCGGCGATCCAGCGGCCGATCCTCGAACTCGCCGCGCAGAAGGCGAAGCCCGGTGGCGTCGTCGTCTACTCGACGTGCTCGATCGAAGAAGAGGAGAACGGCGCGGTCGCGCGCGCGGTTGCTGCATCGCACGGACTCACGATCGAACGCGAGCACCTGTCGCTGCCCGAACTTCGCATGCGCGACGGCGGCTACTTCGCGCGGATGCTGCGCAGCTGACCTGCGCCAATCCGTCCTGCGCACGGCGTGGCTTCGTGCGCATGGTCCCTTCGCATCCGGGATCGGCGGACTGCAGGACGGCGCCTCCTTCTTCGCAGGGCCCTTCGAGCCGATTGCGAACGCATCTGCCTCGGGGGTTCCCGCTCGCGCGCGGCGGGGATAGAACGCGCCGCCCATGGCCTCTCGTCCCACCTCTCGCGCTTCGGCCTCGGGTCGCGGCGGTTCTTCCCGCGCAGCCGCGTCGTCGAGCGCTTCGTCGTCGCAGATGACGATGATGGTCGGCATCGGCGTCGTCGCGGCGGCGGCGATCGGCTTCTTCGCGCTGAGCGGCGGCTCCAAGCAACCTGCGTCCGAGTCGCAGAAGCCCGCGACGCCCGCTGCAGCTCCCGCCGAGAAGCCTGCGGCCGCGCCAGCATCGACGCCGCTGTCGATGTCGTCTGCCAAGCAAGGCAAGGCGCCGACCAAGCCCGCGCCTGCGCTCACGCAGGAGACGCTGCAGCAGCTCAGCGCGATGCTCGACAAGGCCAAGACGCTGCGCAACGAGTCGGTGACCGCTCGCGTCGGCTCGGCCGACAACCAGGCCGCGCGCGCCAAGATGACCGAGGCCTACGACCTGCTGCAGAAGTGGCAGGACATGATCGCGCCGCAACTGCAGTGGCAGGAGATGGCCCAGATGGAGGAGTGGGCGCAGCCGGCCGAATACATGACGCTCGAGAAGCTCTACGGCACGTTCCAGCGCCTCAACAACGAGGTGCGCAGGGGCGGCGGCGGCGGCTGAACGGCGGCGACGTGCTGCTCGGCTACAACACGAACGGGCTGCAGAACCACCGTCTCGAGGACGCGTTGCGCCTGCTGGCCGACGCGGGCTACGAGGCGGTTGCGATCACGCCGGACGTCTGCCACCTCGATCCGTTCGCGGTGACTTCGCGCGAGGTCGATGCGGTCGCGGCGCTGCTCGCCCGCCTGCGGCTCCGCCCCTCGATCGAGACGGGCGCACGCTTCCTGCTCGATCCGCAGAAGAAGCACGAGCCGACGTTGATGACCGCCGATCCCGTGGCGCGCGAGCGGCGGATCGACTTCACGGCGCGGGCCGCCCGCCTCGGCCGCGACCTCGGGGCCAAGGTCGTGTCGTTCTGGGCGGGCATCGACCGGAGTCCTGGTCCCGATTCGCGGTCGCGGTTGCTCGACGGCGTTTGCCGGTCCTGCGAAGTGATCAGGGCCGCGGGCCTCACTCCGTCCCTGGAGCCCGAGCCTGGCATGGCGGTCGCGACCGTCGCCGGTTGGCGCGAGGTGCGCGCGGCGCTCGGCGAAGAGGCTCCGGCGCTGACGCTCGACGTCGGCCACCTGCTCGTCGAATGGGAAGGCGATCCGGCGGCGATCTGCCGGGAGATGGCGCCTGCCCTCGCGCAGGTTCACCTCGAAGACATGCGCCGCGGCGTGCACGAGCACCTGTTGCCCGGCCACGGCGATCTCGACTTCGCTGCCGCGCTGCAGGGACTTTCTGTAGGTGGTTACGCCGGACCGGTTTGCTTCGAATTGTCGCGTCACTCGCACATGGCCCCCGAAGCGGTCGCGGTGTGTCGCACTGCGTGGCATGCCCGGCGTTGACCGGATCTTCATCCACCCTATCGTTCGCACCCCCGGCTTCGGCCGGGTCGGCTCGGGCCACTCCCCGCGCTGGCACCCTGTCCCCATCCAGACCCATGCGCGACTGTCCGACCACCCAAGGTTCGTCGATGCCGTTGATCATCCACCGGATCTCGGCGGGTGACTGCATGTCGAGGCAGGAGTGCCACTACCACAAGTGCCACCGCTGCATCTACCGCGGCAAGGCCGCGAGCTGGGAGCCGGAGGGCAGCGCGACGGAGCAAGGGACCGGAAGCCGTGTCGCCGAGCGCGCGGTGCCGACCAAGATCGTCGAGATCCCCCGTCCCGAGAAGGCGCCCTCCGCGCCAAAGACCGCTCCGAAGAAGGCGCCGCAGCGCGCCGCCGAGGCGCCGGCCGTCTCCGCGCGCAAGGCTGGCAAGGCCAAGGCGTCCGAAGCCGCGGGCTGAGTTCGTTCTCCCGGCGGATCGCCGGTCAGGAGAAGCGGCGGCGCAGCTGCAGCAGCGCGTCGCGCACGTCCCCGAACACGGGCACGAGTTGTGCCGCCGTCTTGCGGACGCCGTCGAGGTCGCCGCGGTGGCTCAGCAGCTGGAGCTGCTCACACGCGTCCTGGAGATGACGCGCGCCGAGGTTGCCCGAGGAGCCCTTCAGCGAGTGGGCCGCGCGCTCGACCTTCGCGAGGTCGCCGGTGCGCATGCCTTCGAGCACGGATTCGATCTTGCCCGGGGTGTCGTCGAGGAACATCCCGATCAGGTCGATCAGGAGTTCGGGGTCGCCGTCGTCGCAGAGCGCGATGAGCTCATCGACCACCGTCATGTCCAGGACGTTCGTCACGGCGGGCACATCGGCGGGCGCGGCGAGAGGCCTTGACGGGCCGGGACGGTCGGCTGCCCATTCGGCTCGAACTGGGACGACGGCGAGAGCGTGTCGATCGTGTCCCGCCCATCCTGCCGCGCCTGCGGCACCAGGAGCACTTCGCGCGTCTGGCTCCTGCTCGGCCGCGCGGCAGCGACGCACGGCGCCCGAAGCCGAGGACCTCGAACGCCGGCTCAGGCCAGCGGGCGATGTGGGAGCGTCGCGGTCCCGCCTCGTGCTCAGTGCGCGTTGGCGACCGAACGGATCTCGTCGTCGCTGAGCAGGCGCTTGCTCGTCTTGCCGGCGGCCAGCACTGCTTGGACGCGCGCCTCGGACGGCTCGATGCCCAGGCGCTCCAGCACGAAGGTCGCGTTCGACTTGCCGCTCATCGGGCCGACGGCGATCTGCTGTTGCAGGCCGACCATGCCGGCGGGCACGCCCGAGTAGACCGCGTCGGCGAGTTCGATGTCGCCCTTGCGGAAGGCCTTGATCACCGCCGCCGCGTGCACGCCGGTGCCGGTCTCGAACGCGTCCTGGCCGAGCACGGGGTAGTTGTGGGGGATGTCGACCTCGAGCGCGCGCGAGGCGGCTTGGACGTAGCCCGGCATCGCGGTCAGGTCGTTGTCGATCCAGCCCTGCAGCCTGCAGTTGACGAGCAGCAGGTCCATCGGCGCGTTGCCGGCGCGTTCGCCGACGCCGAGCGCCGAGCCGTGCACGCGGTCCGCGCCGGCTTCGATCGCCGCGAGGCAGTTGGCGATGCCGAGGTCGCGGTCGCGGTGGCCGTGCCAGTCGACGCCGATCGTCTTGTCGTGCTTGTCCGCGAGCTCGCGGACGAAGCGCACGACGGCGCGCGTGCCCTGCGGCGTCGCGTGGCCGACCGTGTCGCAGACGCACAGGCGGCGCGCGCCGAGTTCGATCGCGAGGCTGTAGAGCGCGGTGATCGTCTCCGGCCGCGCGCGCGTCGTGTCCTCGGTGACGTACATCACCGGCAGGTTGTTCTGCCGCGCGAAGGTCAGCGCCTTCCTCGTGTTGTCGAGCATCATCTCCAGCGTCCAGTCCTCGGCGTACTGGCGGATGTAGCTGCTGCCGATGAACGCGCAGACCTCGATCGGCATGCCGGCCTTCTGCGTCATCTCGACGACCGGCTCGATGTCGGTGACGACGGTGCGGCACGCGACGTTGGCGCCGATCTTCAGCTTGTTGCGCACGATGTGCTGCGCCATCGCCAGGATGTCCTGCCGCGGCCGGCCGCCGGCGCCGGGCAGGCCGAGGTTGGCGGTGTGGATGCCGAGCTTGTCCATCCACTCCAGCAGCTCGATCTTCTTCTCGAGCGAAGGGTCGCTCACGGCCGGCGACTGCAGGCCGTCGCGAAGGGTCTCGTCGTCGAACTGCAGCGGCCGCGCAGGGCGGAAGGACCCGTCCTGCACGTTCCAGTCGTGGATCAACTCGTCGATGCGCGTCATGCGCCCATCATGCAACACGGGCGCGCTCGCCGTCACGCATCGAGGTCGCGGAAGAACCCGTCGCTGCCGTCGAG
>CAZEQF010000188.1:0-8200 GCA_964514315.1 uncultured Singulisphaera sp. | reverse complement strand
CGACGCGAACGGGACAAATGCGCGCATGCAGCATCGAGCAAAGCGACACTGCGCGAAGCGCCTGGGCACACTGCGCGAAGCGCCGGGCACCCTGCGCGAAGCGCCAGGAAACACTTCGCGAAGCGCTCAGCCTCGCCGCGCCCCGCTCCTCGCGCAGCGCTACGCGTCGTTGCGCGCCCGAAGCATCTCGAGGAGCTCGCGCAGTTCGCCGACATCGCGCTCCAGCCGCTCGACACGGGCAGCGAGATCGAGCGGCGCGTCGGACGGCGCAATCGGCGCAACCGATTCGGCGTGACGAACGACTTCGCCGCTGCCTTGCCCAGGCAGAGCCTTCTTCTCGCCCTCGATGCGCCCACCGCCTTCGGCGATCAGCAGCGTGAAGCGACGGTCGCGTTCGCGCGGACCGAGCGGCAACAGCGCGACGAGCGGCTGCGGCCTTGCGGCCATGCGCTGCAACGCGGCTTCGATCTCCGCGGGCTCCGCCTGCACGCCGAAGCGCGCGATGCGCGGCTTCAATGCTCCGGGCGCTTGCGGGCCGCGCAGCAACAACTCGGCGAAGATCGCCATCTCGTCGGGCCGCAGTCCGAGCCGTTCGACGACCTTGTGGCGATACTTGGTCGCGCGGCCGCTGCCGTCGATGCGCGAGATCCAGCCCTTCTCCATCAGCGACATCATCGCGCCCACGAGCTCGAACGGTTGCAGCTCCATCACCGGGTCGCGGTTGTTGCTCTGGTTGCAGCCCGCGCGCAGCGCGTTCTCCGTGAGCGGATACGTGTCGGGGACGGTCGCTTCCTTCTCGATCAGGACGCCGAGGATGCGTTGTTCGGTGCGGTCCAGCATCCGAGCATCGTAGCGGCGAGGCGCGTGCGGCCGCGAACGTCGCGCGCCTGCGCCGAAGCGCACGACGACGGCAGCGCGTCAGGCGACAGGCTCGACGCCGTGGCGGATGTGGACTTCGCGCTGGAAGCGCGCGAGCAGCTCGCGCGGCGCAGCGAGGTCGCGCGACGGCGCGATTGCGGCGCCGTCCGCGCGCACGAACCGGTCGGCGATCGTTGCGCACTCGACGCGTTCGCCGCGCATCCGCGCAGCGGTCCAGCACGCCTGCACCGCCGCTCCGAGCGCCGCGGCCTCGGACTCTGCGACGAGCACGACCGGAGCTTCGAACAGGTCCGCGAGGATCTGCCGCCACAGCGGGTTCTTGGCTGCGCCGCCACAGAGGCGCACTTCGCGCAACGGGCCGCAGAGGCGCGCAAGGAGCCGCGCTCCGGCCGCGAGGTTGCACGACGTGCCCTCGAGCGCGGCGCGGTAGAGATGGCCGGGCGTCAGGTTGTCGCCGCGCATCGACAGCAGCGAGCCAGTCGCATGCGGCAGGTCGGGCACGCGCTCGCCGGCGAGGAACGGCAACCACAGCAGGCCGTCGCTCCCCCACGGCACGCGCGCTGCGCGCTTCGTGAGCTCGTCGTGCGACAGGCCCGTGAGGGCGCGCACCGACTCGGTGACGCCAGTGAGGTTCATCACGCACAACAACGGCAAGAACGCGCCGTCGCTGCTGCAGAACGGAGCGATCAGGCCTGCGGGATCGACAACCGGGACGTCGCTGCGCACGAACACCGTGCCGGACGTTCCGAGGCTCACGACCGCGGTGCCGCTGCGCGCAGCGCCGCTGCCGATCGCAGCCATCATGTTGTCGCCGCCGCCGGCGCTCACGAGCGTGCCTTCGCGGAGCCCGAGCAGCGCGGCGCCGCCCGCGTTCAGCGTTCCCGCAGGCTCGCCGCCCGCGACGAGCGACGGCAGCATCGACGAGAGCCGCGCGTCGACAGCGGCGCATGCGCGCGCGTCGAACGAGCGCTTCGCTACGTCGAACAACCCGGTGCCCGATGCGTCGCCGCATTCCATCACGGCGGCGCCCGTGAGACGGAAGTTGACGTAGTCGTGCGGCAACAGCACACGGCGCACGCGCGCCCAGTTCTGCGGCTCGTGACGCTTCAGCCAGAGCAGCTTGCTCGCGGTGAACCCGACCGGCACCGGCCGCCCGATCGCGCGCGCGAGTTCCTCGGCTTCGGCCGCAGTGCTCGTGTCGCACCACAACTTCGCGGGCCGCACGACGCGGCCCTCGGCATCGAGCACGACGCAACCGTGTTGCTGGCCGCTCACGCCGACGCCCGCGATGCGCGAAGGATCGATGCCGACGAGCGCCTCGCGGCTCGCCGCCGCAACGGCGTCGATCCACAGGTCGGGATCCTGCTCCATGTGGCCGGGCGGCAGCCCTTCGCGGAGCCCGTAGGCCTGAGCGCCACGCGCGACCACCGCGCCATCGCGCGCATCCACGACGATCGCCTTCGTCGACTGCGTGCCGACGTCGAGGCCGAGGAACAGCGGGCCGTCGCTCACCGCGACCTCAGTTGCGCACGCCGAGCAAGTGCTCGACGAGCAGTTGGTCGAGGCGCTCGTAGCGCAGCCCCTTCTTCGCGACCTGCGCCGCGTCGATCGGCAGCGACTTCAACGCCTGCGCCTTCTGCTTCGAGTAGCCGCCCTGCAACAGCGGGTCGATCTGCGCATCGCGCATCTCCGCGACGATCGCCTTCACTTCCGGGTCCTGGTCGAACGACTTCGCACGCGCGTGCAGGATCTTGTAGGTGCGCATGCAGCCCTTCGCGAAGTCCCAGACACCGTCGTCGTCCTCGGTGCGATACGCGTGCGCGTCGAAGTGGCGCGGCCCTTCGTAGCGCTTTCCGCCCATCGTGCCCTCGAGCAGGCGGATCAGCAGGAACGCGCCCTTCTGGTCCTCGCTGCCGAAGCGAAGGTCCTGGTCGTAGCGGCCGATCTTCTGGCCGTTGAGGTCGATGTGGAACAGCTTGTCCTGCTCCATCGCCTGCGCCACGTTGTGCACGAACGAGAGGCCCGCCATCGTCTCGTGCGCGACCTCCGGGTTGACGCCGACCATCTCGTGGTTCTGCAGCGTGCTGATGAAGTGCAGCATGTGCCCCGTGGTCGGCAAGTAGATGTCGCCGCGCGGCTCGTTGGGCTTCGCCTCGAGCGCGAACTTCATCCCGTAGCCCTGCTCCTTGACGTAGCCGCACAGGAAGTCGAGCGCGTCGCGCATGCGCGCGATCGCCGTGCGCGGGTCGCGGCATGCGTCCGCCTCGCTGCCTTCGCGGCCGCCCCAGAACACGTAGGTCTTCGCGCCGAGCTCGGCGCCGAGGTCGATCGCGCGCATCGTCTTCTGCAGCGCGAACGCACGGACCTTGGGATCGTTCGACGAGAACGCGCCGTCCTTGAAGATCGGCTGCGAGAAGAGGTTCGTCGTCGCCATCGGCACCTTCATGCCGGAGTCCGCGAGCGCCTTCTTGAAGCCCGCGACGATGCGATCGCGTTCGCTTGCGCTGCTGCCGAACGGCACGAGGTCGTCGTCGTGCAGGTTGACGCCGTAGGCGCCGCATTCCTTGAGCTTGTGCACGATGCGCTCGGGCGACTGCACCGGACGCACCGGCTCGCCGAACGGATCGCGGCCCGGGTTGCCGACGGTCCAGAGTCCGAACGTGAAGAGATCCTGCGGGACGGGGTCGAACGCGCTCATGGAGCGAGAAGGATTAGCGATGCGCGCGTCGCGGCCGAAGACCAAAACGCAGAGCGCGCAGCCGTGGTCAGCCCGCGCGGCGCACCGCGAACCACTCGCACACGGCGAGCAGCAAGAGCGCCGAGATCGCCGCGAACGCCCAATCCGGCGTCTGCGGCTCGTGCTCGACGGTGACGAGCGGCGGCGGCAGGCGCAAGCCGTCGAGCGTCGACGCGGACGCGCCGGTCGCGGCGCGCAAGAACGCGACCTCGCGCGGCAACGGCGCCGGCGGTTCGACCGTGGCGGCGAGGAACGCTGCTTCCTTGCGAGACGGCTCGGCGCGCTGCACCGAGGCCACCCACTGCGCGAAGCGCGCGGGGAACTCCGCGTCGCCTCGAAACGCTGCGCCCGCGTCGCCCGCGAGATCGGCAGCGAACACGCCGACGCGGCCGAGCCCGAGGTTGCCGAACGCGAGCGCGGGCGTTCCCGCATCGCCGGCGACGAGCAGCACGTGCGCCGACGCGCGCGCGGCCGTCGCGAACGCGGACTTCAACGTGGGCCACACCGCGGGCTCGGGCGCGAGCACGGGCGACCGCGCGACGGCGCGCACGGACAGCGACGCGTCCTTGGGCGCGGGATCGGGCTTCGGCTCCGGCGGCTTCGGCGGATCGGGCTGCTTCGGCGGTTCGGGCGGACGATCGGGCGCAGGCTGGTCTGGCGAAGGCTGCCCGTCGCCGCGCGGCTTGCGGCCCACGCGGTCGAGCGCGCGCACGACTTCGGCGCTCACGAGCTTCGGCACCGAACGCGCATCACGCACCGGCAGGAACGCGCCGCCGCCGTCGCGCGCGAGCCGTTCGGCCATCGCCTGGAACGTCACCTGCGTGCGGTCGTCGACGATCGAGATCATGCTCAGCGTGAGGCCTTCCTTCTTCATCGCGTTCGCGCGTTGGCGAAGCACGAGTTCCTGGTCCCACACTTCGCCGTCGGACAACACCACGACGTGGCGCACCGCGGCCTTCGACGCGGAGAGCATCTTGCGCGCAGTGACGAGGCCGCTGTCGAGGAACGTGCGCTCGTTCGAGTGCCCGAGCTTGGCGATGCCCTGCTCGACGCGCGCGAAGTCCACTGCGTCCGTCAGCGGCAATTCGATGCGCGCCTGCTCGTCGTCGCCGAACGTCACGAGCCCGACCTCGTCGCCTTCGCCGAGCGCGCGCGCCGTCTCGCGCGCGCTGGTCTTCGCGTAGCTCATCTTCGTGTCGCCGCCGCGGACGCGCATGCCCATGCTGCCGGAGCGGTCGACGACGAGCACCATCGCGATCGCGTGCTTGTCGACTTCGGTCGGCGCGCCTGGTTGCACGACCGGATCCTCGGCGCGGATGTCGTCCTGCTTCGGCTGCGGCTGCGACGGCGGCGGCTCTGGTTGCGCGTCGGAAGGCGCGTCCGGATTGCCGCCGGGACCGTCGCCGGGCGTGGCCGGGTCCGGTTGCGGCAACATGCGCACGGGCAACAGGTCGCGCAGCGGTTCGCCGTCGCGCTGGAATCCGTCGCCGACGACGAACAAGCCGAGGCCGTCGTCGACCGCGGACTGCAATCGCCGTTGCACGTCGACCGGCAGCGCGAGAGAAAGCACGACGGCTGCGTAGGCGCCGAGGTCACTCGGCAGCGCGCCCGCCTCTTCGACGCGCACGCCCTGCGCACGCAGCGCGGCCGCGAGCGGCGACGGCGCGGACACGACGAGCACGCGCGGCGGCTTCGCCACTTCGAACGTGCCGCTCCAACGAACGCGACGGCCGTCGATCGAGGTCGCGACCTCGACGGACGCGGGCCCCTCGGCAGTCGGCTCGGCGACCGCTTCGCCGCGCGACGCGCCGCCGGCCTCGACGCGGGACTCCGCGGACCAACCTTCGCCGCGCATCGACACGTCGAACGGCAACGGCGCGCCCGCGTCGTCGAGACGCAGCTCCGCGGCGAACGGCCTTCCTGCGCGCGGCGCAGAGGAGAACGCGAGCGCGAGCGCTTCCGGCGAGAACGGCAGCGGCGCCTCGGTCGCGGCCCAAGCGCCTGCGAACGGCGCGGACGGAGCCTGCGCGGACGGCGCGAACGGCGCGTTCCACACCGCGATCGTCTCGCTGCGGCGCGGCCCGGCGCGCAGCGCGGCAGTCGCGAGCGCCGCATGGACGTCACGGCCAGCCGCGGACAACGCAACCGTTGGCTTGGGTTCTTCGGCCTGTTCACGCAGCGCGTCGAGTCGCGCGCGCAACTCAGGCGAAGGCTCGCCGGTCGTCACGACCTCCACGCGCGCAGGCTCGGTCGCGCGCTCGGCGCGCGGCGGCGCGATCGCCGCGGCGGCGACCACCAACATCGCGAGCACGTTCACGGCGCGCGGCCATGCGCGGCCGGTGCGCACGAAGACCGACAGCGCGCAGCCGATGCCGAAGGCGATCGCCAACCAGGGGAGCACGGCGAGAGACTATGCCGAGGGAACGCCGGAAGTGGCTTCCCAATTGGCCGGCAGCGCGCACGGGCGCAACGGCGATGCCGTTCGGAAGGCGCGCGGCATCACGGCAGGAACGCGCACAACAACCAGTCGACGCGATCGCCGAGATCGCGGCCTTGGCCGAACTCGACCTCGAGCGACACGACTTGCCCTTCCTTGACGCGGATCGGCCCGACCACGCGCGGCGCATCGGTCGGCGACAGTTCGCCCGCGAACGCAGGAGCCGCATCGCCGACGCGCGCAGCAACCTGAACCTGCCCGCGCACGCGCAACTGCAGCGCCGAGTCGTCGAACGCCACGCGCGCGACGAACGACGTCATTCCGGCAGGCACCGTGAACTCGATGCGGCTCTTGCTGTGCACGCCGAGCCCGCGCGCATAGCAACGACCGCCCGCCGCGAGCATCGAACCGGACACCGCGAGGTCGCGACGCCACGGCAACGCAGCATCGCCCTCGGGCGAGCTCTCGACCACGCGCGAAGGCTCCATGCGCGACGCGAAGACCGCAGAGAGGTCGAGGCGCAACAGGCACGCGACGTCGCCTTGCGCCAACGTGCACGCGCCGCCGGTCGCCAGTTGCGCGCGCAGCGTCGTGCCTTCGAACGCGAACGACGTCAACGCGACGCGGTCGCCGCTGCGCGTGATCAGCTCTGCGATCGCGGCCTCGGTCGGAGCCTCCGCGCCCTCGATGCAGAGGCCGACGAGGTCCTTGTGCGGGAACCAGCGCGGCGCCTTCTCGGACTCGGGCTGGAAGCGGATGCCATCCGCGGAGAACTGATGCAGCGCGCCCGCGACGCGGTCGAAGCCGAGCGCCGCCGGCAGGAACAGGGCCTCGCTCGCGCCGTCGGGCAGCACGAGGTCCTCGGGTTGCGCGGCGGCCGGGCGCAGCACGAGCCGTTCGAGCCGGTCGACCGCGAGGTCGAGCCGCCCCAACGTCGGCGACTGCAGCTCGAGGCGATCGCCGCCTTCGTTGCCGCCCGTCACGAGCCCGCGGATGCGGTCCCCGCCCGCAAAGCACGCGACCGGCAGCGACGACTCGAGCGCGCGCGGCCCCGCCACGCAGAGCACCGACCGGGCGTCGATGCGTTCGGTCGCGGCGCCTGTGGCGAGCGTCCACGTGCCCGCGGCCCCACCCTCGATGCGCTCGGCGCGCAGCGTGCGGCCGTCGACGCAGACGAGTTCGAACCCGGTCTGCTGCGCCGAGAGTGGCGCAAGAGCCGTGGCGAACAGGAACAGCGACGAGCGAAGAGCCTTCATGCCAGTTTGACACCGTTGCAGCCATGCCATCGAGCCATGACTGCCAGTTTGACGCAGACGCATTCCGGCAGCAGCGGCTGCCGGACAGATCGTTGCGCATTCAAGTATTGGAAACAACAAGACCTACGACTGCCGAGCGAACAAGACTCACGGCCTCGCAGCAGCGGCACCCGCTTTGCTTTCGCGCGCGCCCACGTCGGCGGCGGTCGGCGTTCGTGCGCGCGAGACAACTGCGTCTCGGTCACGAGTTCCCCGACCGCAACCTCCCCCGGTCCAACTCGGACCAGCCGGCGTGCGCCCGTGCGGAACCCGCAACCACTTCGAGATTCCCCGTCGAGGACGTGATGGTCAAACAACTCGTATTCGAAAACGATGCTCGCGAGGCCGTGCTTCGCGGCGCCCAGAAGCTCGCCAAGGCAGTCGTCTCCACCCTCGGCCCGCGCGGCCGCAACGCCGTGCTCGACAAGGGCTGGGGCGGCCCCACGATCACGAAGGACGGCGTCACCGTCGCCAAGGAGATCGAGCTCGACGATCCCTACGAGAACATGGGCGCGAAGCTCGTGAAGGAAGCCGCGAGCAAGACGTCGGACGTCGCCGGTGACGGCACGACGACCGCGACGCTGCTCGCGTGCGCGATCGCCGAAGGCGGCATGCGCTACCTGATCGCCGGCGCGAACCACGCGGAGCCCATCAAGGGCATCCGCATCGCCAGCGAGAAGGTCGTCGAGTCGCGCAAGAAGCTGGCGAAGCCGGTTCCGGCGAACGACTACAAGGCGATCGCGCAGGTCGCGACGATCTCCGGCAACAACGACCCCGAGATCGGCAAGCACCTCGCCGAGGCGATGAAGGCGGTCGGACAGGACGGCGTGATCACGGTCGAAGAAGGAAAGG
>CAZEQF010000187.1:0-8205 GCA_964514315.1 uncultured Singulisphaera sp. | reverse complement strand
TTTGTTTCTTTTCTAATTCTTGTAGTGCTAGAAGTCTTAATATTTTAGATGAATTATGAAATATACTACTATTAAATACACTATCATTCTTCTTGGTCACTTCGGCAGCTGACGCTTGAGGAACGCCATGTCCTCGGCGAACTGCGACAGCGCGTCGCGGTCGGAGGCGTCGATGCCAGCGAAGTGCACCGTGACGCGCACGCCGCCTTCGTCTGCGGACTCGACGTTGCTCACCTTGCCCGCGAGCTCGAAGAAGCTGCGCTTGATCATCTTGATCTGGAACTTCAGGCGGACCTCGCCGTCCTTGAAGAACAGCGTCTTCGCCTGTTCCACCGAGAAGCCGTGCTTGCTGCCGTTCCAGACGAACTGGGCCTTGCCGCCGTCGACGTTCGACATCGTGCCGAGCAGCGTCGCGCGCTTCGTGCCGAGCATCTTGTTCCGCGTCTCGTCCGGGAACGAAACCATGACCTTCTCGTGGTCGACGGGCGCGTTGCCGGCGAGCTCGCGCTGGTTCAGGTGCTTCACGATCGCCTTCTGCGCGTCCTGTTCGGTGTCGCAGACCGTGATCAGCGTGTCGATGCCGACCTTCTTGATGACGTCGCGCACGAACGGCGACGGTTGCGCGATCACGAGTTCGCCGGCCTCGGCGCGGCAACGCTTGTGCGCCTTGATGATCGCGCCGAGCGCCGTCGAGTTGATGAACTTCACGAGCCGCAGGTCGAGGATCAGGTGGCAGATGCCGCGCTCGACCAGGGCCTCGACCTCCTCCTGGAGGGCGGGGCAGTGAAACGTGTCGAACTCGCCCTTGAGGGAGAGGACTGCGTGGTCGTCGAAGGCAGACTTGTCGATCTTCATGGTGGGCGTCCTGCGGGGGCCTGGACCGGCGGTTCGCCGGCGCGTGCGAGGGCGCGGATTTTGGCGTTGCAGAAGGCGCGGCGCAACCTTGTAGAGTGGCTCCGCAGATGAAGCGGTTCATGTTCTGGAAGCGGTCGGAGCCCGAGCCCCAGGCCGAGCAGCGCGCGAAGCCATCGGGCGAAGCGCCGAAGAAGTTCGGCGACAGTTCGACGTTCCTCACGGGCGAAGCCCGCGCGGACCAGCGATCGCTGCAGATCCTGCTCGACACGATCGCTGCGGTCAGCGCCAACATCGACCTCGAGACGGTGCTCGCGCAGATCGTCGACCGTTCGATCCAGGTCACGCAGGCCGAGCGCGCGCTGTTGTTGCTGGGCGCGGTCGACGAGAGCCTCGAAGTGCGCGTCGCGCAGGACAAGGACGGCAAGCGTCTGCCTGCAGAACAGCAGTGGAGCCGCACGCTCGTGCGCCGCTGCCTGCAGGACCGGCAAGCCGTGCGTTCGGTGGTCAACTCGGACCGCGAAGCGCTGGAACTCGGCCAGTCCGTCTACGACCTCAAGCTGCGCGCGGTGATGTGCGCGCCGCTCGTCGCCAACCAGCGCGTGCTCGGCGTCATCTACGTCGATTCGCGCGCGGCGCGCCGCGAGTTCTCGGACCGCGACCTCGCGTTGTTCTCCGCGATCTCCGCGCAGCTCGCGGTGAGCCTCGAGAACGCGCGTCTGCACGCCGACTCGTTGGAGAAGGTGCGGCTGCAGAAGGACATCGAGATCGCGCAGCGCATCCAGCAGCACCTCATGCCGCAGGTGCCGCACGGTTTGCCCGGCGTCGACCTCGCGCTGCGTTCGTTCGGCGCGTCCGAGGGCAGCGGCGACGCATACGATTTCGTGCCGATGTCGGACGGCCGCCTCGCGGTCATGATCGGCGACGTCACTGGGCACGGCATCGGCGCAACGCTGCTCGGCCACGCGGTGCAGGCGGCGATGCGCAGCTACCTCGAGTTGCTCGACGACCTCAGCAACGTCGTCACGCGCCTCAACCGCAGGCTCACGGCATCGGTCGAGACCGGCAACTTCATGTCGCTGCTCGTCACGCTGGTGGACCCCAAGGCGATGACCATGCGTTTCGTGAACGGCGGCCACCCGTCGCTGATCCACTGCCGCGGCGATTCGGTGCGCGCGCTCGACAAGACCGGCATGGTGCTCGGCGTCGTCGCCGACCAGGAGTACGCCGTGAGCGAGCCCGTCTCGCTCGAGAAGGGCGACTTGCTGTTCTTGCACACGGACGGCGTCGACGAAGCGATGTCGCCGCAGCGCGAGCCGTTCGGCGAAGCGAGGCTGCACGAGTTGCTGCGATCGTTGCAGGGCCAGTCGGCAGAATCGGTGCTCGCCGCCGTCGAAGCGGCGTTGCGCCGCCACTCGGCGGGCACGTTCGAGGACGACCTCACGATGATCGCCGTCCGCATCTGCTGAAGTTGCCGTCGCATCCATGAACCCAAGACTCCGTCCCGTCCTGTTCGTCGGCGCGTTCCTCGCTTGCGTCGGCGGCTTCTACGCCGTGCGCTGGATGCAGGAAGCGGGCGAGAAAGCCGAGGCGCGCGCGGCCGCGATCGCCGAAGCGGAGGCGATCCTCGCGGACGGCAGTTCCGACAAGGATCCGTCGCGCGTGGTGGCGCGGTTGCTCGAGCTCGGCGAAGAGGACTCCGAGGCCCGCCTGCTGACCGCGCGCATCGAGTTGCTGCGGGCGCGGCACGATCGAGCGATGGATCGCTTGCGTCCGCTGTTGGAGGAGGGCGCGTCGGAGGACGCGTTGCGCGCGGGATTCGAGGCTTGGTCGCTGCATGCCGACTCGGCCGGCGGCGATGCCGGAACGCAGCGCGCACTGTGGGCCGAGGCGCTCGGTTTCGCGGAACGCGCCGCGAAGGCGACGGGGTCTGCGCGCGATTGGTTCTGCTGCTGGCGCGCCGCCGCCAACCTCGACGATGCAGAGGCTGCGCAGCAAGCGCTCGCCGCGCTGCAGGCTGAGGATGCCCAGAGCCTCGAAGCGCGAACCGCGGCGATGCTGGCCGCGGCCGGCAAGGCGGACGCGCCGCCGACCTTGGAAGCCGTGCGGGCCTTGGTCGCGGATTGGGGGCAGCCGCCGATCGAGCTGAAGCTGCTCGATTGCGCGCTGTCGCTGGCGCAGAACGAACTCGATCGCGCGCTCCAGCTCGCGGACGCGGCGTTGCGCACCGCGCCGGCGCGGTTCCAGGCGCGAAACCTCGCCGCGACCGTTCACCACGCAGCGGTCCTGCTCTCGCCCGAAGGTCCGGAGCGGAGCCGTCACGCCGCCTTGCGCGACGCGCAGATCGAATGGCTGGACAGCCGTGCGGAGGCCGGCGACTCGCGGCGTTCGCAGTGGCTCGCGTGGAAGCAGGTCCGCTGACGGATCGTTGCGCTGCGGCGCGGCGCGCTGGCTGCTGGCCGCAATCGAAGGCTCCTTCGCAGCGGGTTCGGGCCTGGAAGTCTGCCCGGAGCAACGGCTGCGGACTCGTTTCGGGACGAGCTGCTCAAGGACTCGCGGCGCAAACCCGAATGCGACCCCATGCGCGCGCTCCTCGTGTTCTTGCTCGGTCTGCTCTGCAGCGCCGTCGCCACGGCGCAGCAGCGCCATGTGCAGTTCGTGCTCGACGACGGCCTGCGGATCGAGGGGCCTGTGCTCGAGTTCGACACGACGCGCATCGTGGTCGAAGTCGGTGGCGAGCCTAGGACCTATCCGACGGATCGCATCCGCGAGTGCCGCTTCCGCGTCGTCGAGGATGCGGCGAACGCGACTCCGGCTCCTGCCGGCGAGAGCGCTGCCGACGAGCGCGCTGCGCATCGTCCTGCTCGGCCTGTGGCCAAGCCTGTCGGCGCCACGGCTGCGTCTTCGTCCGCTGCGACGATGCGCCCGTTCCGCATGCGCACGGTCGAGCTGCAAGAGCGCTACCCGTGGCTCGTTCCTGCGCAGTCCTACCAGTGGGTCAGCCTCGTCGTGACGCTGTTCTCGCTGCTGTCGCTGTTCTCGCACTTCGCCGCGAAGTTGTCGGGCGCCGACCAGCCGTCGTTCGGCCGTTCGATGGGACTCGCGTTCGCGTTGCTCGCCGCGCTCGGTGTCGAGTTCGCGCTCGTGGCCCAGCAGTCGCGCGCGTTCGGGCTTGCTGCGCTGACCTTCGCGGCCCTCGTGCCGCTGATGCACCGGTCGTTCTATCGCATGTCGTTCGCGGGCTCGTTGCTGGCGTCGTTGTTCTTCACGGCGCAGGTGGCGTTGGCCTACTCGGTGCTGCAGCTGATCGACACGATGCTGCGGTCGATGGGCGTCGCGTCCCACTGACGTTCCGGCGCGACGCGCGGCACGTTTGACCGGGCCTTGCCGCGAGCCTAAGACAGCTCGCAATGACAGGCCCCTTCGTCGTCGAAGTCACCGCCGAGAACTTCCAGACCGAGGTCGTGGATCGCTCGGCGACCATGCCGGTCCTGCTCGACTTCTGGGCGGGATGGTGCGGCCCGTGCAAGCAGCTCGGGCCCGTGTTGGAGCAACTCGCTGAGGACTACGCCGGCGGCTTCGTGCTCGGCAAGGTCGACACGGAGAAGGAGCGCGAGCTCGCCCACGCCTTCCAGGTGCAGAGCATTCCGTTCTGCGTGCTCATCGACAACGGCCGTCCCGTCGACGGCTTCCAGGGCGCCCTGCGGGAGACGGAAGTGAAGCGGTTCCTGCAGCGCAACGGGATCAGCCCGCTCGCGAAGGCCGAGACGGACGCGGACGCCGAGCCGAAGCAGGAGGACCCGAACACGCCGAAGGCGCGCTACGAGCGGGCGTTGCTCGCGGCCCGGAGTGGCGACGTCGAGACCGTGCGCCGCGAGTTGGCCCAGTTCCCCGAGGAGGATGCGCTCGCGGACAACGCGCAGCGGCTCGGGGACGTCGTCGCGTTCTTCGAGGCTCCGCTCGCAGAAGGCTCCGGCGCATCGGGGCTGTTGGCGCGCGCGCGGCATGCGCTGCTTGCAGGCGACGTCGAGGCCGCGATGGAGGACATGCTCGAAGCCGTCGCGGCGGACAAGGCGTTCGCCGGCGGCTTGCCGCGCAAGGCGATGCTGTTGTGCTTCTTGCTCGTCGGCGAGGACGACGAGCGGATCGACGACTACCGCCGAAGGCTCGCGACGCTGCTCTACTGATCTGCGCGAAGCCCGACCGCGCTCCGCGGCCGTGGCCCGCGCGTGCCTCGCGCGCAGAGAAGTCAGCGATCGTCGCGGATCAGCTTCGGGTCCTCGTCCTCGAGCACGAGCACGATCGGATCGCCGCCGCCGCGCGCGACGAATTGCGCGCTGAAGGTCTTGCCGTCGCGCGTCATCGACGCGAACGCGACCCAGTGCATGGTGTCGTCGAGGCCCGCGAACGAGAACGAGCCGTCGTTCGCGCTCACGCACGTGCGTGTCGGCGGCAGCATGCGTCCCGTGCGGTCGCGCAGCGTGACGACGATCGAACTCGCCGGGCTGCCGTCGGCAAACCGCACGACGCCCGTCGCGCGCAGTCCTTCCTCGAGGCGGATCGCGATCGGCGCGGCGTCGCCTTCCGCGATCGAAGCCTGGAACGGCAGATGGCGCTCGCCCTCGACGCACACGATGCCTGCGCCGGCGATCGGGCCGAGGCGCGCCTTGCCGAGTTCGTCGCAGAACGCGCGCGCCGTGATCGGCCCGTAGAACTCCGGCCGGAACGTGATCACCGCATCGGCCGCGGGCGCTCCGTCGGGGCCGATCACTTCGCACGCGACGGTGCGATCCCCGGCGAACCGCACTTCGCCGAGCTTCTTGGCATTCGCCAGACGCAGCGCCTGCGCGGCTCGTCCCGGCGCGTGCGCGACGATCCAGTCGTTGCCGGTGCGCAGGAGGTCCGGCAGGCTCACGGCGCCGTCCACCGGTTGTGCGTTCGTGTGGACGCGGAAGCCGTCGCCGCCGTGCAGCAACGCGCACCGCGCGCCTTCGGGCGCATCGACCATGCGCAGCGAAAACGACTCGGCCTCTTGCGGGGCTGCACGGGGCAGCAGCGTGGCATGGGCCGCCTTGCCGAGCAGCGCCGTGGCTCCGCGCAGGTCGAGGTGGGGGAAGCCGGACGGCGACAGGCGCTGGCCCAGATCCGGAACGGGTTCGCTCGCCTGCAGTGCCTGCAACTGCTTGTGCTGGCCCGAACGCAGCGACACCTTCTGCCACGACGCGCCGCGGCGCGACAGCCACCAGAGCTCGTAGTCGCCTTCCGGCAGGCGAACGGATTCGCCGCGCATCACTGGCAGGAGGCGTCGTTCCGTGCCGTCGCCCGACTCGAGTCGCGCTGCCGCGAACACCTCGATCTCGCCGCCCTCGGCGTTGGATACCTCCGCCATCGGCGACAGCCGCAGCGCTGCGGCGCGTCCGGGCCATGCGCGCAGCGCGACGCCGCCGAGGCCCGCCTCGGTCGTCACGAACAGCATGCCGGGTTGCTCCGAGGCGATGCGGAACATGCCGCGTCGGTCCGTTGCCGAATCCGTCCAGGCAGCGGGTGCCGTGACCTCCGTCAGCGACGGGATGTCCGGGTGCGCGTCAGGCCGGAAGCGCACGGTCGCGCCTTCGATTCCTTTGCCGCCGGGGTCGGTCGCGAGGCCGACGATCGAGGCCTGCGACTGCGCCGATGCGCAGGCTGTCGCCGCGAGCAGCGCGACGGTTCGGACGAAGGACGCGGCGGTCATAGGGACCGACAACGTGTAGCGCGGCTCCGAGGTTCGGCGAAGCCCTTCGCGAACGGTTGCCGCGACGCTGTGTCGCGAGGCCGCGAAATGGCGCGGCAAGAAGGTTCGCGGTCGATCTGCACTGCGACGGGGCGCGAGCGGCAGCATTCGCCGCCGCCCGCAGCCTCCAACTGCCTCACTCGGGCAGTTCTTCGCGCTTCTTGATGACCTTGCAGACGAGGCCGTATTCGAGGGCCTGGCCGGCATCGAGCCAGAAGTCGCGGCGCGCGTCTTCGAGCACCGTCTCCGGCTTCCTGTTGGTCGCCTCGGCGATGATCTTGTTGTAGCGGTCGCGCATCTTCAGGATCTCGCGCGCTGTGATGTCGAGGTCGCTCGCCGTGCCGCGGCCCATGGTCGACGGCTGGTGGATCATGAAACGCGACTCAGGCAGGCTGAATCGACGGTTCTTCTCGGCCGCGAGCTGGATCAGGATGCCGGCCGACGCGCAGATGCCGTTCACGACCGTGTGGACCGGCGGGCGCATGAAGCGCAGCAGGTCGTAGATCGCGAAGCCGGCGTCGGCGGAGCCGCCCGGCGAGTTGATGATCACCGTGATCGGCTTCTTCGGGTCCCGCGCTTCCATCGCGAGGCAGCGGACCGTGGCGTCCTTGAGCATGCGGTCGTTCACGGGGCCGCTGATCAGCAGCGTCCGCGAATCGAGCATGAGGCGCTCGAGGTAGCCCGGTTGCGGGGACTTGTCCTGGGCCTGAGGACCAGGCTTGTCGTCCTCGTCGTCTTCGAGCCGGGTGCGGAGATCGGGATCGCTAGGGTTCAGCATCGGTCGTCGTTGGTGGGGTGCGGCACCGCCGCGAACCCCAAATCGGGTTTCGGAGCGCAGCAGGTTGAGTGCGGTCCGACGATCTCGCGCCTGTAGCCTATTTCGCCAGACGGTGCAACGACGCCCTGCTGGGCATTTGGTCCCGGTGGAACCCGTTCCGCGCGTGGTTCTCAGTTGTCGTTTGGGCCGTGCTCGCAACCTGCTTGCAGAATCCGGTTCTGCGCCCTTGCGATCCGTTCTGGCGCGCGCTACCGTCCCGGCCCATCGCGAGGCGAAAGTCGCCCGCGAATCTCGCCCAGGGCCGTCGGCAGAGCCCCCTGCTCTCCCGGTCGGATCCGTTCTGCGGCTCGAGAAGCTATCCCGCCCACGCGGGATCTCCGAGTCGAGGAGACGAGACTGTCCGGATCTGGGATGGGTCCGGCAGATTCCCTCCGGGGTGTTCCTGGAGGGCGCACAGGATGACCGCGTGTCGAGGTTGAACCCTCGCATGGGGTCGAGCGATGGCTCCCGATCGTCGGGGGCTCCCCAGGCACGGGGGCATCGGCCGAGAGGTCGATCTGCATCGCCGGTTG
The DNA here is from genome assembly GCA_964514315.1 of uncultured Singulisphaera sp. Classification (GTDB taxonomy): domain Bacteria; phylum Planctomycetota; class UBA1135; order UBA1135; family UBA2386; genus SXPK01. The sequence goes on along the minus strand of CAZEQF010000187.1, from coordinate 233 downwards.
TTTGCCGCTAGCGGCACTGGTGCGCGCGGAATGCGCGCAGCCCGGATGCACTCATGAGCATCGAGAACGAGTTCGAAGGGGGCGGTGGACCCGCCCCGGATCAGGGCGGTGGGCCGGATCGTCGTCGCTGGCGCGGCGGCAGGCGTCGCAGGCGTCGTCGCGGCGGTGGCGGCGGCGGCGGCGGTAACGGCGGCGGCGGCGGCGGTGGTGGTGGCGGTGGCCAGTTCCACGGC
>CAZEQF010000186.1:0-8244 GCA_964514315.1 uncultured Singulisphaera sp. | reverse complement strand
GCGCTGCTGCGACAGATCGACCCGCAAGAACGGCAAGCGTTGCACAAGCGCGCAGCCGAAGTGTTCGAGCAACGCGGCAAGCCCCAGCTCGAGATCGGCATGCATCGCTCGCAGGCGCTCGACCACGAAGGTTGCGTCGAACCTCTGCTCGCGGGCCTCGCCGAGATCGTGCGCGCCGGCAGCCGCCGAACGAGCTTGCGCATCGCCGCGCGCCTCTCGGTGCACATGCAGCACTTGCCGCAAGGCGAGCCGAAGATGCGCGCGCAACTGCGGCTCCTGCTGTTGTCGGCGAAGGCGCGACGCAACGCATTCCAGTCGCAAGCTGCTGCGGACCAGTTCCGCGCGGCGGACGCGCTCGCGCGCGAACTCGGCGACCGCCTGTCGAGCGGCGAGGCGTTGACGGGTCTCGCCGGCGCGACGTTCGACCTCGGCCATCTCATGCAGGCGATCCTGCTGCTCGAGAACGCGCACGCCGAGCTCGACGGGCCGAGTGAGCCGCGCGCGCGCACGCTCGCCGCGGACGCGCATGCGCTGCACGGACGCATCCTGCTCTACCTCGGCGAGTCGGACGACGGACTGCGCCACATCCAGGCGGCGCTGCGGCTCTTGCCCGAGGACGAACTCGAACGGCAACGTCACCTGCAGATCGACCTCGCGCGCCTCGAGGCGCTGCGCCACCACTACCCGACGGCGCTCAAGACCTTGTCGAAGGTCGACGACCGCAAGACGAAGCACCTGCCGCGCGTGCACATGCGCATGCGGCTCTATCGCGGGCAGTTCCGCGCCGTGCTCGGCGACGAAGACTCGGCGCAGGACCTTCGCGTGTGCATCCAGGAGGCGGAGCGTCTGTCGTTGTGGGCCTACGCGGCGCGCGCGCGCATCTTCCTCGGCGAACGCGCGTTCTTCGCAGGGCGCGACGACGACGCGAAGAAGGAGTTCTCCGCCGGCCGCGAACTCGCGCAGCGCGCGAGCGATCCGCTCGGCAGCGCGCTCGCGTCGATCCACTTGCTGCGGCTCGGCGAAGATGATCCCGCGTTGCCCAGAGCAGTCGAGCAACTGGGCTTGCCGTCGTTGCAGACGGCGCTGCTGCTCGCGCAAGGAGCGCGCAGCAAGGAACGCGGCGACGACGCATTCCACGCCCAATGTGCGCAACGCGCGCTCGACCTGTGCAACTCGGCCGACGTGCCGCTCGCGCTGCACCTGCGGGCGCTCACGATGAACGGGCTCGAAGCCTCGGCGCGCGCGCTCGTGCGTTCGATTGCCGAGAAGTTCCGCGACGGCCGCACGCAGCGCCGGTTCTTGCGCGCGTGGGAGAACGGCGCGCGCGTCTGAGCGAGCTCCGCGATCGACACGGCAGCGAGCAGCATCGCCCCAGGTTCGCATCCGATGCGCGGAGCCGCGCTCGCATTCGCAGTCGAGGCGCAGCGCGCGGCGGCTCGCATCGACGCGTGTGGCGCGTAGACTGCCGCGCCGATGAACCGCGGGATCCTCGCTGTCGCGGCCGTGGCGCTGCTCGCGCTGTTGGCCTGGGTCGCGCTCGGCGGCGCCGCGGGCGCGCCCGATGCGCTGCCGATCTCGCCGTTCGAACCAACCGTTCCGGACCGCCCGACGCCAGCGGTCGTCGATGCGATCGGGGCCGAGGAAGAACGCGACGACGCAGCGTTGCTCACAGGGCCGATGCAGCAAGCCGAAGTCGCCGCCGACGGCGAAGCAGGCTCGCTGCGCGTGCGCGTCGTGAAGCACGACGGCGTGCCGCTGCCGTTCGTGACGGTCGTCGTCGTGCCGCCGTTCGTCGCGGATGCGCGCCTCGACGAACAGAACTTCGTCACGGACGAACGAGGCGAGGCGCAGTTCGCGCTGCCATCCGGCTCCTACACCGTTCGCACCTCGCTCGGAGCATCGGCGCGCGTCGTCGTGCAGCGAGGCGGCAACCACGAACTCGTACTCGCATTGCCTGCAACGCCGCTCGTCCGCGGCCTCGTCGTCGACGAGAACAGCACGCCGGTCGCCGACGCCGAAGTGCTCGTGCTCGGGCTCACTGCGGTCGGCACGGCGCGCGTGAGCGCGCGTTCGAACGCGGACGGCTCCTTCGAGTTGCCGGGCATCGGCGCCGGCCGCCAGGTCGCGGCGCGCAAGTCCGGCTTCGCGCCCTCCGCGCCACAGCGCATCGAGCTCGCCGACGCGAACGCGACCACGGTGACGATCCGGCTGCAACGCGAACACGGATCGGTGCAGGGCACGGTCGTCACGACCGACGGCAGCCCGGTGCGCGACGCCGTCGTGTGGTTCGGCCCGCGCGACCCGGCCTCGACGCAGAAGGGCGCGCCATCGCGCGCACGCTTCGCCGCGCAGGTCGTGCGCACCGACGACGAAGGCAGGTTCGCTTCGCCGCCGTTGCCTCCGGGCCCGGTCGAAGTGCGCGCCGTCGCGCGCGGCCGCGCGCTGGAGTCGCGCAACGTCGAGGTCGAGGCTGGGGCCGCAACCGACATCCGCATCCGCCTCGACGGCGGCGGCATCGTGCGCGGCAAGCTCGTGCTGGCCGACGGCACGCCCGCATCGCAGGCGATCGTCTACAGCGGCGTGCGCCGCGCGATCGGCAGCCGGCTCGCGCGCACCGGGAAGGACGGCACATTCGCGCTGGATCGACTGCCACAAGGAAATGTCGAACTGACTGCGCTCGCGCTCGAGGCCGACGGAGTCACGCAGCAGCGCGCAATCGCCACGCTTGCCGTGCCGCCCGACGCGGCCGTCGAATGGAACCCGACGCTCGCGCGCGTGCTGCGCGGCGACGTGCGCGGCACTGCGCTGCGCGAAGACGGGACGCCGCTCGCGGGCTGGCTCGTGCTCGCGACGCCACAAGGCGAACGGCGCGGCCTCGGATGCGAGACGCTCGCGGACGGCACGTTCGAACTGCACGGACTGCAGCCTGGCCTCGTCGACGTGACGCTGCGGCGCCCCGAGTCGGGCTGGCAGTCGTTTCCCGACGCGCGCCTCGACGGCGTCGCCGTCGACGGCGAGGCGATCGAGCTTCGCGTGCAGCAGCAGGCCACGGATCGCGCGACGCTGCTCGGATCCGTTCGCGACGACCAGGGCAGGCCATGCTCGGCGACCGTGCACGTCGCGCACGCCGACGGCTCGGCCGCGCAGCATGCGACGCGGCTCGACGGCGCGTTCCGCATCGACGGAATCCCGCAAGGCAACGTGCGGCTGCGTGTCCTGCGCGACGGCCGCCCTGCATTGCTGCTCGGCCCGTTCTCGCTGCGCGGACTCGAGACGCGCGACCTCGGAGCGATCACGTTGCCGCTCGGCGGCGCGGTGTTCGGCAAGTTGCTGGGCGAAGGCGACGCGCCGCCGAAGAACGCGACGATCCGCATCATCGGCAAAGGCGACCGCGAACTCGGCGCCGTCGACGTCGACGCGACGGGCTACCGCACGATCGTGCTCGAAGCGGGCAGCTACGAATTGCTCGTGCAGGCCGACAGCGTGGCGCCGTCGCGCGTGGCCGTGGACGTGCCGCGCGGCGCCGACCGCGAACTCGACATCCGCATGCTGCCCGGCTCGCTGCACCGATTCCGCGTGACGACGCGCGACGAACGTGACCAGGACGCGCAGGTCTCGATCGTGGTGTTCGGCAAGGACGGAAAGGCGACGTGGGCCGCGCACCTGCCGATGACGCGCGGCGAAGCCGAGTTCCGCGCATGGCTCGCGGACGGCGACTACGAGGTCCTCGCGTTGGGCGTGCGCGAACAGTCTGCGCGAGCCACGTTCTCGGTCGCGGCGGCGAACGCGGCCGACGGGCCTGGGCTGACCTCGATCGAACTCGGCGGCCGCTGAGTCGATGCCGCGCGAGTTGTGGGCAGCGTTTCCCACAACTCGTCCAGCCACGTTGCCGGCTGCACCACTCGCCGCGCCGAGGTTCCCGTGCAGCGACAAGAACGAGACCGTCGAGTCCGGCGCAGCCCGTCGGCGCGGCGCAGCGCAATCGCACGAAACTCTCTTCGCATCGGGCCGCCGAGCCCGTGGACATGCCGCGCAGCGAGGCGATGATCTGGAGCGCGCATGAGCTCCTCTCCCATGCTTCGTGCCGCGTCGCTCGCGTTGTGCCTGGGCCTCTCCCTCCAGGCGCAACAACAAGAGCCCGCGGCAGGTTCGCCGCGCGCGGTTTCCTACGACCGCGATGTCCGGCCGATCCTCGCGGACCGCTGCTTCTCGTGCCACGGGCCGGACGAGAAGGCGCGGAAAGCGGAACTGCGGCTCGACTCGTTCGAGCACGCCACCCTCCAGCGCGAGCACGGCGTTGCGATCGCGGCAGGCGATCCCGCGGCGAGCGAAGCGTGGCGCCGCATCACGACCGACGACGCAGAGGACCGCATGCCGCCGACCGCGGGCGGCAAGCCGCCGCTCAACGAACGCGAGCGAGCCGTCGTGCGCGCGTGGATCGAGCAAGGAGCCGTCTACGAACCGCACTGGTCGTTCACGCCGCCGGTCCGGCCTGCAGTGCCCCAAGGCAGCGGCAATCCCGTCGATGCATTCGTCCAGCGCGAGCTCGCCACGAACGGCCTCGCGCCGAGTCCGCGCGCCGCGGCAGAACTGCAGCTGCGACGGTTGTTCCTCGCGTTGACCGGCTTGCCGCCGGAGCCGGAGGACATCGCGCGCTTCGTCGCGGATCCGAGCGACGCCGCCTACGCCGCGTGGGTCGACCGCATCTTCCGCGAGGAGCCGTGGCGCTCGCGCTACGCCGAGCGCATGGCGACGCCGTGGCTCGACGCCGCGCGCTACGCCGACACGTCGGGCATCCACATGGACGCCGGCCGCCAGATCTGGCCCTTCCGCGACTGGGTGCTGCGCGCGTTCCGCGACAACATGCCGTTCGACACGTTCACGAACGAGCAGCTCGCGGGCGACCTGCTGCCGGATGCGACGCAGGCGCAGAAGATCGCGAGCGGGTTCCACCGCTGCCACGTCACGACCGACGAAGGCGGCGCGATCGACGCGGAGTATCTCGTCGAATACGCGGTCGACCGCGTGGCGACGACGGGCTCGGTGTTCCTGGGCCTCACGCTCGGCTGCGCGCGCTGCCACGACCACAAGTATGACCCGATCACGCAAGAGGACTTCTTCGGCCTCTACGCCTACTTCGGTTCGATCGAGGAGCCGGGCCTCTACTCGCAAGTGCCGGACGCGAACCGCGCGTTCGAGCCGTTCCTGCGCGTGCCTTCGGAGGAACAGCAGCGCGAAGAACAGCAACGCAACGACGAACTCGCCGCCGCACAACGCGAGCTCGAATCCGTGCCGCCCGAGGAGCAGGCCGAGTTCGCAGCATGGCGTGAAGCGCTGCAGCGCGAGTCGCGCGTCGCCTGGCCCGCGAGCACGGTCGCGTCCGCGAAGTCGCAGCACGGCGCGACGCTCGAAGTCGGGCCCGATGGCGCGGTGACCGCGACGGGAACGAACCCGGACAAGGACGTCCACGAGCTGCGACTGCGCACCGACGCCGTCGATCTCCGACTGCTGCGCCTGTCCGCGTTGCCAGATCCCACGCGCAACGACCAGCGCGTCGGCCGCGCCGAGAACGGCAACGCCGTGTTGATGGCGGTCGAAGTCGAAGCCGTCTCCATGCGCGACCCCGCGACCAAGAAGCGCGTCCCGCTCGTGTGGGCATGGGCCGACGTCGAGCAACCGAACGGCGACTTCCGCGTCGTGAACGCGATGCGCAGCGACGACGGCGCCGGCTGGGCTGTCGACGCGCACACGCGGCCCGGCGGTTCGCGGCAGGCGTTGTTCTTGTTCGAAGACGCCATCGGCTTCGACGGCGGGACCGAGTTCGTCGTCACGCTGCGCTACGACTCGATCCACGCGCGGCACACGTTGGCGCGCGTGCAGCTCGCGCTCGGCCAGATCGCCGAACCGGGCCTCGAACGGCTGCCCGACGCTTCGAGCGGCTTCTTCGTCGCCGGCCCGTTCGTCGGCGACGCGGAAGCGGATTGGGGCGCGGCCTACGGCCCCGAGACCGCGCTCGAACTCGACCGCAAGGCGACGTTCGCGACCGCGGCGAAGGGCAAGCCGATGAAGTGGCGCTTCGACGAGAACCTCCGCGACGGCGAAGTCGGCAAGACGCCGGCTGGCGCGAACGCGACGTTCGTCGCGCGCACGGTCCACGCCCCCACCGCGCGCAAGCGCACGCTGTCGCTCGGCAGCGACGACGGGTTCCGCCTCTACGTCGCAGGCAAGGAGATCGCGCAGAACCGCGTCGATCGCGGCGCGCAGAAGGACCAGGACACCGCGACTGCCGAGTTCGCGCGCGGCAAGAACCTCGTCACGATGCGCATCGTGAACACGGGCGGCGAGGGCGGCATCTACCAGAGCCTGCTGCCGCGCGACGGCGAACTCAGCGGCGGCCTCGTCGCGGCGCTGCTGCCTGCAGGCGACGAGACCTCGGAGTCGCGGTTGCGCGAAGCGTGGCGCACCCGCTTCTCGCCCGCCTACGCGAAGGCGCTCGCGAAGAAGCGGGACCTCGAGAAGAGCCTCGCCGAACTCGACGCGCGCATTCCGCGCACGATGGTCATGAAGGAGCGCGCGCAGCGTCGCCCGACCTACGTGCTCGCGCGCGGCCAGTACGACCAGCCGATCAAGGACCGCGAGATCCCGCGCTCCGTGCCGAAGGCGCTCGGCCTGCTGCCCGAGGGCACGCCCGACGACCGCCGCGGGCTCGCGCAGTGGATCACGGGCCACGACAACCCGCTGTTCGCGCGCGTGCAGGCGAACCGGCTCTGGGAGCTGCTGTTCGGCACCGGCATCGTCCGCACGAGCGAAGACTTCGGCATGCAGGGCGAGTGGCCGAGCCACCAGCAACTGCTCGACTGGCTCGCCGTCGAGTTCCGCGAATGCGGCTACGACGTGCAACGCATGCTGAAGCTGCTCGCGACGAGCGACACGTTCCGGCAGGACGATCGCGCGAGCGAGGCAGCGCGTGCCGTCGACGCCGACAACCGGCTGCTGTCGTGGTTCCCGCGCCGCAGGCTCTCGGCGGAGCAACTGCGCGACCAGGCGCTGCTCGTGTCGGGCCTGCTCGTCGAACGCTTCGGCGGCCCGTCGGTGAAGCCCTACCAGCCGCCCGGCCTCTGGCAAGAAGTCGCGATGCTGCAGTCGAACACGCGCGAGTTCGTGCGCGGCGAAGGCGAAGCTCTGTTCCGCCGCAGCCTCTACACCTACCACAAGCGCGCATGCCCGCCGCCGTCGATGCTGACGCTCGACCAGCCGACGCGCGAGTCGTGCACGATCCGTCGCGCGCAGACGAACACGCCGATGCAGGCGCTCGTGCTGTGGAACGACGAACAGTTCGTCGAGGCGGCGCGCGCGCTCGCAGTGCGAAGCTGGCGCGAGGCGCAAGACGACGCGGGACGCATCGCGGCGATGTTCGTGCGCTGCACGGGCAAGAAGCCGTCGGACGCTGCGCTCGCGCGCGCCACGTCGGCGCTCGCGAGCTTCCGCGAACGCTACGCCGCGTCGCCGCAGGACAGCGCCGCGGCGCTCGCCGTCGGCACCGCGCCGCCGCCCGCGGACATCGCGGCGGCAGAGCTCGCGCCGTTCGCGTTGCTCGCAACGACCATCCTCAACCTCGACGCGACGGTGTGCCTGCCATGAACCCGCTCGACACGCAAAGACTCGCTTCCTTGCTCACGCGCCGCCGGTTCTTCGCCGGCGCCGCGAACACGGTCGGCGCAGCGCTCGGAACGGCGGCGCTCGCGCAGGGACTCGGCGCAGCAGCCCTTCCGTTCGCAGGCGGCGACGGCTCGCGCAATCCGCGGCCGCACTTCGCGCCGAAGGCGAAGCGCGTCATCTACCTGCACATGGAAGGCGGTCCGAGCCAACTCGACTTGTTCGACTACAAGCCGGGGCTCCACGACCTCTTCGACAAGGACCTGCCGGAGTCGGTGCGCGGCGGCCAACGCCTCACCGGCATGACGTCGGGACAGTCGCGCTTCCCCGTGGCGCCGTCCGCGTTCCGCTTCACGCGCCACGACAACGGCGGCGACGGCGCGTGGATCAGCGAGCTGATGCCGCACCTCGGCTCGGTCGCGAAGGAGCTGTGCATCGTCCGCAGCATGCACACGGAAGCGATCAACCACGAACCGGCGATCACGTTCGTGCAGACGGGCACGCAGCAAGCCGGACGCCCGAGCCTCGGCGCATGGCTCAGCTACGGGCTCGGCAGCAGCAACAGCAACCTGCCGACGTTCGTCGTGA
>CAZEQF010000185.1:0-8260 GCA_964514315.1 uncultured Singulisphaera sp. | reverse complement strand
GGCCTGGGCGACCTGGCTTCCCGGCGGCAGGAACAACAGCACGCCCGTCATCAGCACGAGGATCACGAGCGCGCCCGTGGCCGTCCCCAACACGCCGCCGAACAGGCGGTCGTAGAACCCGAGCCCCGCCTTGCGCGCGAGGCTCTGCACGAACAACGCGAACAGGCTCAGTCCCACGAGCACGAACAAGAACAGCAGCACGAACGCGATGCACAGCGCCGTGGTTTCCTGCTGCTCCGACGGCGCAGCTGGACCGGTGTGCGTCCAGTCCACCAGCAACTGCGCAAACGGCTCGCCGAACTCCATCGCGCCGTAGTAGGCCGCAACCAGGATCGCCACGCGGCTGACTTGCCAGATCAGCCCCTTGAACAGGCCGAGCACGAAGAAGACCGCGAGAACGCCCATCGACGTCGCGTCGACCCAGCTGAGGTCCGTGAAGAACTCGTGGTAGGCGTGGCCTGCTGTGGCCGGATCCTGGGCTCCCTGGTGCACGCGCGCATTGTGCCGACGGCGGATCCTGCCGCCAGTCCGCCGGCCGCATCGTGCCGTTCCCGCGGTTGCTTTCGCTGCGCGAGCCTGCGACCTTGTGCGGCCTTCCCGCGATGCCAGCGGGCGCTCCGCTCCCGATGTCTCCATCCGACGCAACGCGCCTGCACGGCGCCATCCAGACCCTGCATCGCCGCGCGCTCGCGGACCATCGCCTCAACGCGGAACTCCGACGCGCCCGGCGCGAGTTCTTCGGCGTCGACGAACAGGTCGCAGTGCGCGCGTCGGCGGAACTGCGCTTCGTCGAGTGGGCGCTGCTCGAACGCGAGAGCCTGGCGCTCGCTGCAGTGCCCGTCGATGTGCTGGCCGCCCCGGCCGACGACGACTCGATCCGCGCCTCGACGGTCGGCGTCTACCGCATCGAGGCCGTCGACGGCGAACGCTGCGAAGCGCGCGACCTGCAGGACGACGACACCGTCGATCTCGTTGCGCCGGATGGCGCGCTGGTCGTCGGCGACTTGATGGTGGGGCGGCTCTACCCCGCGTCGCGAGGTGTCTGGCAACCGTCGCCGGCGATCGCGATCTACCGACCCGGCAAGGCCATCGCGGAAGCGTTTCAGCGCGACCTGAAGCGCCTGGAACTCGATCGCCGCCTGACGCAGATCGAGATCGAGCGCCTGTTGTTGCAGCAGCAGATGCACGACCGCGAGCTGACGCCGATGGGCGGGCTCGTCGCGCAGCCTGCAGCGCCGCGGCCGCAGCATCGGCAGGTCGAGCACATCGAGGCCGAACTCGAGGCCGTGATGGCGCAAGGCGGCGCGCCCGGGCTCACGACGCACGTGAGCGACTCGCTCGCGCAAGCCGCGCGCGCCGGCGCAGTGGTCGCACCGCTGCTGGAGAAGCTCGCCTTCGACACTTCGGTCGACCTCGACCGCGCGCGCAGGCTGCTGCTCGAACTCTGGAACGCGCACCACGCCGACGAAGCGCCGGCGGAAGCCGACGAGGCCGTGACGCAGGACCCGACGGAAGCCGCGGCAGCCGAGGTTCCCGGCGAAACGCTCGGCCAGAAGCTCGCGCGCGTGCTCGACGAAGGGCTCTCGCAGAAGCGCGACGTCGAAGAGCTGTTCCGCCAGCTCGAGGAGATGGCGGGCATCGAACCCGACGAAGCTGAGGACGAAGACGACGCGCTCGCCGAAGCTGGCCGCGCGATCCTCGACGCAGCGGAGTCGGCGGACATCGATGCCGGCGACCTCGCGCCGCTCGTCACCGAGCACATCTGGGAGACGCAGCAGGCGGACACGCCGGCAGAAGCGACGCTGCAGATGTGGGTCGGCCTGCAGCAGAACGCGGCGATCCCGCACACGAACGTCGACGACGTGACGGACACCGACGTGATGCGGCTGTTCCTGCACGTCTACCTGAAGTCCGAGCCGCGCGGCCGCGCGACCGCGGTGCGTTCGGCCTACGCGGCGGTGGAAGCGTTCTCGCGTTGGGCCGAGGAGACGCAGGAACTGTCGCTCGCATCGGCGCTCGCGGGTTGCAAGGGGACCTTGCTCGACCAGTTGGACCGCCTGCAGGAAGTCGGCATCGCGTTGTCCTCTCCCGTGGTGCCCGGCGCGTCGGCGCCAGGACTGCTGCGAGTCGAGGATTGCGGCGCCGATGGATTCGGCGTTCGCGGCGACGAAGGCAGCCACTGGATCCTCACGACGAAGGAATCCGCGAGCCTGCTGCGAGTCGGCGACCTGTTGCTCGGCTCGCTCGCGGAGCGAGGCAAGGGCTACGCGCTGAGCGGCCCCGTTGTCGCCTTGCCGTCGGACGCAGAGTCGCTGATCGGCTGAGCGCAGCGATCCACGCGGCTCGCGAATGCGCAGCCGAACGCGACATTCGCGGTCGCTTTGCGAGAGCGGAGATTTTGGACTGCTGCGGAGGCGCGCACGCGCGCAGTCCGATAGGGGCCGGGAGGGAGACTCCCATGGCCTTCGAAACTGCGATCGACCGTCTTGTCCTGCAGCAGGTCCACCTCGCCGAGAAAGGCGAAGCCAAAGCAGAGACCGTGCGACAGCAGATCCTCGATCTGTGGCGCCTCTCGGGGCCGCGCCCGGCCGGCGCCTACCAGATGGGCTACGCCAAGGTGCTGCTCGGCATCGACTGCGGCGTCGCGGTCGACGGCAAGCTGCGGCGCTGGTCGCTGTTCGGCAGTTTGCGCGCGCACGACCGTCGCGGCGAACGCAGCTGGATCGCCGACCTGCTGCAGGATCCGCAGACGCTGGTCGACCTGCTCGCAGAACCCGAACTTGCAGCACAGGTGTTGCCGCTCACGGTGCGCACGCTGTTCTGGTGCGGCGACCTGAAGCTCGCGGTGCGCGCGATCGAGTATCTCGCCGCGGAGTCGTCGGCGCCGGAGCTCGCCGTCGTGGTGGACGCCGCGATCGCAGACCTGCTCTCGCGGCTCGAGTCGCGCGAGGACGCCGAGGACGAAGAGAGCACCGCGTCCGTGTTGTCGCGCGTGATGCGCATCCCCGGCTTCGATCGCCTGCCGGACGACGTTCGTTCGCGCTACCACAAGACGCTCGCCGTGCGGTTGCTCGCAGCCAGCGAATGGGATGCGGCGAAGGAGCACGCGGCGAATGCCGCGCAGCTCGCCCACGAATCCGCGAAGCTCGAGAGCTCGTGCCGCGCCGTCGAGGCGCTCGCGGGACTGCGCGTGCATTCGTTGGAGCAACTCGAACCGCGCGCAGAACGCAGCGAACGCAAGGCTTCGCTGCAATTGCTCGCGCACGCCGGCGACCATCCTTCGGACGCAGCGCCCGAGACGCACTTCTTGCGCGGCTTGCTCGCCTACGAGGCGATGGACTTCGCCGCCGCGAGCGCGTGCCTCGAACTCGCGATCGCCGGCATGCGCCGTCACGACGGCCGCGACACGCGCTTGCTCGATCGCGCGCGCTTCTTCCAGGCCGCCGCGTTGCTCGCAGAAGGCCGCGCCGAGGAATCGACGCGCGCGCTGCGGCTCATGGAGAAGGCGCTCGACACCGTCCAGCCCGACCTCGAGTCGTTCTACTTCGTGCACGATGCGCTGAAGAAGCTCGACCGCAAGCTCGCGCTGCGCTTCCTCGACCGCGTCGACGTCGGCCGCGGCACCGCAGTCGACCAGCTGCTGTTCGTCGCGCTCGAATACGTGTCGCTCGGCGAGGCGAAGCCCGCGCAAGCCGCTGCCGAGCGCGTGCTCGCGATCGCCGTCGACCTCGACCAACGGCTCGACGCGATGCGCGTGATGCTGACTGCGCACAACATGCTCGGCGAGCGAGACCAGTCGAAGGACTGGTATGCGCAGATCCGCGACCTGCTGCTGCAACGCGGCGCGTTCGCGCAGCTCGAGAAGGTGCTGCGCGACGACGCGTTCTCGGGCCTCGCGCTCGACCATCTCGAAGTGAAGGTCGAGCTCGCGAACCTCTACGAGGAGATGGAGGGCAAGGACTACGAACGCGCGCAACTGCAGATCGCCATCGCGCGATCGCTCCGAGCGCGCAAGGAAGTCGAGGCGCTCCAGCAGGCGCTCGGCCTGCTGCAGGAAGTCGCGCTCCAGCACCCGGAACTGGCCAAGGAAGACCTCGAAGCCGTCGAGCGCTTGCTCGAGCACCAGGACGGCGCGGCCGTCGACCCGGACGCCGGCCGGGCCGCGACCGCGGCGCTGCAGAAGCAGCTCGGACACGCGGTCCGCGTGCTCGTCGTCGGCGGCAACGAGCGCCAACGCCGGCATCACCCGAAGTTCGTCGAGCTGGCGGAACGCTGGGGCTTCGAAGGCGAGTGGCTGGAGACCAACTACACGTCGCCGCAGCGCATCGTCAGCCAGATCAGCGACCGCCTGCGCAGCGGGCTCGACATCCTGGTCTTGCTGCACTGGAACCGGCACGAGACGACGGAGCCGGCACACGAACTCGCGCGCAAGGCAGGGGTGCCAGCGCGCACGGTGCACTACGCAGGCTTCACGAGCTTGCAGGTGTCGCTGGCCGAGTTGCTGCAGAAGCTGACGCAGCAGAAGCCGGCGAAGGCCGCGGCGCGCTGATCGAGCAGCCGGGGCCTAGAACCGGCTGGGGAACGCAAGTCGCGGAAGCCGGCTCGAAGCCGGTCGGGGACGGTCAGATCGACCGACGCAGCCGGGGAACCCTCCCCCGCTCCCCCTCATCGTGGTTCTGATAAGATTTGTTATGTAAAGCCTCGCGGGGGAGCCGCAGGGGGCGCGCCCCCTGCTCCCGAAACCCCGCCGCTCAGCGACCCGGTGTGGCTCCGGCACGCCCCGGCAGCCACGCCATGGACAGCCAGGCCGTGAAATCCGGCGCGATGTATTCCGACAGGTCCTCGCCGAAGCCGACCTCGACGAACCAGTCGGCGTCCAGCCGCAGCCGCGCCCCGATCCACAGCAACACCGTGTCCCTGCTCGCCCGGTCCAGGTCGAGCGCTTCGAGCGTCGCTGTCTCCCAGGTCACCTGCGCGAGCAACCCGAAGTCCGTGAGCGGCTGCGCTTCCAGCGCAACGCTGCCGGCAGTCACGTCGGCGAACGAGAACCCTGCGCGACGCGCCGACGCCGGCGACCCAGCGAACGTGTGCTGGAGTTCTGCGTGCACCGCGCCGATGGCCAGCGGCCAGGTCGCGCACAGCCCGGCTGCGTAGTCGACTTCGCCGCTGCTGGCGCCGGCGTCCTCGTCGCCGGTCGGAAGTTCGACGCCGAACCGCGCCGCCAAGCCTGGCGAACCCGATCCGTCGGCGGCGCGCCGGACCGGCACGAGTTCGACCGACGCTTCGAGCGGCACGTCGCCGAGCATCACGCCTTCCTCGCGCAACTCGTATACGACATCCCGATCGCTGTTGATGGCCGCTTGCACTTTGAAGAAGTCCCGGGGGCTGCTGCTTCGGCCCTGGTCCGGAAACCCGAACGCGTCGTGGTAGTCGATCAGGAAGCTGTCGAGGAACCCGCCGGTCGTGTGCAACAGCGGCACGCCGAAGCCGACTTCGACGCCGCTCCCGAGGCCCAAGCGCGCGCCGAGCTGCGTTCGCAGGATCTCGCCGTCCATGTAGAACGCGGACTGCGGCGTCGAGCCCGCGAGGAACAGGCTCGTGTAGGCCATCGACGCCCGCGCCTCGACGTCGCCTGCAGCCAAGGATGCGCTGGCCATCGGCTCCAACCGCATCACAGTGAGCTGGGCCGGGTGCTGGTTGCGCACCGGCATCGGGCCCTGCAGCGTCTGTGGCGCGCCGGCGCACGCGGCGAGGCCGAAAGGGACCGCAAGGAGAAGGCGTTGCGTCGCACGGCGCGCGGGCTTCATCGTCCCGCACCGTAGCCACGCCTCGACGCGCCGCAACGTGGAGGTCGCAGGTTCTGCATTCGCGCGAAGCGGCGATGGTGACTCGCGGAGACGCGACACCTAGACTGCGCGTCTCGCCGCATGAAGACGAACCTCCGACCTGCGTTGCTGCTCTCGCCGTGGCTTCTTTCCGCGTGCGCCGACGGAGGAGACTCGGATGCCCCGGTGAGCGAAGTGACGCTCGCTGCCGACCATCGCGTGATCGCGTTCAGCTCGCTCGCGGGCTTCCTGAACGCGTCGAACCGCTGGCAAGCCGTCGCCACCGATCGCAGCATCCTCTCGCTGCGCGCCGACGCGACCTACCAGCTGGTCGACATCGACAACAACAGCGCGACGGGACCCTACACGCTGGCCGAAGAGGGCAACTTCACCATCTACCAGCCGGGTTCCGGCCGCACGCCGACCTACTCGTTCCTCGGCGCCTACCAGCAGGCTGGCGGCGTCTGGCCGCCCGCGCCCGGCGCGAGCCCCGACCTGGTCTTCACGGATCGCATCACGGGCAGCACGGGCGGGATCGGCGTCTACCTCGGCCAGCGCGTCGAGACGACGCCGCACAACCTCGTCGGCGATTGGCACTACTTCTCGCTGCACGTGATGCTCGACGCGGTGCCGCTCACCACCGACCCCACCACGGTCGGTCGCGGCGCGTATGGCACCGTTGCGATCACCGCCACCGGCACCGACTACCACATCGAAGGCACGGCGAAGGAAACCGGGCCGAGCCAGAACACGCTCGACATCACGCTGACCGGACCGACAGCGAACCTCGAACCGCGCAGCACGACGGTCGACGACTGGCATGACATGCGCGTCGACTACGACAACGGCGGCATCGTCGATCCGCGCACGATGGTCGCGAGCACGGGACCCGACCTGGTCCTCGCGCTGGATCCGAACGACCGCACGCCGACCAGCACGCTCGACGCAGCGGCGGGCGTCGTGTGCATGATGCGCAAGTTCTCGACGCCGCCGACCACGAACGACATCGCCGGCGAGTTCCTCGTCGGCGGCTACACCGCGTTCGTGAAGCCGGAGAATCCCGGCTCCGACGCGTTCGTCGGACTGCTCACGTTGCGCGCCGCCGGCACGTGGGAACTCGTCGCGTCAGGCCGGTCCGGCGCGACGTTCGACTACTCGGGCACCTACTCGCAGAACGCGCAGCAAGACGGTGGACTCACGTTCACGGTCACGAGCGGCGCGCAGATCGAGACCTGGCGCGGCGCGATCTCGCGCAGCTACGAGACCGTGATCGTGCTCGACCCGATCGCCGAGCGCCGCACCGCGACGCCCACGATCTCCGAGCTCAACTTCCTGCACTGCATCCGCAAGCGCACGCCGCAGTGAAGCGCGTTGCGCGCAGGAATTGCCAACCCGCCCGCTCCATGAGGATTGCGTGACCACGCCGCTTCTCACCGTCGATCTCCCGTTCGCGAAGCGGCTCGGCCGCGGCAAGGTGCGCGAGCTGTTCGAACTCGGCGGCGACCTTCTGCTCGTCGCCACGGACCGCATCTCCGCCTTCGACGTCGTGATGCGCGAAGGAATCCCCGGCAAGGGCGAGGTGCTGACGGCGGCCTCGAAGTTCTGGCTCGGCAAGCTCGCGAGCGTCTGCCCGAACCACTTGCTGTCGACGGATGTGGACTCGTGGCGCGACGTGCCCGATGCATACAAGCCGTTGCTGCGCGGACGCACGATGCGCTGCAAGAAGGCGCAGCCCCTGCCCGTGGAATGGGTCGTGCGCGGTTTCCTCACCGGCTCGGGTTGGAAGGACTACCAGAGGGATGGAGCCGTCTCCGGCGTCGCGCTGAAGCCGGGACTGTTGCACGCGAGCGAGCTGGATCCGCCGATCCTCACTCCGTCGACGAAGGCCGAGAGCGGGCACGACATGCCGATCCCGTTCTCGCGCGTCGTCGAGCTCGTGGGCCAGCGCACAGCAGAACGCGCGCGCGATGCAGCGCTCGCGCTCTACCGCGCGGCGCGCGCCTATGCGCGAGAGCGCGGCATCGTGATCGCGGACACGAAGTTCGAGTTCGGCATCCTCGACGGCGAAGTGATCCTGATCGACGAGTGCCTCACGCCAGACAGCAGCAGGTTCTGGCCTGCGGACGAAGTGAGGCCCGGCGGCAACCCCACGTCGTTCGACAAGCAGTACCTGCGCAACTGGCTGATCGCGACCGGCGGAAACCAGCAACCGCCACCGCCGGCTCTGCCCCCGGACGTGGTGGCGAAGACTGCCGCCACCTACGCGGACATCCGCGCACGCCTCTGCGACGACGCGCCTGCGTCGGGTCGCCGCGCATGACCCTGGAGACGGCTGCAGCGCAACGGACGAACGCGCGGCCGGCGCCGCTGCCGCCGGCGCTCGATTGGCAAGGCGCGCTCGATGGGCATCTCCAGGCGCTCGACCAGTCATGCCT
>CAZEQF010000184.1:0-8274 GCA_964514315.1 uncultured Singulisphaera sp. | reverse complement strand
ACGGTGCTGGAGTTCTGCTTCTCGACGCCGCGCATCATCATGCACAGGTGGCGCGCCTCGATGATCACGCCCACGCCGCGCGGCTGGAGCACGTCCTGCAGCGCGTGCGCGACCTGGACCGTGAGCCGCTCCTGGACCTGCAGACGCCGCGCATACACGTCGACGACGCGCGCGATCTTCGACAGCCCGACGATCTTCTTGTCCGGGATGTAGGCGATGTGCGCCCGGCCGAAGAACGGCGCGAGGTGGTGTTCGCACAGCGAATACATCTCGATGTCCTTCACCAGCACCATCTCGTCCGACTCGGACTCGAACAGCGCCGAACCGATGACCGACCGCGCGTCCTTCTTGTAGCCCTCGGTGTAGAAGCGCAGCGCCTTCTCGAACCGCTTGGGCGTGTCGACGAGCCCTTCGCGCAGGGGCTCGGGGTCGACTTCGCGCAGGATCTGCGCGACCGACTTCTGCATCGGGGTGGGCTCGCCGTGGGTCGTCATGGGTTCCTTGTAGCGAAGGCCGCGCTGCGGCTCCATCGCGCGAAGGCGTTCGCCGGGCCGATCGGGGCGGATTCGCTCAGGCTTTCTGCAGCCACAGGCGCCGCAGCAGCAGGCCCAGCGACACGAGGCCCACGCCGAGCAGCGACGGCCACGGCTTCTGCGCGATGGCACCGAGCGCCACGAGCGAGGCCCCGAACGCAAACAGGGCGGCCGCGACTCCCGCGAACGGGATGCGCGATGGCGGAGCTCCGGGCGCGCGCCGCAGCCGCAACAACGCGAGTCCGCACATGCCGTAGACGAGCCAGTCGACGAACACCACGCTGTCGCACACGAAGTCGAGGACGGACTGCGTGCGTTTGCCTTCGTCCGCGCCATCGGGCGCCGACAGCACCGTCGCCGCATGCACCGCGACGAGCAGGAACGAGGCCCAGAGGCCGTGCGCGAGCACGCCGACCACCGGCGTGCCCGACGGCCCGTGCGTCTTCGCGAACGCGCGCGGGAACATGCCTTCCTGCGCCATCGCCAGCAGCACGTAGGGCGGCGCCATGCAGATCGTGTTCATGATGCCCATCGCCGACAACGCGACCATCGCGGCGAACACGCTCTGCCCCCACGGCCCGAGCGCAGCTTGCGCAGCGTCCGCGCCGATCGCGCTCGTGCTGCGCGCGCCGTCGAACCCGAGCAACGCGAGGTAGGCGAGGTTGATCGCGACGTAGACCGCGATCACGACCGCGACGCCGGACAGGATGCCGATCGGCACGTCGCGCGACGGACGCTTCGCCGCGCCCGCGACGAACGATCCTTGTTGCCAGCCGCCGACGGCGAACAACACGGGCAACATCGCGGCCGCGAGTCGCGACAGCATCGTGCCGCCTGCGGACTCCGGCGCAGCCGCAGGCGCGGTGGCGGCCACCGCCGTCGCGGCGGACGCGACGAGCGCGAGGATCGCGAGCACCTTCGCGACGATGAGCGCGTTCTGCACGCGCTTGCCGACGCGCAACGACAGCAGGTTGGTCGCGGTGAACACGAGGATCGACGCCGCGGCGAGCGCGACGCGCATTCCTGGCGAGCATGCGGGCGCGCCGAACAACGCGCGTTCGACGTGCTCCACCATGAGCAACGCGACCACGGTGAGCGCGCCGCACTGGATCACGAGCCAGTTCGCCCAACCGAACAAGAACGCAGGCGTCCGGCCGAATGCCGCATGCAGGTAGCGGAACACGCCGCCGTGGCCGGGCACGCGCGCAGCGAGGTCGGCGAACACGAGCGCGCCGAGCGCCGCGAGCACGCCGCCGATCCCCCACGCGAGCATCATCTCGAACGCCGAGTCGACACGGCGCGCGACGGTGCCCGGCGTGAAGAAGATGCCGATGCCGACGATGCCACCGATCACCACGCAGGCGATGTCGAACGGCGACAGTTCGCGCCGCGTGGCGTAGCCTTCCTCGGCCATGCCTTGCTCGAGCCCCGCATCTGGGATTGCCGCGTCGTCGTCTCGGCGCATCGTCGCGATGCTACTGCCCATCCTCGGCGCGGCCGCATGCTCGACCGTGCCGACGCGCGAATGGCCGCACTACGAGCAACGCACGGTCGTTGCCGAGTGGGACGCGGCGGCCTCGCCGATCGAACTGCCGACCTCGCGCGAAGACCTCACGTTGCTCGACCTGCGCATCGAGCCGAGCGACGCGACGGAGACGTTCGCCGACGGCAGGCGCCTCGTCACGTTGCCGAAGGGCTCGACGAAGCTCACGGTGCGCTGCACCTACCGCGCCTATGCGCGCGATGGAGCGACGCTGCGGCCCGAGGAGCTGTTCCGCGGCGCCGTCGTGCGCGAACTGGCGCCGTGACGCAGCGCAGGCGGCCTCTTCCCTTCCTCGCGGCGCGCTTTCACACTCTGCGGATGCCTCGCGCCCCGCTCGTCCCGCTCGTCCTCGTCGCCGCGTATGCCGCCGCTTGCGCCGCGAGCGTCCGCAGCCCGGCGTGGGCATCGGTGATGAAGGACGTCGGCGCGCACTACAAGGTCGTGCACAAGGCGATCGATCCCGAGCAGCAAGGCGACCTCGCGAAGGCGGCGCACGCAGCGCGCGAAGCAGCGCGACTCGTCCGCACCGGCTACGGCGCGCACGAGGACCTGAGCATCCCGCGCTTCGGGCAATATGCGCGCGAGTGCGAGCAGTGGCTGCTCGCGATCGCGCACGAAGCGCAGCAGGGCGCCGGCGCGCGCGCGCGCGAGTTGTTGCGCGGCCAGGACCCGTGCACGAAGTGCCACGAGTCGGCGGAGAAGCGCGAATGGTGAACGCCGGCGAACGCCGCGAGCCGTCGTTGCTCGTCGACCCGACGACGGGCCGACCGATCCTCATGGCCGAGGCGCGGCAGTCGAGGCCGTTCCTCACCGGCCCTGCGAAGAGCAGCAACGAGAAGCCGTGCCCGTTCTGCCCCGGCAACGAACGCGAGACGCCGCCGTCGATCGACGGCTGGCCGCTCCACGGCGAGCCGAGCGCAGCGCCGCAACCGTTCGCGGAAGCAGGCTGGGACGTGCGCGTGTTCCCCAACAAGTATCCGGCCAACGGCTGCCACGAAGTCGTGGCAGAAGGCTCGCGCCACGCGGACCAGGCCTCGGATCTCGACGTCGCGACTTGGGTGCGCACGGTGCGCGTGTGGCAACGACGCATCCGCGCGATCGAAGCGATGCCGGGCATCGGCTGCGCGTTCCTGTTCAAGAACGTCGGCGCTGCAGCGGGCGCGTCGATCGTGCACAGCCACAGCCAGATCCTCGGGCTCGCAGAACCGCCGCCGCGGCTCCTGCTCGAACAGCAGATGGCGACGGCGCTGCCGCATTGCCCGTGGTGCCGCACGATCGCGACGGCGAAGGACGACGGCCGCGTCGTCTGCGAGACCGCTTCGCACGTCGTGCTCACGCCCGACCCGCCGAAGCTGCCCAACGAAGTGTGGACGCTGCCGAAGCGCTGCGACGACGACTTCCTCACGACCGACGCAGAATCGCTGGGCACGGCGCTGCACACGCTGTTCACCGCGATCTCGGGCGCGCTCAACCGCCCCGCGTGGAACCTGTGGCTGCACCGCATGCCGCGCGGGCGCTTCCACTGGCACTTCGAGTTGCAGCCGCGCACGGGCCAGCTCGCCGGCCTCGAACTCGGCGGCGACATGTACATCAACTCGATCTCGGCGGTGGCCTCGGCGGAGAAGCTGCGCCTCGGACTCGGAGAATCAAAGCGATGAACGCTCCGTTGCTCGACGCAGCGCAACGCCGCGAGTTCGAGACGAATGGCTGGACCGTCGTGCGCGGGCTCTTGTCGCAAGCCGAAGTCGACGCGTTGCGCAGCGACTGCATGCGCCTCCTTCGCCGCGAGATCCCCGTGCACGGCCGCGACTACTGCGACATGACGGGCAGCTACGACAAGCGCGCAGAGGACTTCGAGATCCTCAACGTGATGCTGCCGCGCCGCTACCACCCCGCGTGGCAACACAACGTCTACGAACTGCGCGCGCGCAAGGTCGCGGAGCAACTGATCGGCAACGACATCGGCATCGACTACGACCAGCTCGTCTGCAAGCCGCCGCGCAAGGACGGCGCGGTGTTCCACTGGCACCAGGACCTCGCCTACTGGCCCAAGACGGACGATCCGCGCACGGCGACGTTCTGGCTCGCGCTCGACGTCGTCGACGCCGACAACGGCTCGGTGCACTTCGTCGACGGATCGCACCGCGAACGCGACCTGCGCCCGCACCGCCCGTTGTTCGCAGACCGCGGCGACAACCATTCGCTGCTCGCGCGCCTCGAAGCGAACGACGTTCCGCGCACCGCGCGCCTGCAGCCTGGCGACTGCACGATCCACCACGAGCGCACGCTGCACGGCTCGCCCGGCAACGGCAGCGACCGCTGGCGTCGCGGCTACGTGCTCGCGTTCCGCAGCAACGCGACGATCGCGCACGAACGCGCGATGGGCTTCACGCACTCGCACAACGACGATCCCGCGCTGCTCGCGCGCATCGCCGAGGACACGAAGCGCACCGGCGCGCAGCACGGAACGAACTGAGGCCATGACCGGCGACGACGCGAACAAGAACAACCCGATCGCGGGCCTCGAGGCAGCGCTCGCAGGGCCGCGGCCGAAGAGCTTTCGGTTGTCGCTGCGCGTCCTCCCCGCGTTGCTGCTCTGGTGGGCCGCCGGGATCGGGATCGCGCTGTTCGTGGCGAACGCGCAGGACCCGGTCGAGGCCGTGCGCATGGCGCGCGCGATCGCGGACGTCGCGCCGCAGGCGCTGCTGTGGTGCGCAGCCACAGGCTTCGCGCTCGCGCTGCTGTGGCCGCCGTTCCCTGCAGCGCTGCGCCTCGCTGTTGCCCGCATCGGCGAGACGCTGCGCACCGATCGCGGCCCGCTGCTGCGAGCGATCGCCGACTTGCGCAACTTCGAGTCCGCCGCGCGCCATCTCGAAGCAGGGCGCGCCGCGAACGCGTGCCGCGACTACCGCGCCGCGATCCCGCATCTGATCCGCGCGATCCAGATGGAACGCGACCTGCTGGCCGCGCACTACCAGATCGGCGTCGCGTTCTTCGAACTCGGCGCGCTGCAGCAGGCGGCGCAGGCGTTGACGCACGTCACCGCGATCGAGCCGGGCCACGCGTTCGGCGACGCGCTGCTGCGCCTCGCGCGCACACGCCAGCTCGGCGGCGACCGCACTGGCGCGCGCGACCTGTTCGTGCAGCACCAGAAGGAGCACGGCGGCAACCGCAAGAGCCACCACTGGCTCGGGCTCGCGCATCTCGCGGTCGGCGATCGCGACGCGGCGCGCGCGGCGCTGCAAGTCGCCGCGAGCAAGGAGAACAAGCCGCGCACCGCCGAGGAGAACTGGCATCGCGCGAAGGCGCGCGTGCTGCTGTGGCGGCTCGGCGGCTCAGGCTCCGAGGCGAGCAACGGAGCTTTGCGATGAGCAACGAACTGCTTCGCCGCCTCGACGAGCCGCCGGTCAGCGCGTCGCCGGCCGTGCTCTCCCTCGGCCTCGCGCTGCTCACCGACCCGTTCGATCCGACGACCGCGCAGCTCGTGCAGTTCGGCGCCGCGCGCGGCATCGACGTCGCCGACGGCGAGCCGTGGCGACTGTTCACCTACTCGTTCCTGCACGGCGGGTTCGTGCACCTGCTGTTCAACCTCTGGGGGCTCGCGCAGCTCGGCCCGCTCGTCGAACGCACGCTAGGCCCGCTGCGGTTCGCAGTCGTCTACGTGCTGGGCGCGATCGGCGGCGGCATCGTCGGCTGCCTGTGGCACCACCCGCTCGCGCCGCTCGTCGGCGGCTCGGGCGCACTGTTCGCGATGATGGGCGCGCTCGTCGCGTGGCTGCTTCGCCAAGGCGGCTCGCCGCGCGGGCACATGCACATGCTCGCTGCGCGGCAGATGGCCGTGATGATCGCGATGAACCTCGTGCTCGGCTTCCTCGTGCCGATGGTCAGCAACGCCGCGCACCTGGGCGGCCTCTTCACGGGCCTCGTCGTCGGCTGGATCGCGTCGCCGGCGCCGCGCGGCGCACGCCTTGCGTTCGCGTTCGAGATCCAGGCCGCCATCGCGCTGTGGCTCACGGCTGCGTGCCTGTGCGTGTTCCCCGTGCACCGTTGGGACTGGCACCTGCTGCAGTGGGAACGCGCGACGACGCAAGACCAGCGCGACGCGCACCGCCGCGCGTTCTCGCTGGCGCTCAGCGGCAACGAGAACAAGGTCCGCGACGACGCGATGATGCGCGCATACGCCGACAAAGCCGACGCGGAACGGAAGTTCGAGGACTGAGCTGCGCGCGCGGCCTCGCCGCGACGCACATGGACACGACCTTCGCAGGAATCCGCGCCGATGCCGCGCGGCCCCCAGCCGAAGGAACCTCGGAGCGCCCTCCCCGGCCGCTACGCGATCCAGCCACGATCGCCGCGCTGAGCGCAGCGACGTGACGCGCTCCCGCAGCGGAGCCCCTGCTCAGCGTGCAGCCGCCGCGCGCAGGCGCTTCACGCACGCGTCCTTGCCGAGCAAGAACACGACGTCGAACAACCCCGGCCCCTTGTCCGTGCCCGTCAACGCGGCGCGGACCGGGTGCACGAAGTTGCCGAACTTCACGCCGATGCGTTCGGTGAACGCGCGGCACTCCTGCTCGATCTGCTGCGGCGTCGCGAACGCGCACACGGGCTGCTCTGCGTCCTTCTTGCTCGGCAACCTCACGGCGTCGTCGACGCCCTCTCGCGACGCCGGCCAGCTCGGCGGCGCGTTGCTCGCAGCGAGCGCGTCGGCGTAGCCGAGCAGCCACTCCTTGCTCGCGGGGTCCTTCTGCAGGTTCTTCTGCGCGGCTTCGTCCATCGTCGGCAAGTCGCAGAACAACCACGACAGCTTGCCCGCGAACTCGCTGAACAGCGCGACGCGCTCCTGGTAGCAGGCGACGATGTTGGCGAGCCACGACGCGTGCGTCGTCCACGCGGCCTGCGGCACTGCGTCGCCGAGCCACGCCTTGCCGCGTTGCAGGCACTCGTTCGGCGCCATGCGGCGCATGTATTCGCCGCACATCCAGCGCAGCTTCTCCTCGTCGAACTTCGCGCCGGCCTTGCCGATGTTCTCGATCTTGAAGACCTCGACCATCTCCTGGCGCGAGAACACGTCGCGGTCGCCGGAGAAGCCCCAGCCGAGCAGCGCGATGTAGTTGAACACCGCCTCGGGCGGGAAGCCCTTGTCGCGGTAGTCGAGCATGTTCGTGTCGGCGTCGCGCTTGCTGAGCTTCTTGCCTTCCTTGTTGAGGATCAGCGGGATGTGCGCGTACTTCGGCGCCTCTGCGCCGAGCGCCTCGAACAGCAGCTGCTGCTTGATGCCGTTCAGGAAGTGCTCTTCGCCGCGGACGACGTGCGTGATCTTCATCCCGATGTCGTCGACGACGCACGCGAAGTTGTAGAGCGGCACGCCGTCGGGCCGCAGCATCACCCAGTCGTCGAGCTCCTTGGTGTTGACCTCGACCTCGCCGCGGATGAGGTCGTGCACCTTCATCACGCGCGCCTCGGGCATCTTGAAGCGCAGGTTGGGCTTGCGGCCCTGCTGCTCGAACGCAGTGCGCTCCTCTCCGGTCAGGTTGCGGCAGCGGCCGTTGTAACCGATGAATCCCGCGTTCTGCGCCTTCATGACTTCGCGCCCCGCCTCGATCTCCTCCGGCGTGCAGTAGCACGGATACGCGTCGCCCTGCGCAAGCAGGCGATCCGCCGTCGCGCGGTAGAGATGCAGGCGCTGCATCTGGAAGTAGGGCCCGAAGTCGCCGCCCTTCTCGGGGCCTTCGTCCCAGTCGATGCCGAGCCAGCGCAGGCCCGCGAGGATGATCTGCAGCGACGCGTCGGTCGAGCGCGCCTGGTCCGTGTCCTCGATGCGCAGCAAGAACGCGCCGCCCATCGCGCGCGCCGCGGCCCAGTTGTACATCGCGGTGCGCGCGCCACCGAGGTGCAGCGGACCGGTGGGCGAAGGCGCAAAGCGCAGGCGCGGAGTCGGATGGATCATCGCGCTCACCATCGCGCAGCGCGGCGCGTTTTGCAAAGCGACGGAACGCAGACCCGCCGGCTGCGCGGCGCAGGCTTGGACGCGCGCGGCAACGTCGCGGCCAGCGGTCGCCGTTCACGCAGGCGGACGATTCGCCCCACAGCGTCGAAGGCATGCCCTCGAACAGGCCGCGGCCTCTGGTCACCTTCGGCGCTCGGACCCCATGCGACGGCGCACGTGCTGCATCGCGACGGCGACGGCGCGAAGACGCA
>CAZEQF010000183.1:0-8344 GCA_964514315.1 uncultured Singulisphaera sp. | reverse complement strand
GGCGCGCTCGCCGTCACGCATCGAGGTCGCGGAAGAACCCGTCGCTGCCGTCGAGTTGCGACAGGTACTGGTGCCAGCGCATGCGCTCGTCCGTCTGGATGCCGCCCGGCGTCGTCGAGTCGTCGAGCAGCCTGGTGACGACCCAGTCCTCCAGCCGAACCTCGGCAGTCAGCTCGCGGTTCTCGACGAACGGCTCCATCGCGACGATCTGGCCCTTCACGAGCGGCGAGTCCTTGTGCAGCAGCTTCTTCGCGCGCAGCAGCGACGCGTCGTCGGTGCTGACGAGGCAGAGGAGGTCGACGGCCTCGGCGTTCGCCTCGCCGTGGTAGAGCTCCTCGAACAACAGGTGCACGACGATCATCGTCTCTTCGTCCGAGAGGCGGTGTTCGCGCAGGATCTGCAGCAACGGCAGCGACTCGGCGTTCTCGGTGCGCAGGAGCCGCGTGCGGATCGCCGCCCACAGTTCGTCGATGCGCTTCTGCAGGTAGGGCGCGTCGTCGGTCGACGGGTGCAGGCTGCGCCAACGCGACTCGTCGAACAGCAGGTCGCAGCGGCGCAGGTAGTGGTTGTGCAGCATGCGCAGGTCGAGCAGCAGTTCGCGCTGGCTGCGGTAGCCCGAGGTGTCGTCCGCCCGCTTCTTGGTTTGGCGGCGGCCGACGACTTCTTCGCGCATCGCGTGCAACGCGACGTCCGAAAGCCGGAACCGAGTTTCCAACACGTCTGTCCCAAGCGGCTGGTCCGTGGCCACGCGCACTAGACCGCTCGTGCGCAAACGGGCATCCTCCGCCAGCAGATGCAGGCCAGAGAGCACGCCGAACGAAGTGTCGAAGATGCTGCCGAGGATCAGGCGGCCTTCGATCTCCGGCTCCTCCGCGCGCACCGCGCGCTGGAGCAGGACGGCGAGGACCTCGAACTCGGTCGCGTCGAGGCGGTGCTTGCGAAGCAAGTTCGCCAGCGGGCCGCGGCCCCGGTAGGCGGTGAGCTGGCGCTGCAGGCTGAGCTTCTGGCGCTCGGTCTGACGGCGAAGGCGTTCGCGCTCGTCGCGTCCCGTCGTGGGGTCGGCGATGCGGGCGCGGATGCGCTGCAGCTCGTCGCAGAGGTCGAGCATGCGGCCGAAGGGGATGGCGCGAGGGGTCTTCTTCATGGCGAGAAAGTGGGTCCTGGGGCGGTTGCCCCCGGATTCCGGGCCTGCCCATCTAGAGCGACTTTTCCACAGCCGCAAACAGCCCGGAGTTCGCTGCACCGTACGAGGGTGCGTCCGATCCGGCCGGTGTCCTCCCAACCTTCGATGGGGCAAGGCCTACCCTGTGGAATGGCGACCCGCCGAATGGGCTGGCCCGGCAATATTTCCTTACACCTTGGGGGCGTTCCGGCGTGAAAGCCCTGCTCCGCGAGGCGGTGGCGGTCGCCGTGGTGGCCGGGCTGGTCTTCCAGACCCTGCGCCATGAAGTCGCCGAACGCTACGTCGTCCCGAGCGGCAGCATGCAGCCGACCCTCTACGGGAAGCCGCAGGGCGGCGACATCGTGCTCGTCGATCGTCTGGCTGTGGCGAGGCAGCTGCGGCGCTACGACCTCGGAGTGTTCGCGCCCGCGAACCTCGGCGAGCACTTCGTGAAGCGAGTGGTCTCGCTGGGCGACGAGTGGATCGAGTTGCGCGACGGCGACCTCTTCGTCGGCCCGGCGGAGCAGCGGCTCGCGCGCGACGTGAAGGACCCGTTGGACGCGCGCGACCTGCGTGTGCCGTGGTTCCGTTGGCCTCAGGCGCACGCCAGGTCGGGCGACCTCGATGCCGATGCCGACCTCGACCACGTGCTGTCGCCGATCCGCGACGGCCACGGTCCCGCGCTGCCGCCGTTTGCCGCCGCCGAGGAGGCGCTGGCGCTGTGCACCGAAGAGGAGCGTCGTCGATTCGGCGAACTGGACCCGGCGCAGCGCTTGTCCGCGCACCGCTGGCTCGCGTCGTTGCGGCCGGTCGACGCGGCCTACATCGACACGCGCGGCCGGCGCAGCGCCGACGGCCGCGACCTGGTCATCGGCGACTTCGGGATCGACATGCGGTTCCCGGCGGCCTCGGTGCGCGAACTGCTGCTGCGGCTCGACGTGCGGCCCGATGCGTGGCTCTTGCGTTGGGACCTGCGGACGGGAGCCATCGCGCTGTCGCGCAACGGCAGCCCGCTCGAGCCAGCGGCGCCAGTCGGCGACGCCGCCGCGCAGCGCGCGCGCATCGTCGGGACGCCGGCGAACGGGTCCGTGCGCGTGGAGTTCGGGCGTCTCGACGGCCAGTTGTTCTTCTGCGTCGACGGTCGGCGCGAGACCTTGTGGACCTGCGAGCTGCGGCCCGAGTGGACGCGCGCCGACCCGGGTCCGAGCGCCTGGATGCTGCCGAGCAACGGGCTCGCGCTCGCCGTGGTCGGCGACGTGCCTGTGCCCGTGCAGTCGCTGGAGATCTTCCGCGACCTGCACTGGTTCCGGCCGCCGCTCGACGTCGGCGCACCGAACGGCCTCGCGCGCAGCGACGCGCGCCACGTTCCGGCGGGCTCCGTCTACTTGCTCGGCGACAACTCGGTCGACTCGCGCGACAGCCGCATGTTCGGGCCGGTGCCGTTGGCGTCGTTCGTCGGTCGGCCGACCTGGGCGCTCGGGCCATGGCCCTACACGCGGAAGCTCCACCGGTGACCGACGAGTCGCGCGAGCCGGACCTGAAGCCTGGGCACGGCCAAGAGCAGAAGATCTCCGGCGAAGAGGCTCTCGGTGCGGCATTGCTCGCCTACGCCTGCATGCTCGCGATCGAGTTCGTCGTGCTCGACTGGCGCGACGAGGCCGACGAACTCCGCGCCGCGTCGTTGCCCGAATGCCC
This sequence comes from uncultured Singulisphaera sp., assembly GCA_964514315.1. Classification (GTDB taxonomy): domain Bacteria; phylum Planctomycetota; class UBA1135; order UBA1135; family UBA2386; genus SXPK01. The sequence goes on along the minus strand of CAZEQF010000183.1, from coordinate 5,487 downwards.
CGAGTGGCAGGTCTTGCTCGCGACGGTGGCATGCGTCGCCGTCGGCGTCGGCTACACGGCGCTCTGCTCGCGCTTCTTGCCGTCCGTCCGCAAGGTCGAGCAGAAGTTCGCGCGTCTGTGCGGCGATCCATCCGACCTGAAGATCGCCGTGCTGTGCGCGCTGTGCGCCGCCGCCGAAGGGCTCTTTCTCCGTTACTGGATGCAGGACTGGCGCGGCTATTGGGGCTCGGTCGCCATCGCCGTGGGATTCGGGCTCGGCCCCGGTGTCTGGGCGCTGTGGCCGGTGCACCTCGGGCTCGCCTTGCTGCTCGGTGGCATGGTCGAGTTCGGCGCGGGCATCGCCGCCTCCATCCTGACGCACGCTCTCATCCTCTACTGGTCTCTGCGTAGGATCTTCGCCACGTGAACGCTCCGCTGCTGCTCGTATCGCTCGCTGCGTTGCTCGTGCCTGCGCCCGCGCAGGCGCCGGCCGCAACTCCGCAGGATCCGCTCGTCAACCCGAACGAAGAACGGCAGCCCATGCCGTTGCCCGTCGCGTTCGCATGCCGACGCGCAGGCCGCGCCATCGAGGTCGACGGATCGCTCGTCGACTGGCCGGAGTTGCCCGGCATCGACATGCAGGACTTGCGGCAGCTGTCGGGCACCAGCGGCGGCGCGTGGCGTTCGCGCGCGGATTGTTCGGCGGCCGCGTTCCTCATGTGGGACGGCGACCATCTCTGGTTCGCCGCGACCGTGAAGGACGAATGGCATCGCGCGCTCGATCCCAAGACGATCGCGTTGCTGGAGACGCCGATCGCCGACAGCATCCTGTTCAGCGTCGATCCATTGCGGAACACGCGCGCATTGGGTGCGGACACGGGCCGCGCAGACGACAGTGAGTTCTGGCTGTCCGAGGAGCCGTCGCACGAAGTGATGCGCTGGGATCGCTATCGCGGCACCGCGCGCGTGCTCGACGACGCGCGCCTCGTCGTGAGCCACGATCGCGAGAAAGGCATCACCACCTACGAAGCGCAGTTGCCGTGGAAGGAGCTGCTGCCGCTCGGCGTCGAGCCGAAGCCCGGCGCGGCGTTCGATCTCCAGATCGTCGTCAACGACTTCGACGAGAGCACCGATCCGATGCCGCAGACGCGCATCGGCTGGACGTTCGGCTGCGGGGTCGTCGCGGACCCCATGTTGTTCGGCACCGCGATGCTGCTCGACGACGACGGCGCGCTGAAGCAGGAGTTGCCGCAGGTTCCGGAACGACGCGAAGTCACGTTGGACGAACGGCTGCAGCCAGCATTCTGGAGTGCGATCTCACAAGCGCTCGATGGCCTGCCGCCAGAGATCCACGACGGCAGCAAGGCGCCCGAGGCCGCGGGTTCGCTCGCGCGCTTCGAATGGCTGCAGAAGCTCGATCACGAGATCGCGCGTCATCCGCGCGTGGACTTCGTCGAGTTCTGCCAGCGTGTGCATCGACGCATGGCGCGCGAAGTCGCAGCCGCGGAGCAAACCGGGCTGCCGTCGTTCTGGGATTTGCGCGCAACGAAGCTGGCGGAGACTGCCGCCAAGGCGCCGCCGGATCGCGGCTTCGCGCTGTCGCGCTTGCCGCAAGGCGGCTGGCTCGTTCGCGGCCCGAAGCAGTCCTTCCTCGTCGATCCTGCGGGCGCAGACGTCGCGACGCGATTCTGGGCCGGGGCCGAGTTCGTCCTGCTGACGGAGTCGTTGGACATGTCGCGCCGCAACGACCAGTTGCTGTTGCGCATGGCCGAGTCCAAGACGCAGCGCCCGTTCTATGCGCACATCGCCTTCCATCTGCCGCGGTTGCTGATGGCCGACATGCCGCTGATCACGCCGGGTTCCGTGGTGCGCCAGGCAAACGGAGCCGAGGTGCAGGCTCTGGGAGAACTGCGCGAGGACGGCAACGTGGCGTTCGGAATGGGATATCGCGTGGATCTGCCGGGCCCACACCGCGTGGTGTTCGCTGGGCCGACATTGCGGCCGCAGGACCTGCCCCAGGGTCGCATCGACGCATTGGTGCTGTCGCCGCGAAACCCGCTCGCGCTGGAGATTGCGGCTGTGGCAAAGCCTGACCTCGTCGTCGTCGAGGACGCGTTCGGCTGCTATGTGCTGCCCAACGTCGACCGGGTCCAAATGCGCAGTCTGCATGAGTTGCAGAAGGCTCTCTTGCCGATTCCCTCGGTGCTGTTGGCGCCGGGTGAGACCTGGGTCATAGCAAGGCGCTGACAGTCGCGACTGCGGACCCGGGGCCCATAGGCGGGCGATTTGTGGCAGAAATGCCCCCTGCATTGTTGCAGCGCGATTGCCTAAGACGCATCATCCGCGCCCCTCACCGGCAATCCGCTACCAAGACCCCACATTCACAACATGGCAGCAAAGAAAGACACGTCGGCGATGGACTTCATCATCGCCTCCCTCAAGAAGAACAAGAAGGCGAGCTACGCCGAGATCAAGGCGGCCGCCGACGAGAAGAAGCTCTCGATCTACCCGATCATGTACGGCCGCGCGCAGGCGCTGCTGGGCTACGTCCCGATGAAGCCGCGTGGCCAGGGCAAGGCCGCCAAGGCTGCGAAGGCCGCCGCCGCTCCGGCCGCCGCCTCTGCTCCCGCCGTTGCCGGCGCGCCGGTGAAGCGCGGCCCGGGCCGCCCGCCGAAGAGCTCGTACGCTGTCGCCGCTCCGGCGAAGATGGACCTGAGCTCGCTCGACAGCATCATCAACGCAGTCCGTAGCTCGGAGGCCGCGAAGGCCCGCTACCGCACGGCGCTCGAGAAGATCCAGTCGATCCTCGGCGACGCGCTCAGCTGAGCTGACTGCGACTCGCAAAACGGGCTGCCCGCTCCGGACGGAGCTGGCAGCCCGTTTCGTTTCTGTCGACTGCTTGCAGCTCGCGCGCGTTCAGCGCGCAGTCGCAGCGAGCGCAGTGGCTGCAGGGCCGTCGATTGACGCGCCGATGCGATCGCAATGCGCAGTGAACTCGCGGCCGAGCTCCTCGACCTTTGCCGCGTCCGCCGTCCGCCGCATCGGCGTCCCGTCGATCGAATGGACGATCGCGATGTCGCGCAGCGTGCTCGTCGTGAACACACAATCGGCGGTGAACAGTTCGTCGCGGGTCAGGTTCTGCTCGACGGCGCGTTCGCCGCGCGCACGAAGCCAATCCAACAGCATGGCGCGCGTCACTCCTGCGAGGATGCCCGCGTCGAGCGGCGGCGTGATCCACGCGCCGTTGATGACGGCAAACACGTTGCTCGTCGACGCCTCGGTCACGAAGCCCTGTGCGTTGAGGAAGAGGCAGTCCGATGCGCCCTTCTGCTGCGCCTCGGCGAGGCCGAGCACGTTGTTGAGGTAGTTGCCGCTCTTCACGGCCGGGTCGAGCGCGCGCCGGTCGTTGCGCAACCGGTCGACGATCCACAACCGCACATCGGACGGCGGTTGCGGCAGCGCTCGCGCGAACACGATCCAGCGCTCGGGTCCTGGCGCGGCGCGCAGGTCGATGCTGGGGGCCGTTCCTGTCCCGCGCGTCACCACGATGCGCACGTAGTGCTCCGCGTTTCCCGCAGCACGCATGGTGTCGAGGATGCGGCGCATCACCGTCGCGTCGTCGATCGACAGGCGCAGGCCGATCTGTGCCGCGGAGTCGCGCAGGCGGTCGAGGTGTTGGCGCCAGCCGAACAGGTTGCCCTGCCGCGTGCGGATCACCTCGTAGACCGAGTCGCCGAACAGGAAGCCGCGGTCCAGGACCGGCACGACCGCCTCGCTCTCGGGGACGATCACACCGTCGACGTTGCAGAAGTTCGCCATCGCTGCAGCAGCATCCGCCGTGCCGGATCCGGCGCAACGCCGCACCCGTGCGCAGGCTGCGGTCGCTGCGCGGCGCGCCGCCGGACGTCGCAGCCTGGGTCGCGTGATTCCGTGCGCACCTCGTCCTACACTCGCCGCCCCCAATGTGCGGCTTCATCTCGATCTTCGGTCCTGAAGGGACGGACGTCCTGCAGGACATCCTGACCGGTCTCTTGGCGATCCAGCACCGCGGCCAGGACGCCGCGGGCATCGTGAGCTTCGACCAGAAGTTCCAGGCCAAGAAGGGCCTCGGCCTCGTGCGTGAAGTCTTCGAGGACAAGCACCTCGCACGGCTGTCGGGATCGATGGCCGTCGGCCACGTTCGCTATCCGACGGTCGGCCAGAACGAAGTCGGCGACGTGCAGCCGTTCTGGATCGACTTCCCCGTCGGCGTCGCGATGGCGCACAACGGCAACGTCACGAACTTCCACGAACTCAAGAAGGACTACTTCGCCGCGCGGCATGTCCGCCTTGCGAGCAACTGCGATCTCGAAGCGGTCCTCTACGTGTTTGCCGACCGCCTGCTGCGCCGCAAGGGCGACGCAGTGGCGCCCGAGGACGTCGTCGAGGCCACGCGCGAGACGTTCGAGCGCGTGAAGGGCGCCTACTCCGTCGTCGGCATCATCGCGGGCGTCGGCATGTATGCGTTCCGCGACCCGTTCGGCATCAAGCCGTGCATCTTCGGCCGCAAGAACACCGAGAAGGGCTGGCAGTACGCGGTCGCGAGCGAGTCCGTCGTCCTCGACGTCGCGGGCTACGAGATCGTGCGCGACCTCAAGGCTGGCGAGTTGCTGTGGATCGGCATGGACCGGCAGCCGCACTTCTTCCAGGTCGGCACCAAGCCGCATCGCCCGTGCGTGTTCGAATACATCTACTTCGCGCGGCCGGACAGCTTCCTCGACGGCGCGTCCGTCTACGCAACGCGCCTCGAGCTCGGCAAGAAGCTCGGCGAGCAGTGGAAGAAGACGGGCATCGAAGTCGACGTCGTGATCCCGGTCCCTGAGTCCGCGCGCACCGCGGCGCAGACGATGGCCGAGGTTCTCGGCGTCCCGTATCGCGAGGGCTTCGTCAAGAACCGCTACGTCGGCCGCACGTTCATCATGCCGAACGACAAGGCGCGGCAGTCGACGATCCGCCACAAGCTCAACCCGATCCGCGCCGAGTTCGAGGGCAAGCGCGTGCTGATCCTCGACGACTCGATCGTGCGCGGCAACACGAGCCGTCAGATCGTCAAGATCGCGCGCCAGATGGGCGCCGCGAAGGTCTACCTCGCGAGCTACTCGCCGCCGCTCCTGCACCCGTGCCTCTACGGCATCGACATGTCGACCAAGCGCGAGTTCGTCGCGCGCGGCCGCAGCATGGAGGAGATCGCCAAGGAGCTCGGCGCCGACCACGTCGTCTACCAGGCGATCGAGGACATGATCACGGCCGTGCAGGCCGTCGGTCCCGAGCGCCAGTTCTGCAAGGCGTGCTTCGACGGCAACTACCCGACTGGCGACATCACCGAGCGCATGCTCAGCGACATCGAGAACGACCGGCTCGAAGCGACGAAGGCCTGAGTGTTCGTCGCCGCGGCCGCGCTCAGCCGCGGCCGCGCTTCACGCGGAAGCGCAGTTTCGGCACGAGCATCAACGCCTCGCGCGCGACCTT
>CAZEQF010000182.1:5969-8347 GCA_964514315.1 uncultured Singulisphaera sp. | reverse complement strand
GCCGCCCGCAGCGGGGACGAACAGCACGGCCGGGCCGGCGGACGGCAGCGGGGCTGCGACATGGGCTTCGACGGCGGGCGAACCGTCGGCGGCGCGGCCGGCGCCGATGCGCACGTGCACGCTGCCGTCGTCGCCGCGCTGGAGGCGCAGCGTCGGCGAATCGGCTGCGTCGGCGCGCACGACGGCCACGAGGTCGGTCGCCGGGAACGCGCGCGCCGTCGCCAGCAGGCGCGCGCCGTCGCCGCCCTGCGCCAGCTGCTCGACCCATGCGCGCGCGTCGTCGCCGACGAGCCAGGCCGTGCCCGCCGGCTGGCCGGTGGCGCCGCGGAACGGCGCGCCCTGCTGGGCGGTGATCGTCGCGGCGGCGGCGTCGAGCGACGGGCCGACGATGCGCCGGCGCACGGCGTGCAGGGCGATGTCGACGCCTTGTGGAGAACTGTCCCGACTCTCCACTGCGAGCAGCTGCGCATGCCGCACCGCCAGCGTTGCCGGCGCTGGCGCGAATGGCGGCGCGCCCGCGCACGCGGACACGAGCGCGCAAGCCAATGCGGTCGACGGACGAATCGGGCGCACGCGCCAAAGCTACTGCTGCGCGCAGCCGCTGCAACTTCCGCCGCGGCGTGGAACCGTCGCGCGGCGACGCTAGCTTGGGCAGCTTCGCATCCGCCATCCAACCGTCGGAACCACGAGCCCACGAGGAGCACGATCCGTGTCAGCCGCTGCGCGCACCGCCGCCATCCAGTTGATCGCCCGCAAGTCGCCCGTCGCTTCGCCGAAGCCGGCCAACGTGCCGCAGATGTTCGGCGCGAACGTCTTCGGCCTCGAGCAGATGCGCGCGCGGCTGTCGGAGAACGCCTACAAGGCGCTGCGCTCGTGCATGGAACACGGCAGCGAGCTCGACCACGCGCTCGCCGACCAGGTCGCCAACGCGATGAAGGAGTGGGCCGTCGAGCGCGGCGCGACGCACTTCACGCACTGGTTCCAGCCGATGACCGGCAGCACCGCGGAGAAGCACGACAGCTTCGCCTCGATCGAGGATGGCAAGCTGATCATGGAGTTCTCCGGCAAGGCGCTGATCAAGGGCGAGCCCGACGCGAGCTCGTTCCCGAGCGGCGGCCTGCGCGCCACGTTCGAGGCGCGCGGCTACACCGCCTGGGACCCGACGTCGCCGGCGTTCCTGCGCGAGACGACCAACGGCTCGACGCTGTGCATCCCGACGGCGTTCTGCAGCTGGACGGGCGAGGCGCTCGACGAGAAGACGCCGCTGCTGCGCAGCTCGGAGGCGCTGAACCGCGAGGCCGTGCGGCTGCTGCGCCTGCTCGGCGACGACAAGGTCCAGTACGTCTATCCCACGCTCGGCTGCGAGCAGGAGTACTTCCTCGTCGACCGCGACCTGTACATGCTGCGGCCCGACCTCGTCGCCACCGGGCGCACGCTGTTCGGCGCCAAGCCGCCGAAGGGCCAGGAGCTCGAGGACCACTACTTCGGCTCGATCGCGCCGCGCGTGCTCGCCTTCATGCAGGAGGTCGAGTCGGAGCTGTGGAAGCTCGGCGTGCCGGTCAAGACGCGCCACAACGAGGTGGCGCCGAGCCAGTACGAGCTGGCGCCGATCTTCGAGCGCTCGACGATCGCCGTCGACCACAACATGCTCTGCATGGAGGTGCTGAAGCAGGTGGCGCAGAAGCACGGCTTCCAGTGCCTGCTGCACGAGAAGCCGTACGCCGGCATCAACGGCTCGGGCAAGCACAACAACTGGTCGGTGGCGACCGACACGGGCGAGAACCTGCTCGAGCCGGGCAAGAGCCCGGAGCAGAACATGCGCTTCATGGTGATGCTCGCGGCGGTCATGCGCGCGGTCGACGTGCACGCGGACCTGCTGCGCACGACCATCGCCCACGCCGGCAACGACCACCGCCTCGGCGCCAACGAGGCGCCGCCGGCGATCCTGTCGATCTACCTCGGCGAGCAGCTGACGGACGTCGTCGACGCGATGATCGCCGGCACCGGCCGCGGCAGCGAACGCAAGCGCGAGACCATGCGTCTGGGCGTCTCGGTGCTGCCGCCGCTGCCGCGCGACGCCACCGACCGCAACCGCACGTCGCCGTTCGCCTTCACCGGCAACAAGTTCGAGTTCCGCGCCGTCGGCAGTTCGCAGGCGACCGCGAAGCCGAACGCCGTGCTCAACACGATCGTCGCCGAGTCGCTGGCGTTCCTCGTCGAGCAGATCGAGGCGCAGAAGGCCCAGAAGGGCCTCGAGGCCGCGATCAACGAGGTCGTGATCGAGACGCTGCGCAAGCACAAGCGCGTGTTGTTCAACGGCAACGGCTACTCGTCCGAGTGGCATGCCGAGGCGGCGCAGCGCGGCCTGCCGAACTTCC
>CAZEQF010000182.1:0-5959 GCA_964514315.1 uncultured Singulisphaera sp. | reverse complement strand
GTGCACAATAAGTACGTTGTTGATGATCTGCGGGCAAAAGGCGCATTGTTTATTGAGGACCTTGCCGATGTTCCTGCAGGTGCGACCTTGGTGTTCAGCGCGCATGGGGTGTCCAAAGCAGTGCGCGCCGAGGCTGCGCAGCGCGGCCTGCCGAACTTCCGCAACGCGGTCGACGCGATCGGCAACTTCTGCGCACAGAAGAACGTCGCGATGTTCGAGAAGTTCGGCGTGCTCACGGCGAAGGAAGCCGAGTCGCGCATGAACATCCAGTACGAGGCCTACTGCAAGGCGATCTCGATCGAAGGGCAGAGCTGCCTGTCGATCGCGCGCACGATGGTGCTGCCTGCCGCGCAGGCGCACCAGGGCGCGGTCGCGCAGAGCCTCGCATCGGCGAAGTCCTGCGGCGTCGACGTCTCGGGCCAGATGAAGCGGCTGTCGGCGATGTCCGCGCTGATCGAGCAGCTCGTCGCTCGCATCGAAGACCTCAGCGCGCAGTTCGAGCACGCCGAGTCCCACCCGGGCACGCCGGCCGAGCACGCGCGCGTCTACCGCGACAAGGTCGCCGCGAGCATGACGAAGGTGCGCGAGACGGCGGACCAGTTGGAGACGATGGTCGACGACTCGCTGTGGCCGCTGCCGAAGTACCGCGAGATGCTGTTCATCCAGTGAGCCTCGGCATCGGCGTCGCCGGACGCCGATGTCGCCGTGCAACGCAGCGATCCTGAGCAAGGGGTCGCTGCGTCGCGCGCGCAGGCTGCTGCCGTTCGCCGCCGGGCAATCGCCGGATCGCGGAACGTCGCATCGACCAACGATGCCTCGAGGCTCAGGGCGCCGACGCGCAGCGTCCCGATCGAGGTTCGGCGCGAGTCCGAGCCGCTGCCGTCAGCCGAAGCGGCCTTCGATGTAGTCCGCCGTCTCGGTCTGTTGCGGCGTCACGAACATCTCCTCGGTGCGCGAGTGCTCGACGACGCGGCCGAGCAGCATGAACACGCACTCGTCGCTCGCGCGGCGCGCCTGCGCCATGTTGTGCGTGACGATGAGGATCGAGTAGTTGCCGCGCAGGTCCCAGATCAGGTCTTCGACGGCGCGCGTCGCCTCGGGGTCGAGCGCGGAGCACGGCTCGTCCATGAGCAAGACCTCGGGCCGCAGCGGCAGCAGGCGCGCGATGCAGAGCTTCTGCTGCTCTTCGAGCGACAGCGTGGTCGCCTTCTTCGAAAGGCGGTCCTTCACGCGGTCCCAGAGCAGCACTTCGCGCAGCGACTTCTCGACGATCGAGTCGGCTTCGGCTCGGTGCAGCGCCTCTTCGCGATGGATGCGCATGCCGAACAGGATGTTGTCGCGGATCGACAGCGGCAGCGGGTTGGGCCGCTGGAACACCATGCCGACCTGCCGGCGCACCTGGATGGGGGAGACATCCGGCCCGTAGATGTCGTGGCCGAGGACTTGGATCGTCCCCGTCGTCGACACGTAGCCGAGGCGCTCGTTGATGCGGTTGCACGAACGCAAGAACGTCGACTTGCCGCAGCCCGAAGGGCCGATCAGCGCGGTCACGATCCCGCGGCGGATCTGCAGGTTGACGTCCCGCAGCGCCTGGAACTTGCCGTACCAGAGGTTGAGGCCCTTGGCCTCGATGGCGAGCCCGGTCGACGGCTTCGCGGCCGATGCGGCGCTATCCATAACGGCCCTCCACGTAGTCGCGTGTGCGTTGGTCCTTCACCGTGCCCGTGAACAGGTCTTCGGTGTCCGCGATCTCCACGCAGCGGCTGCCGAGGAAGAACGCGGTGCGGTCCGCGAGGCGGCGCGCCTGCTGCACGAGGTTGGTGACGAGCACGATCGTCATCTCCTGGCGCAGTTCCTTGAGCACCTCTTCGATGCGCATCGTCGTGACCGGGTCGACGGCGATCGAGAACTCGTCGAGCAGCAGCAGGTCGGGGTCCTGGGACAGCGCGCGCGCGATGGTGAGGCGCTGCTGCTGGCCGCCGCTGAGCAGCGAGCCGAGGTTGCGCAGGCGGTCCTTCACTTCGTCCCACAACGCGGCGCGGCGCAGGCATCGTTCGACGATCTCGTCGAGCTCGGCCCGCGACTTCACGCCGCGAAGGCGCGGCGCGAGCGCGACGTTGTCGTAGATCGACAGCGGCAGGCCGACCGGCAACGGGAACACGACGCCGATGCGGCGGCGCAGCGCGTAGACGTTGCGCACGTTCGCGATGTCGCGTCCGGCGAGGTGCACGGAACCTTCGACCTGCATGCCCGACACGAAGTCGCTCATGCGGTTCAGCGCCCGCAGGAAGCTCGTCTTGCCGGCGTTGGCCGGGCCGATGATGCCGAAGATCTCGTTGGGCCGGACCTGCAGCGTGACGTCCTGCAGCGCGGTGTGCGCGCCGTAGCGGACCGTGAGCCCCTTCACGTCGAGCATCGGCTCGACCGCGGGTTGCGCGCCTGGGCTCACCACTTCTTCCTCCCGCGCAGCCGCATGCGGAACGTGATCGCCGTCGCGTTCATCGCGAGCACGACGCCGATCAGCGTGAGTGCTACGGAGAACGGCAGGCCGGGCGGGACGTTCGGGATCTGCGTCGAGACGTTGTAGAGGTGCGTCGACAGCGCCATCGACTGGTCGAAGACGCCCTCGGGGCTGAACGGCGCGTAGAGCACGGCGCCCGTGAACATGATCGGCGCGGTCTCGCCGACGGCGCGCGAGACGCAGAGGATCACGCCCGTGAGGATGCCGCTGCCGGAGTTGGGCAGCACGACGCGCCAGATCGTCTGCCAGCGCGTGGCGCCGAGGCTCCAGCACGCTTCGCGGAACGGCTGCGGCACTGCCTGCAGCGATTCGCGCGTGGCGACGATCACGACCGGCAGCGTCATGACCGCGAGCGTGCAGCTCGCCGCGAGGATCGACTTGCCGAAGTGCAGGAAGTGCACGAACGCGCCGACGCCGAACAACGCGTGCACGATCGAGGGCACGCCGGCGAGGTTGACGATCGCGATGTTGATCAAGCGCGTCAGCCAGTTGTCGCGGCGCTGACGCCGAGCGGCAAGGCGAGCAGCAATGCGACCGCCGTGAGCCAGACGGTGCCGATCAGCGCGAAGGAGATGCCGCCGGCCGTCATGTTGGCCCGCGGTGGCTCCGTCAGGAACTCGAGGCTCATGCCCGGCGCGCCGCGCGCGACGATGACGGAGAGGATGCCCAGGACCGGCAGCACGAGCATCGCCGTCATGAACATCAGGAACGTGCGCACCAGCTTCTGCTGGCGGAGGCTCTTCTGCTCGTGCTCCGTCGTGAGGAAGGTCGAGTCCTGCGCGCTCATGCCTTCTTCCTCCGGATGCCGCGCACGATGGAGTCGGCCGTCACGTTGATCGCGAACGTGATGACGAACAGCAGCATCCCGAGCACGAACAACGCCTGGTAGTGGTCGTCGCCTTCGGCGGTCTCGCCGAGTTCGGCGGCGATCGTCGCGGTCAGCGTGCGGACCGGGTCGAACAACGAGTGCGGGATGTTGATCGCGTGGCCGCTCGCCATGAGCACGGCGATGGTCTCGCCGAACGCGCGGCCGACGCCGAGCAGCACCGCGGCGCTGAGGCCTGGGCGCGCGTGGGGGAGCACGACGCGGAACACGACCTGCCACTTGGTGGCGCCGAGCGCTTCCGCCGCTTCGCGATACGTGTCCGGGACGGCCTTCAACGCGTCCTCGGCGATCGTGGTCATGATCGGCGCGGCCATGAGCCCGAGGATGATGCCAGCGTTCAGCAGGTTGAGGCCCGACGGCACGCCGAACGCCTGCGTCATGAGCGGGCCCATCACGTGCAGGCCGATCACGCCCCAGACGACCGACGGAATCGCCGCGAGCAGCTCGATCAGGATCTTGAGCCATTCGCGCGTCTTGCCGCGCGCGAACTCACCGATGTAGATCGCGGCGCCGATCGACAACGGCACGACGATCGCCATCGCGATCGCCGTGGTCGACGCGGTGCCTGCGATCAACGCGAGCGCGCCGTATTCGGCCGGATGGCCGTTCGGGCGCCATGCGATCGAGCCGAAGAACTCGGACCACGACAACCGCGTGGCCGCGAACTCGAGGCCTTGCGTCGCGATGAAGAGCAGGATCCCGACGATGAAGACGATTGCCGAGATGCCGCCTGCGAACACGACCGTCCGGGCGATCCGATCCGTCCACCACGAAGAGTCGCGGCGGTCGAATTCGGTCGCGGCCGCGTTCCGGCGCGTGGAGGCGTCTTGGCTCATGGGTCAGCAGGCCTGCTCGCCGCGCAGCTTCTCCATCAGTCCGCGGATCTTCGGCGTCAGGCGACGCCACGTCTGCTCGGGGTCGTCCGTGTTGCCCATGTCCCACGAGATGACGGTGGTGTGGAACGGGACCTTGCCGAGGCGCTGACGCACTTCGGGGTGCAGGCCGACGATGAACTGAAAGCTGTCGAGTTGCTCCATCAGCGACGACAGCGGCGTCGGCCACGACTGCGACAGGTCGATGCCGACCTGCTTTGCGAAGTCGACGTAGCGCGGGTCGATCTCGTCTGCCGGAGCGAAGCCGGCGCTGCGGTAGGTGCCGCTCTGCGGGAACGCCTTGCGCGTGAAGTGCTCGGCGAGCTGGCTCACGCCGTTGTTCTTGTCGCCGATGAAGAGGATCTGGAAGACCTTCTCGCCCTTCAGCTTGCCGGTGCCGACGAAGATCGTCTCTTCACAGATGTTCTTCGCCTGGTGGATGACGCGCTCGAGGCGGTTGAACGTCGCCATCAGCGAGAACAGGTCGCTCACCGGACGGCTGCGGCTGTCGCCTTCCTTGACGAGGTCCGCGAAGACCTTGTCGAAGTGGTGGGCGAACTGCGACGCCGAAGTCAGCGTCGCCTGCGCCGTCGCCACGTCGCGCGTCTGGAAGCTGCGCAGGCCCTCGTGCAGCATGCGGCGGGCGTGCTCGCACATCATCTCGATGTCGCGCTGCACGACGGGCGGGGCCTCGGTCGAGAGTTGCGCCGCCGTGCGCGAGATCGTCGTCGCGTAGTCGCCGATGCGCTCGAGCGCGATGTTGAGGCGCAACACCGACGAGACGTAGCGCAGGTGCCCAGCCGACGGCAGGTGCCTTGCTACGAACGCATGGCACAGGCGGTCCAGTTCGCGCGTCTGCCGGTTGACGAGGTAGTCGCCGATGACCGTCTCGCCCGCGAGGTCGCGGTCGAGGGTCAGCACCGCCTTCACGGCATTGCCGATCGCTTCTTCGATCGTCGCGCCGACGATGGTGACGAGATCCTGGATCCAGGCCAGGTCTTTCTGGAGACGCTCTTCGTAATGGCTGCTCACGTCGTTGCCTCTGCGCGTAGGGCTACCGGAACGAATCGCGTCGGGCGAGCGGAAACTTGGTCGATCAGAGCTTGCGAAGCGGCGGGTAGCCCTTGCGCAGGAGCACGCGCTGGCCGTCGTCGCTCTTGATCCACTCCAGATACTTCGCGGTCTCGCCCTGCGGCTCGCCGATCGTGTACATGAACAGCGGGCGCGAGATCGGGTAGGTGCCGTCGAGGACCGTGTCCGTGCTCGGCGCGACCGGGGCGCCGGTCTTCGCGTTGATCACCGGGACGACGCGCACTTCGCTGGTCGCGTAGGACAGGCCGCTGTAGCCGATGCCCGAGGTCACCTTCGAGCAGAGGTCGACGACGTCCTTGCTGCCGTTCATGTCGCGCGTGCCGAGACGGAACTTCGTCTCCTTGCCGAGCATCGACTCACGGAAGTACTCGTAGGTGCCGCTGTTGCTCTGGCGCGAGATGAGGACCATGTTGTCCTCGCCGCTCGGCAGCTTGACGCCGAGGTCGCTCCACTTCGTGATCTTGCCGCCTTCGGAGTAGATCTCCTTGAGCTGCTCGCGCGTGATCGAGGCCAGCGGGTTGTCCTTGTGGACGGAGATCGCGATGCCGTCGTAGCCGACGTGGTGCTCGACCGGCTCGTTGCCGTGCT
>CAZEQF010000181.1:0-8351 GCA_964514315.1 uncultured Singulisphaera sp. | reverse complement strand
GCGCTGAGCTCGCACTACCAGGGCCAGGGCCTCAAGCTCAGCAAGCACTTCCGCGTCTGACGCGGAACCGCTCTTCGGCTCGCGGCCTCAGAGGTTGTCGAGCCGGATCGCGCCCGTCGGGCAGTTGCGCTCGCACGCGAGGTCGCGGGTGCACTCGTAGTTGTGCAACTTGCGCACAACGTCGCCGATCGGGACCGCGGCGTAGCCGTGCGTCGCGCACGTCGCCGCGCAGATGCCGCAGTGGATGCACGCGTTCATGTCGACGTAGAGACGAACGTGGTCGCGCGGCGAATGCGCGGCGCGGTCCTCTTCGGCGACGACCACCGGGTCGCAGCGATACCGCGTCAACGGATGCGTGGTCAGAGCCTCCATCGCCTCGCGCTCGCCGAGCCGGACGATCTCGGTGACGTCGGGCATGTCGAGCAGGCCGACGTGGCTGACCTTCGGCTTGATCAGCACCGTCTTGTCGTCGACGTAGCGATGCAGGTTCTGCTCGTTGAGGGCCATGCCCATCATCTCGTAGGTCTGCGAGAGGATGTGCGGCAGGCTCGCGCGATACGGGATCTCCGCGTGCAGGTCGCGATGCGAGAGGTCGACGGCGATCACGAGGTCGGGTGTGCGCGCCTTGGCAAGGCGCAGTCCGAGCGTCTCGGTCATGCCGCCGTCGATGTAGTGGTCGCCGTCGAGCTCCATCGGCTCGAACACCGCGGGCAGGCACGCGGACGCATAGACCGCGTCGCCCACGGGAACGTTGTCAGCGCCGGGCAAGCCGAAGAACCGCGACTTGCCGGTCTTCAGCGACAGCGCGTTGCAGAAGAACGGACGCGGCAGCTCCGCGAACCGCTCCTGCGGCAGCCATCGGCGCAAGAACTGCAGGAACGTCTTCCCCTTGTAGACCGAGGCGTGGCGGTAGCCCTTCACCAGGAACTTCAGCAGGTTCAGCCGGAAGTAGTCCTTGAAGGTGATCTGCGACGCGACTTCTTCGATGCGACGGCTGTCCATGCCGGTCGCGTAGAGCCCGCCCATCACCGCGCCCATGCTCGTCCCTACGACCTCGTCGATCTGGAGCCCCAGCCGTTCGATCGCGCGGATCACGCCGATGTGGCAGTAGCCACGCATGCCGCCACCGCCGAGCACCAGCACCGTCCGACGCGGCGGATCGAAAGGTCGCGGCGCGGCCTTTGGGTCCGCGCGGCTCGTGCGGCCGCGTTCGTCGTGCGAAGAAGGGTGGTTCACAAGGGGTCTCCGAGACGGCTGGCCCGGAGGGCGCAAGTCCCGACCGCCGTCGGTCCGATAGATCGGAGGACACCGGGAGGAGGCTGAAGCGGATAACCGCGGCTGCCCTGCCGGCTAGCAGAAGGAGGGGCCGGCCATCGGCCGGACGGACATGACCTCGTGGCGTGAACTTCAGCGCATGCCGCGCGACGAGCAGCGGCGCATGCAGGACCAACTGCTGCGCCGCTACGTGCGCGAATACCTCTATCCCTTCAGCTCCTACTACCGCGAGCAGTTCGATCGCGCCGGGGTCCGACCCGAGCAGATCCGCTGCGTCGACGACCTGAGGCGCGTGCCGCTGTCGCAGAAGCGCGACTTGCTGCCGACGCAGGACGATCCACAGCGGTTCAAGCGGTTCATCCTGCAGCCTGACCCTGCGTCGCTGAAGCGCGCGTGGCCGCTGTCGAAGAAGCTGCCGCTGCTCTGGCAGAAGTGGACGAAGGGCTCCGCGAGCGTGCGCGAACAGCTGCGCTCCGAGTTCTATCCCTGCTTCATGACGTTCACGACCGGCCGCTCCGCCGAGCCGGTTCCGTTCTTCTATTCGCCGAAGGACATCCAGAACCTGCACACGACCGGCAGCCGCCTCGTCGACGTGATGGGGCTGCACAGCGAACTGCGCATCGCGAACGTCTTCCCCTACGCGCCCCACCTCGCGTTCTGGCAGGTGTTCTTCGCGGGCCAGGCCACGGGAATGATGGCGCTGTCGACCGGCGGCGGAAAAGTCATGGGCAGCACGGGCGACCTGCGCGCGATCGCGCGCCTTCGCGCCGAAGCCCTGATCGGCGTGCCGGGCTACATCTACCACCTGCTGCGCAAGGCGGCGGCGGACGGCATGGACCTCTCGTCGATCCAGTCCGTCGTGCTCGGCGCCGAGCGCGTGCCGCCAGGCCTCAAGCAGAAGATCCGCGACCTGCTCGCCGGCATGGGCGCGCGCGACGTGCGCGTGTTCGGCACCTACGGCTTCACCGAGGCGCGCATGGCGTTCGCGGAGTGTCCGACGAAGGACAACTCCTACACCGGCTACCACCTCTACCCGGATCTCGCGATCTTCGAGGTCGTCGATCCGAAGACCGGCGAAGTGCTGCCCGAAGGCAGCGACGGCGAACTGGTGTTCACGCCGCTGCAGGCGCGCGCGAGCACCGTGTTCCGCTATCGCACGGGCGACCTCGTCCGCGGCGGCATCCGCTACGAACCGTGCCCGCACTGCGGCCGCACCGTGCCGCGCATCAGCAGCGACCTCACGCGCGAGTCCTCGATGAAGGACCTGCAGTTGCTGAAGGTGAAGGGCACGCTCGTCAACCTCGAAGACTGCGCAGTGCTGCTCGGCGGCATGCCGGAGATCGAGGAGTGGCAGATCGAGCTGCGCAAGAAGGACGACGACCCGCTCGAAGTCGACGAGATGATCGTGCACCTCGCGGTGCGCGACGAGTCGACGCGCGAAGGCGTCAGCAAGCAGATCAAGGAGCAGTTCAAGGGCCGCCTCGAGGTGGCGCCGAACCGCGTCGAGTTCCTCGGACTCGACGCAATGCTCCGCAAGATCGGCATGGAAACCGAGATGAAGGAGAAGCGCTTCGTCGACGCGAGGCCCAAGGTATGAGCAGGGACGACAAGGATCTCGTGATCGTGGCGGGCTATCGCACGCCGTTCTGCAAGGCCTCCGGCTCGCTGCAAGGCGCGTCGGCTGCCGACCTGGCGACGCACGTCTTCCGCGAGACGTTGGATCGCACCGGCGTGGACCCGCACGTGATCGACGAGGTGATCCTCGGTTGTGCCGGGCCCGACGCGGCCGAGGCGAACGTCGCCCGCGTGGCGGCGTTGCGCGCAGGCCTGCCGAAGGAAACGCCCGCCGTGACCGTGATGCGCAACTGCGCGTCCGGCATGGAAGCGTTGCTCGCGGCGCAGCAACGGCTGCGCGCCGGCGACGGCGACGTGTTCCTCGTCGGCGGCGCGGAGTCGATGAGCAACTTCCCGCTGCTCATGGGCAAGCGCCTCGTGAAGTTCTTCACCGGGCTGTCGAAGGCGAGGACCGCGGCGCAGCGCCTGCTGGCGCTGTCGCGCTTCCGTCCCTCGGCGCTGAAGCCGCGCATCGCGGTCGTCGAAGGCCTCACCGACCCGATCACGGGCCTGATGATGGGCAACACGGCCGAGAACGTCGCGCGCATGTTCTCCGTGAGCCGCCAAGAGATGGACGCGTTCGCGCTCGAGAGCCACCAACGCGCCGAGCGCGCGACGGCGGAAGGCCGCTTCCAAGCCGAGATCGCTCCGTTCACGAGCCCGCCGGACTTCGCCGCGATGGTCGCCGCCGACGACGGCGTGCGCCAAGGCCAGACGATGGAAGCGCTCGCCAAGCTGCGCCCGGTGTTCGACAAGAACGCGGGCGACGTGACGGTCGGCAACGCGTGCCAAATCACCGATGGCGCCGTCGCGATGCTGTGCACCTCGATGCGCCGCGCAAAGGAGCTCGGCCTGCAGCCGATCGCCGCGATCCGCGGCCATGCGTGCGCCGGCCTCGCGCCCGAAGTGATGGGCCTCGGCCCCGTGCATGCGACGCCCAAGGCGCTGCGTGAAGCGGGCATCTCGTTCTCCGACCTCGACCTCGTCGAGATCAACGAGGCGTTCGCCGCGCAGGTGCTCGGCTGCCAGAAGGCGTTCGCGAGCGCCGACTACTGCACGCGTGAACTGGGCCTGACCGGCGCCATCGGCGAACTCGACCCGCAGAAGCTCAACGTGAACGGCGGCGCGATCGCGCTCGGCCACCCCATCGCTGCGTCCGGCGCGCGCCTGCCGCTGACGCTCGCGCACGAACTCCGCCGCCGCGGTCGCCGTTACGGCCTCGCCGCGCTCTGCATCGGCGGCGGCCAAGGCCAGGCACTCGTCATCGAAGCGCTCTCGTGAACATGAACACCACCGAGACCCGTCCTGACTCCGCTTCTGCGGCCCCTGCTTCCCCGGCGATGGAGTTGCCGGTCGTCGTCGACGCGCGCGGCATCGCCGTCCTGCGCCTCGGCACGCCGGACGAGCCGGTCGTGACCTTCACCAAGGAACGACTGCTCGCGCTCGACCGCGCGCTGGTCGCGCTCGCCGGCCGTTCCGGCCTGCGCGGCGTCGTCATCACGGGCCCTGGTCCTGGGATGTTCTGCGCCGGCGCCGACATCGGCCTGATCCACTCGATCCAGTCCGTGGCCGAAGGCCGCGACGCCGCGACGTTGGGCCGTTCGATCTTCGAACGCTGCGCCAAGCTCACGGTGCCGGTCGTTGCCGCGATCGAAGGCCCGTGCGTCGGCGGCGGCTGCGAACTCGCGTTGTTCTGCGACGTGCGCATCGCGAGCGAGCATCCGTCGACGCAGATCGGACTCCCGGAGACGAAGCTCGGCATCGTCCCGGGCTTCGGCGGCACGCAGAACATGTCGCGCCTGCTCGGCCTGCCGACGGCGCTCGACCTGATCCTCAATGGCAAGCTGCTGCGTTCGCAGCCAGCGCGCAAGAAGGGCCTCGTCGACCGCGTCGCTCCGCAGCAGAAGCTGCTCGACATCGCCGTCGAGGAGATCGAGAAGCTCCATGCCAAGGGCAAGAAGGCTCCTTCGCGCAAGCTGCGCGGCCAGGCTTACTGGCTGTCGAAGACGCCGTTGCGCGCACTCGCGGTGAACGCTGCGAAGAAGGCGCTCGACAAGGGCCAGGCGCGCTTCTACCCGGCGCCGAAGGCCGCGCTCGACCTCTGCGTCGCCGCGTTCACGCTCGCGCAGACGGACGGATTCGCCCAGGAGGCGCAAGCCCTTGGCGAGATGATCGCGACGCCCGTCAGCAAGGCGCTGACGCACCTGTTCTTCCTCACGGAACGCAGCAAGCGCCTCGGCAAGGCCGCGGGCGCGCGTTCCGTCGACCGCGCGCTGATCGTCGGCGGCGGCGTCATGGGCGCAGGCATCGCCGGGCAACTCGCCGGCAAGGGCATCGCGACGCGCCTGTGCGACCTCTCCGGCGACGCGTTGGCCCGTGCGAAGGCCCGCTTGCAGCAGGACCTCACGCGCCGCGTGCAGCGCAAGCAGTTGCAGAAGCACGAGGCGATGGCGATCCAGGACAAGCTCGCGACGTCGGGCGACTGGGGCAGCCTCGCGCACTGTGACCTGTGGCTCGAGGCGGTCGTCGAAGACCTCGGCGTGAAGCGCAAGCTCATGGCCCAGGCCGTCGCCAAGGGCCTGCCGTCCGACGCGATCCTCGCGACCAACACGAGCTCGCTGCCGGTCGATGCCATGGCGGACGCGGTGCCGAACCCCGAGCGCGTGGTCGGCATCCACTTCTTCAACCCGCCCGAGAAGATGCCGCTCGTCGAAGTGATCCGCGGCAAGCGGACCAGCGACGCCGCGGTCGCCACCGCGTGCCGCCTCGCGACGCGGCTCGGCAAGTTCCCGGTCGTGACGTCCGACAGCCCCGGCTTCCTCGTGAACCGTTGCCTGTCGCCGTATCTCAACGAAGCGGCGCGTCTGCTCGTCGAAGGCAACGATCCGGAGTTCCTCGACCGCGTGCTGCTCGACTTCGGCATGCCGATGGGACCGTGCCGCCTGCTCGACGAAATCGGCTTCGACGTCGCGACGAAGGTCAGCGAGGTGATGGAAGCCGCGTTCGCCGACCGCATGCAGCCGTGCTCGCTGTTCGCCGCGATGGTCGCGGGCAAGGCGCTCGGCAAGAAGAGCGGTGGCGGCATCTACGGCGCGGACGGCAAGAGCGAAGGCCCCGGCCGCAAGGTGCTCGCCGAGATGCGCGCACGCCGCGGCATCCCGACGCGGACCGCATCGCGCAGCGAAGTGATCCAGCGCCTCGTGTATCCGTTGGTCGACGAAGCCTACCGCTGCCTCGACGACGGCGTCGTCGCGGCCGAGCAGGACCTCGATCTCGGCCTTGTCATGGGCATCGGCTTCCCGCCGTTCCTCGGTGGCATCACGGGCTACGCGAAGAGCGAGGGCCTGAAGACGATCGTCGCCGCGCTCGACGAGCTGGCTCGCACCATCGACGCGCGCTTCCGTCCGAGTGACGGACTGCGCCGCCGCGCCGTCGAGGCCTGAGAGCCTCCGGCGCGCACTCGCCGAAAAAAATCTCAGACTTCTTTCGGCCATGGCAACGGCGCTTCGGCGCCGGTGCCGAAACCTCGACGCGCGACCCATGTAGACTGTCGCGTGCGCGCGCAGAGAGCGGTGCCATGCCGCCTGCCGCGCCGGGGACGCACGATTGCGACGGCTCCACCACGAGCCGGTTCCTGTTCCATGAGAATCCGGTTGGGCCTTGCCCTGTGCATGCTGGCCGGCTGCGCGACGCAGCCGCCGATGCCCGCGGCTTTGGCGCCGGATGCGACGCCGACGATCGCCTCGCTCGACGCGTTCGCCGTCGGCCACATGCTGTGCCTCGGCGTCGAATACCTGCCGCCCTCGCGAACCGAATCGCAGGGCGAGGGTCCGCACGCGGTCCGGCTCGGAGACGCGTTGGAACGTTCCACCGACGCGCGCCGTCGCGCCAGCGCCCAGGCCTTGCCGCGCCGCGCACTCGGCGAACGCCACGCATGGGCGATGAGCAGCGCGGACCTCGTCGGGCCCGAACCCGGGACGGAGGAAATGGCGCTGCAGTTCCTGGACGACCTGCTCGGCGAGGACCGCCGTCGCCTCCGCCGCGAGCTCGCGACCCCGCTGCTCGCCGGCCAGGCGATCGACATGCAGAGTCCGGCCATCGACCTGCGTTCGGAGGAGATCCTCGCCGAGGACCAGCAAGAACGGCTGTCCCGCAGCGGCATGGGCTTGCTGCGCAGGCCGATCCAAAAGTTGCTGCGCCGCACGCCGCTCGTGACCGGCGTCGAAGTGCGCTTCGAGCAGTTCGCGCAACCGCGCGAAACCCAGGAAGCGATCGACGCGGAAGGCGGATCCACGGACCTCGGCCGGCTCATGTTCCGCGTCCGCCCGAGCCGCAGCGACGACCCGATCGAAATCGGCTACCGCCGTTCCGGCTTCCGCATCGCGACGTCGCAGCAGCAGTGGAAGTGCAGCTTCAGCGTGCCCCTTGCCGACGCGGTCTTCCTCGAGGTCCGCTCGCGCCAGAACTACGACGACCAACAACTCGGCTTGCGCGCCGCGCTCCGCTGGGACTACTCCACCGCCACCACCTTCCACCTCGCGGTCGGCAACGAAATCGAGCTCGCGCAGAGTTCGACGTCGTCAGCGCCCGGCGACCAGCCCGCACCGGGCTCCGATGGAATCATGTTCTATGCCGTCCACTTCTTCTGACCACGGCTGGGTGGGGCGGGCGTGCCGCCTCATGACGATCGCGTGCGCGACGGCATTGGCGGGCTGCGCATTCCGCGCGGCGCCGGCGTTTCCGCGGCCCGCGATCTCGTTGCCGAGCGAGGCGAAGGAACAATTCGCACTGCCCGGACCGGTCCAGTTGCTGAAGCTCGAGCCCGTGCAAGGCGACTCGGTGTTCGTCGGCGACCTCGCATGCGGCCCGGAGACGGTGCACTTCCACCTCTACAAGACGGTTCGCAAGGAAGCGCCGCTCGTGCTGCTCGTTCCGATCCTCGGCGGCGGCGAAGAACTGCTGCGCACGATGGCGCGCCGCTTCGTGCAGCGCGGCTACCACGCGCTCTACTGCGACCGCGCCGGCTCCGCGTTGCGGCCGCCGCAACGCGGGCCGGAGCTGCAGACGCTGCTCGTCCGCACCGTGCTCCACCAGCGCATCGCCCTCGCGTGGACCGCGGAATGCGCCGAGCTGCGCCCGCTCGCGACGTTTGCGTGTGGCGTGTCGATGGGCGGCATCGTCACGACCCTGCTGACGGCGGTGGAGCCGAACCTCGACGGTTCGGCGATGTGCCTCGCCGGCGCCGACCTGCCCACCATCCTGGCCGACAGTGCCGAGCCGCGCATCGAGCGCTGGCGCGAATGGCGCCAACGCGAGGACGGGCTCAGCGGCGCGGGCCTCGACCTCGAGCTGCGCGAGAACCTGCGCACCGATCCGCTGCGATTCGCGCCATATGTCGCGACCGACCGCGTGTTCCTCGTCTCGGCGAACTTCGACGAAGTCGTCCGGCCGCAACACCAGGA
>CAZEQF010000180.1:0-8359 GCA_964514315.1 uncultured Singulisphaera sp. | reverse complement strand
GCAGTTCGGGCGTCGCGAGCACGAACACGACTCCGGGCGGCGGCTCTTCGAGCGTCTTGAGCAGCGCATTCCACGCGCCCTTCGACAGCATGTGCGCCTCGTCGAGGATGTAGACCTTGTAGCGCGAACGCATCGCCGCGAACGCGACGCGATCGCGCAGCGCGCGCACGTCGTCGACGCCGTTGTGCGACGCGGCGTCGACCTCGATCACGTCCGGGTTGCTGCCGTCGAGGATCGAGATGCACAGCGAGCACGTTCCGCACGGCTCGACGGTCGGTCCCTTCTCGCAGTTGAGGCAGCGCGCGAGGATGCGTGCGGTCGTCGTCTTGCCGACCCCGCGGCTCCCGGCGAACAAGAACGCGTGCGGCACGCGGCCGCCTGCGAGTTCGGCGCGCAAGGTCGACTGGATCGCATCCTGCCCGACCATTTCGCCAAACGCCTTGGGCCGGAAGCGACGCGCGACGACTTGGTACGGCGCGTCCGCCCTGGGCTTGCCCGTGGATTCCTGCTCGACCATGCGCGACAGCATCCGCGCCGGGCCGCCGCGACGGAAGCCCGCGGACCACGAGTGCGCGGTAAAGCGGTCAGGGCCGTTGCGAAGCCGACCCGATCTCCTGTATGTAGGTCCGCCCATTCCCCCGCCCAGGCGCGCGAGCGAGCAAGCGGATGGCATGGAGAGGTGACCGAGCGGCTTAAGGAGCTCGCCTGGAATGCGAGTGTGGGCCACAAGCCCACCGGGGGTTCGAATCCCCCCCTCTCCGCCATTTTCCGTTTTGGCTCGGCGGCTCCTGCCGCCCAGCTTTTTCGTTCAGCTTCTGCGATCAGCTTCTTGTGCGCGCCTTCGGGACGCACAGGTGGGGTCTGCCGGGTCCCGTGCAAGGGAGCGGCGTGAACCTGGTCAGGCCGGGAACGGAGCAGCCATAAGCGTGCGGCTCTTTGTGCTCGGGGTGCCTGGCGGACTCCACCTGTGCGCTCCGAGGGCGCGCAGTATCTCTGCAGATCGCTGAAGGGCCCTCCGCAGCGGCTGGGAACGGCGTTCAGCGCGAGGTTGGGAACGGCATCCAGCGCGGACCGCCCTGCCTGGGCCGGCCGCCGCGACCCTCTCGCAGGTCCCGCGCCCCAGCCGACCTGCGACGCGACCCGCTCGACTGCGATGTTGCGACGCTCAGCCGCCGTTGCGGCCGCGACGCGGCGCGCCACCTGCGCCGCCGTCGCCAGCCGGGGCGGCGCCACCGCCCGCACCACCCTCACCGCCTTCGCCGCCAGCCGGAGCTGCACCGCCCGGGGCTGCTCCGCCGGCGCCACGACCACCCCGCGCACGCTGCGCACCGCCACGGCCGCCGAGCCGGACGGCGCCGGACGGACGAGCCGGAGGCTTTGCGGCCTCGAGCACTTCGCGCTCCTGGACCAGCAGCTTCTGCTCTTCGTTGTCGAGCGCTTTGCGTTCGCGCGCGATCTCCGCCTGCTTCTGCTTGTCGGCGCGGTCGACCTTGTCCTCTCCGGCCTCGAGTTCGGTGCGCTTCTTCTCGAGCTCTTCGAGGTCCTTGCAGACATCGCCGTAGCTGCGAACGAAACCGGACAACCCGCCTTCGACATCCTTGCCGACCGCCTTCGCGAGCAGCGTCTCGAGCTTCTTCGGCGACGCCTTGTAGCCGCTCATCGACACGACGCCGACCTCGACGCCCTCGTCGTCGTAGGCCACGAACAACGGCGCCTCTTCGCGGTATCGCTCGAGCAGGAGCTTGGCGCTCGCGGCTGTGATGTCGAGACGCGCGCAGACGAACAACTTCGTCGCGATGCCGATCTCGTCCTGGAACATCGCCATCTCGAACGCGGTGTGCGCGTCCGCGTCGGAGGTCGGGTCGTAGACGTAGACCAGCGACCGCGTCTTCTCCTCCTTGGCCTTGGCCACCCACGGCAACGCGCCGACGTAGTCCTTCTTCTTCGCTTCCGGATCGACCACCGCAGGCTCGCCCTCGATGCGCACCTCGGTGAACCACGAACCAACGCGGTCGTAGGTCGCATCGGAACGTCGCGCCGCCTGACGGTTCTGGTTCTGGTTGGGGTTGCCCGCCGCAGCGCGCCCACCGCCAGCTCCGCCGCCGCCGCCACCACCACCTCCGCGCCCGCCACCGCCACCACCGCCACCGCGTTGGGCGCACAGCGGCGAGGCCAGCACGGCGAGACAGAGCAAAAGGACGAACAGCGGGCGGGATGCGTGCATGCGAAGACCGAGGTTTCGGGACAGTTCCTGAGGATGGCGCGGCGGAACGGACATCTTCCCTCGCCCCCACCTCACCGCGGAAGCGTTACAGAGAAAGCGGACGCAGATTCGAGGGCGACACCCTTGGGCGCTAGCAACTGCAGGCGGCGATGCGCCCGGTCACACTGCGGCCGGTCACACTGCGGCCGGTCAAACCACGGCCGGTTGCGAGCGAGTTCCGACGGCGGAAAAGATGGCGGAGAGGGGGGGATTCGAACCCCCGTGCGGCTTTCACCGCAACTGGTTTTCGAAACCAGCCCGTTCAGCCGCTCTGGCACCTCTCCGCGAGGCTCGCAAGGGTCTTGGGGAGACCCGTCGGCAGTTGGGAGCGAGGATGTTGCCGAGCGAGGCCTCGTAATGCAACCGGCAAGTCGCGACTCTGAAGCAGTCTGTTGGCGCGCGGTGCACGCAGGGCGCGGCGCGGGACCGTGACCGGGCGCGAGCAGCACGCCATCCGCACGAGATCGTTCGCAGGGAAGGCGCGCACTTGCGGCACGCCGCGCACGCGGTCAGCGGCGTGCGCGAAAGAAGGCGCGCAGCATCGCGGCGCTGGCATCGGCGCCGAGACCTTCGTCGACCGTGCAACGGTGGTTGAGCCGTTCGTCTTCGAGGATCGTCGCCAGCGAACGCACCGCGCCGAACTTGGGATCGCGCGCACCGAACACGACGCGCTTGACGCGCGCATGCAGGATCGCGCCGGCGCACAAGAAGCACGGCTCGAGCGTGCAGTAGAGCGTCGCGTCGGGGATCCGCTTGTCCCCCACTGCAGCGATCGCCTGCTGGATCGCTTCCATCTCGGCGTGCGCGAGCGGCGACCGCAATTCCTCGACGCGGTTCGAACCTTCACCGAGCGGAGCGCCATCGATCACGAGCACGGCCCCGACCGGAACTTCGCCGCGAGCAGCAGCCGCTTCCGCCAACTCGAGGCACCGCTGCATCCAGCGGGCGTCATCGACAGGTTCTGGATCGAGCGGCATGAAGGGAACGCGAGGCGCGCATCATCGCGCACGATGTCACCAGCTGCCAATGCCCTGCAGCACGCAGGCGCAGACGCTGTGTCGGCCGCGTCACTCCGTCGGTGCGGATGCCGCGCACCCCAGCTAGCATCGCGCGCCAACACCCGACCGAGCTGACCGTGACCAAACGCGACTTCCTCTCGTCCGCCGAACTCTCCCGCAACGAACTCGAAGACATGCTGGAGTTGGCGGCGCGCGTCAAAGGCAAGCGCCCCGGCCAGGTGCTCGCAGGCAAGACGCTCGGGCTGCTGTTCTTCGATCCGAGCCTCCGCACGCGCGTGAGCTTCGACGTCGCGATGGGCCAACTCGGCGGCCACACGATCAACCTCTCGCGCGACGACCTCTACGAGCTGGAGCCGACCGAGCAGGCGGTGATGGACGGGCGCGCCGAGGAGCACGTCATCGACGCGGCTCGCACGTTGTCGCGCTACGTCGATGCGCTGGGCGTCCGCACGGTGACGCGGACCGGATCGTGGGCCAAGGACCGCCAGGAACTGCTGCTGCGCAGCTACGCGCGCCACGCAAGCGTGCCGGTCATCAACCTGGAGACCTGCTTCGAGCACCCGTGCCAGGCGGTCGCCGACGTGTTCACGATGCGCGAGCGGCTCCTGTCGCTGAAGGGCCGCCGCCTCACGCTCGCTTGGAGCATGCACCCCGAGCCCAAGCCGCTCGGTCCGACGCACTCGGTGCTGACGCTCGCCGCGATGATGGGCATGCACGTCACGTTGGCGCACCCGCTCGGATTCGAAGTCGACGACGACGTGCTCGCGCGCGGCAAGAAGCTCGCCGACGAAGCCGGCGGTTCCGTCCAGGTCGTGAACGACCTGCACGCGGCGGCGCGCGGAGCCGAAGTGCTCTACGTGCGTTCCTGGGGCTCGACGAAGTACTGGGAGAACGCGGAACGCGAGGCGATGGTCAAGCGGTCGCTCGCCGACTGGCGCATCGACCAGAGCCTCATGGAGACGACGAAGGACGCGCTGCTGATGCACCCGCTCCCCGTGCGTCGCAACGTCGTCGCGACCGACGAAGTGCTCGACGGCCCGCGCTCCGCGATCTACGAGCAAGCTGCCAACCGCACGCACGTGCAGAAGGCGTTGCTGATGCGCCTGCTCACGTAGACGACGGCGGGATCGCGGTCAGTGCGCGAAACGCTCGACGCGGGCGACTTCGCGCAGCCCGTCTTCGAGCCGGACGCCGGCGTGAAACCCCGTCATCGCAGCGAGGCGACGGGCATCCCCCACCCAACCTGCGGCGCGCAGTTCGCGGACCTTGTCGCGGTTGAAGTGCAGCAAGCGGCCGGACGCGCGCGAGTATGCGTCGCACAACCAGGCGGCGGCCGCAGCAAGGCCGAGCGGCAGAGGCGCCAACCGCGCGCGACGACCACACGCACGCGCGATGGCGGAGAGCAGAGCATGCGTGTCGGTGCGGTCTGGACCGTCCAACGCAAGCGTGGCGCCATGAGGCTGGCAATGCGCGACGGCGAGCAGCGCGCCAACGACATCGCGGACATGCACCACCGACAACGGGGCCGTGCGCGGAGGAACGAAGCACAGCGGCCCGTTCGCGCTGCGGAACAGCAATCGAGTCGCGCTGTCGCCGGGCCCGTAGACGACGGGAGGCCGAACGATCGCGAATCGCCGCACGCGTTCCGTCATCGCGAGTTCGCCTAGACGCTTGCTCTCGCCGTATGCCGACACCGTGCGACACTCGCTCGCATCGCGATCCGTTCCGTGCCCGTCGACCGAAGGCCCTGCTGCGGCCAGCGAGGAGACGTGGACCACGAACGCCGATGGCGCTCGGCGCGCGATCGCATCCGCCAGCAGGCCCGTTGCATCCCGGTTCACGGGGAGGAAGTCGGATGGCCGCGCGCCCTTGATCGTTCCGGCCAGATGGAACACCAGATGCGCGCCCTCGACTGCGCGCTCGACAACCGCGCGATCGCGGAGATCGCCGAGCACCATGCACTCGTCCGGGATGCCCTGCGCACGAGCCGACTCGGGCCTGCGCACCAAGCACCGCAGACGGTCCGGCGTTACACCCGTCCGCAGCAGCGTGCGCGCGAGTTCCGCCCCGACGAAGCCGGCAGCGCCCGTGACGACGCACGTCGCAGAAGGAGCAATCCAAGGATGCGTATCGTTGGCCACGAGAGGCCGCACAGTGTAGCAATATCCTTCTACGATCCCTGCGACCGGTCTCGCGGGGCCAACGCTACACTCACGCATCCCTTGGATCTCTTCTCGAAGTGCGACGGGTTCACGCGCGCCCGTGAACTGCAAGCTGCAGGCGTCTACCCCTACTTCCTGCCACTGTCCGAAACCGAGGGCACCGAGGTCGAGGTGAACGGCCGCCGATGCATCATGATCGGCAGCAACAACTACCTCGGGCTCACCCATCACCCCGAGGTGATGAAGGCCGCGGAGGACGCGCTTCGTCGCTACGGCACGTCGTGCTCGGGCTCGCGGTTCTTGAACGGCACGTTGGAGTTGCACGAAGAGCTCGAGCGACGCCTCGCGAAGTTCATGGGCAAGGAAGCGGCGATCTGCTTCTCGACCGGGTTCCAGTCGAACCTCGGCGCGATCTCCGCGATCTGCGGCAAGGACGACGTGATCCTCTGCGACCGCGAGGACCACGCATCGATCGTCGACGGCTGCAGGCTCAGCTTCGCCGAGGTCAAGCGTTGGCGGCACAACGACATGTCGGACCTCGAGGCGCAACTTGCCCGCGGTCAGCAAGCAGGCAAGGGGATGCTGGTCATCGTCGACGGCCTCTACTCGATGACGGGCGACCTCGCCGAGCTGCCGTCCATCGTCAAGCTCGTGCGCCACTACGGCGCGCGCCTGATGGTCGACGAGGCGCACTCGATCGGCGTGCTCGGCAAGAACGGTCGCGGCGCGGCGGAGCACTTCGACCTCGACGACGACGCGGACCTCGTGATGGCGACGTTCAGCAAGAGCTTCGCCAGCCTCGGCGGGTTCCTCGCCGGCCCCGCCAACGTGATCCACTACGTGCGCCACCACGCACGCAGCCTGATCTTCTCCGCGGCGATGACTCCGGCGTCGACTGCGGCAGCGCTGGCGTCTCTCGAGGTCATCGAGACGCGCTCGGATCTGCGCCGTCGATGCCTCGAGGTCGCGATGAAGGTCCGGGCCGGCCTGCGCAGGATCGGCTTCCGCACCGGCGGCGCCACCTACAGTCCGATCGTCCCCGTGCACGTCGGCGAGCCGAACCGGATGTTCGCGATGTGGAAGACCCTGTTCGAGTGCGGGTTGTTCACGAACCCCGTGACGCAGCCGGCCGTGCCCGCGGGCATGGACATGATCCGCACGAGCTACATGGCCACGCACACGGACCAGCACGTGGAGCAGATCCTCGAGCGCTTCGCCGAAGCGGGCGCGCGGGTCGGAATGCTGTCGCAGGACCGCGAAGGCGCTGGCGCGCACGAAGCCGCGAGCTAGCCATCGCCACACACCGCGAGACCACGGACGCGTTCGGCGAGGACTACCTCGTCGCGCTTGCCGAGCAGGTGCGGGCTTGCCGGCTCTTCGTGCAGAACAACCTGAACCGCGACTTCGTGGGCACGCGCGGCTTCTCCGTGGCGTTCACGCGCGAAGGGATCGAGCGCACGATCGCGACATTCCCGTTCTTCGAAGGCTAC
This sequence comes from uncultured Singulisphaera sp., assembly GCA_964514315.1. Lineage (GTDB taxonomy): Bacteria > Planctomycetota > UBA1135 > UBA1135 > UBA2386 > SXPK01. The sequence continues at coordinate 1,425 of CAZEQF010000180.1, read as the reverse complement.
GTGCGGCGCGTGCTGCGCGACGACTGCAATGCGTTCTACCTGAACCCGCTGCAGCTGGAGAACGGATCGCGTGTCGATCCGCACATCGACCGCAGCCTTCGCAGCTACTGCAAGGACATCGTGATGCCGTTCTCGGTGACGGTGCTCTACGTCGAGGTGCCTGCAGGGATGGTCGGCGGCGAACTCGTGCTCGCGCGCGGCAAGAAGACGCTTGCGCGCATCCGGCCTCGCCGCAACCTGCTCGTCGAGTTCGACGGCGACCTCACCCACTCCGTGGAGCGAGTCGAAAGCCCCGGACGAAGGCTCAGCCTCGTGTGCGAGCAGTACGCGCTGACCGAAGACGAGCTGGAACAGGTGCCGGACTACACGGTGGAATCGCGCGCTGGCTATCCGCGCAGCTGATCCCCGGAAGCCTTCCTCCCAAGACGCGGCGGCGTAGATTCTCCCGCGATGTCCGAGGCGCCAGACTTCGTCCACCTGCGAACGCGATCGCACTACAGCCTGCTGGGTGCGCCCGTGGAGGTGAAAGACCTCGTCAAGGCCGCGGCTGCGGACGGCCAGAAGGCGATCGCGCTGACGGACAACGGCAACCTGTTCGGGGCGATCGAGTTCTACAAGAGCTGCAAGGAGCAAGGGCTCCGCTCGGTCCTCGGGCAGACGACGTTCTGCGCAGCGAAGACTCGCAAGCAGACGGCGGGCGGCGACAACCCGACCTTCGACCTGACCCTGCTCGCCGAGAACAACGAGGGCCTCGACAACCTTCGGACCCTGTCGTCGCTCGCCTATCTGGAGGGCTTCAGCTATCGACCGCGCGTCGACCTCGAACTGCTGAGCCGACACAGCAAGGGGCTCCTGTGCCTCTCCGGCTCGACGCACGGATGGATCGGCCAGTGCCTGCAGCAGAACGACGGAGCCGCCGCAGTGGCCGCCGCAGGCCAGTTGCGCGACCTGTTCGGAGCCGATCGGTTCTTCCTCGAAGTCGGCGAGAACGGCAGCGAGGTGATGCGCACCGTCACGCAAGGCAAGCGCGAGGTCAGCAAGAGGACCGGCATCCCGTGCGTGGCGACGAACGACGTCCACTACCTGAAGCCCGACGACTGGCTCGCGCACGACATCATGCTGTGCATCCGCGGCGGCAAGACCGTTGCGGACCAAGACCGGTTCCGCATGCCGTCGCGCGAGCTGTACCTGAAGTCGCGCGCCGAGATGGCGACGGCATTCGACGGATGGCTCGACCCCATCCACCAGACCGTCGCGATCGCCGAGCGCTGCAAAGTCGACATATTGACACTTCACAACCACTTGCCTGTCTTCACGCCGGATACCGGCGAGACGATGGACGCGTTCTTCGTGCGCCGCTGCCAGGAAGGCGCACGGATGCGCTACGGCGAGATCTCGGCGGAGATCCAGCAGCGCCTGGACTAC
>CAZEQF010000179.1:3182-8376 GCA_964514315.1 uncultured Singulisphaera sp. | reverse complement strand
CCACGCGCGCCGCGAGTCCGCCACGCGGCTTGCGGACGCCGCGCAGGAGCTCGGCCTGCCCGTGCCGCCCCAGCTCCTGGCGCAGATCTCGAACCTCTGACCGACCGACCGTGCCCCCCGAACGCCCCAACCCGGCCTACCCCGAGTGCGTGACCCGGCTGATCGCCGAGTTCGCCGCGCTGCCGGGCATCGGCCGGCGCAGCGCCGAGCGATTGGCGTTCTTCGTCCTGAAGAGCCCGGAGCCCGAGGCGATGCGCCTGGCGAAGGCGAGCGCCGACGTGAAGCGGCAGATCCGCCACTGCGGCGTCTGCTGGAACCTGACCGACGTCGACCCGTGCCCCATCTGCCGCTCCGAGGCGCGTGACGCGTCGACCGTGCTGGTGGTCGAGCAGCCGAAGGACCTGATCAGCCTGGAGCAGACGGGGAGCTACCGCGGCATCTACCACGTGCTCATGGGCCGCATCGACCCGCTCGAGGGCGTCGGTTCCGAGGCGCTGACCGTCAAGGACCTGCTGCTCCGCGTCGACGACCCGAAGGCCAACGCACGCGGGATCCCGGTGCGCGAGGTCATCCTGGGCATGAACCCCGACATGGAGGGCGACAGCACCGGCCTGCAGATCGCCTCGGAGCTGGCGCGATGGGGACGGTGTTCAAGGCGCGACATCTCAAGCTGTCGCGAATCGTCGCGCTCAAGGTGCTGCGTCCGTCGCTCGCGCGCGATGCACGCTACGTCGAACGGCTTCGTCGCGAAGCGCGCATCGTCGCCGCGTTGAACCATCCCAACATCGTCACGGGCTACGACCTCGGCGAGGAAGGCGGCTACCACTACTTCGTGATGGAGTTCGTCGAGGGGCGCTCGCTGCGCGCGCTGCTCGCGGAGTGGGGGATCTTCCCCGAGGACCAGGTTCGCAACGTCGCGATGCAGGTCGCGTCGGCGCTCGACCACGCGTTCCAGAAGAGCGTGATCCATCGCGACATCAAGCCCGGCAACATCCTCATCGACGAAGCCGGCGCAGTGAAGGTCACCGACATGGGGCTCGCGAAGGGGCCTGCGGACCTCACGCTGACGCGCGACGGTTCGACGGTGGGCACGCCGCAGTACATCTCGCCGGAGCAGGCGAAGAACCCGCAGGACGTCGACATCCGCAGCGATCTCTATTCGCTCGGCGCGACGCTCTATCACATGGCCACGGGGCAGCCGCCGTTCCAGGGCGTGTCGATGGCCGAGGTCATCGCGCAAGTGCTGCACGAGACGCCGATCTCGCCGCGCGTCATCAACCCGGAGTTGTCCGAGGGCATGTCCCTCGTCATCCGCAAGCTGCTCAGCAAGAGCCCGCGGCTGCGCTACCAGACCCCGCGCGAACTGATCGACGACCTCGAACGTCTCGCGCGCGACCAGCGGCCGCAGGTCGACGAGGCGCGTCTCGCGATCGGCGAGTCGGGCCAGCGACCACGCGCGGCGCGCTGGGCTGCGTTCGCTGCGCTGGCGTTGGCGCTCGTCGGCGGCGGATTCTGGCTCGGCGCGCGCGGCGCGCAGGAGCCTGGCGCCGTGCCGCAGAGCGACGGATTCGTCGCGCAGCTCGAAGCGGAACTGCAGGCGCTCGAGACTCCGGGCCAGCGTTGGCTTCGTTTCCTGCAGCGCACGCAAGAGGCTCCGACGGGGATCGCCGGCTGGCGCCAGGAGACGCAGCGGCGGCTCGCCGCGGATTTGCAGGCGGCGCTGGAGACGTTCTTGGCCGAGCTTCGCGGTCCCGGCCTCGCGCGCATCGTCGCCGAGGCGGAGGATCCGCAGCGCTGGCCACCGGGCGCGTCGCTCGCGCGCGACCACGTGACGGGGCCGCTCGCGCGCACGCTCGGCTTGTCGCGGGACCAGTTGCCTGCTTCCGTCGAATCGCGCGCGCTCGACGCGCAGATCACGGAGATCGAGGAACTGGTGCGCAGACGCGACCAGTCGCTCGCCGAACGCGCGCGCCTGCACCTCGATGTCGACACGCCCATGCGCGCGGACGAACGGCTGCGCCAAGGCGACTTCGCCGGCGCGGAGCGCGTGTGGCGCGAAGGCTTCCTCGGCTTCTTCGACGGATTGCGGCATCCGCTGCCGGACCGCGTGCCGGCTCTCTTGCGCACGCCGATCGAAGAACGCTTCGAGCGCGCGCGCACGCAGGGCCTGCAACAGATCGACGTGGCCGAGCAGCGCGCCGCGGTCGCGCTTCGCCGTGAAGCAGAGGAAGGGATCGCGGCCTTGCGGGCGCGCGACGCCGATGCGGGCGCAAGCCCGCGCGCGTTCTCCGAACGCATTGCGTCGATCGCGCGGTTGCGCGAACAACTGCTCGCCGCCTATCCGTCGTCGTCGCGGTTCCGCGCGTCGAACGATCCGTGGCGCGAAGTGGCCGCATTGCTCGCTTCGTTCGAACGGCAGCTGCAGGCCGCCTTCGCCGATTCGGAGCGCGCGCACGAAGAGCAGTGGGCCGACCTCGCGTGGCGCGCATTCCTCGACGGCGATGCTGCGGCCGGGCTCGCAGTGCTGGCGGGGGCGCGCGAGCGCGCCGCCGGCGAGGTCGACTGGCTCGAGCCGCATCGCGCGGCGATGCGCGCGGCATCCGCGGTTGCCGATTCGGTCGTCGCGGCGTTGCAGGCTGCGCCGCCGCCGATCCCCGGCTATCCGCGCAACGGCGGCGTTCCCGTCGAACTGCGCGCGTTGCCGGGCGCGCGCCTCGAAGCGCGGGTCGGCGCCGGCGCATGGCGGACTGCGCAGCTGTTCGAGTTCCGGTTCGGCGACCTCTGGCGGCGCGCGCAGGAGGCGGGGCCGGACAGCATCGCTGGTGTCGCCGAGGAACCGCGACGCCTCGGGCGCACCGTGCTGGCGATGGCATGCGACCAGCTGGAGACGCTCGCCGACGAGCTGCCTTCGGCGCAGCGCGCATTCCTGCGCGACGAAGTGTGGCCGCGGCTGTTGCGCGTGCGGCAGCAGTCCCCTGGCTCGGGCGAGGAGCGCGCGGAGGCGCTGCAGCGGTTGCGCGACGCGCTGCAGCGTGGACGCGAACGCGGCGAACCGCGCGAGGTCGAGACTGCGCTCGCGCACTGGGAAGTGGCTGCGGCGCTGCAGGCATCCGACGCGGAGCGCGCGGTCGCGAAGGAGGCAGCGCTTTGGGTCGCGCGCGAGACGAAGCGGCAGGAGCTGCTCGCGGAACGCAAGAGCCGCGCGCCCGTCGGCGCATCGGTGGAGGTCACGGGCGACGTGGAGTTCCGCACGACGGTCCGCGTGCCGCCGTCGAGCATGCGCAGCGCTGGCGAAGGATGGGAGCTGCGCGCGGGACGCATGGAGCATGCGGGCGCGCCTGCGTCCTGGGCCGAGTCCGTTCGCCGCAAGCTCGAGGTCGACGCCGGCATCCAGGCGTCGGCGCGCGACGTCGCTGTGGAGTGCGAGTTCGCGCTGCCTGCGAACGCGCGTGAACTGCCGTTGCAGGTGTTCGAGTTCCGCGGCGTCGCGTGCGTCGTGTTCGCGACCGCGGACGGACGTCTGCACGGCGGCGTCGTGCAAGGGCTCGGCAAGGGCGCCGACGCGGTGCGGTCCGCAGTCGAACGCGCCGTGCACGCAGCGCTCGATCGCCGTTCGCCTGCGCCCGCGGCGATCCCGCTCGCGCTGCACACGCTGCGCTTCGCGACGCAGTCGGCGCCTGGCCGCCGCGCGTTCCGTTTCGTCGCCTCGGTCGACGGCATCGAACTCTGCAGCGCCTTCGTGGACGGCGACACTTCGGGGCCCGCGACGTTCGCGGTCTATCCGATGCAGGACATCTCGCTGCGTTCGGTCCGCGTCGAAGCGACCGAGTGACGCGCGTCAGCGCGGCGGCGAAGCGGGCGAGGCCGCGTCGAGCTTGCGCATCGCCTCGGCGATCAGCGCGCGCGCCGTGGCCGAGCGTTGGTCCAGGCCGCGCTCCGCGCGCATCGCGACGGCAACGCGCGTCGTCGCGCGTTCCGCGAGGTGCGACTGGCCGGATTGCTCGAGCGCGGCGGCAAGCAAACGGTCCGCTTCCCAGCCCGCGCCGTATTCGCGCAGCAAGAGCGCCGTGCCGATGGCGCCGCGGGCATCGCGCTCGGCGTCCTGCAGACGATGGCGCAGCAGCAGGTCCGTGACGGGGTCCGGCTCCTTCGCGCGCGCCGCGAGCGCGAGCGCCTTTGCGCGCGCGATCTCGCCGCCGGCAGCGCGCGCGAGCGCTTCGGCCCGCAGCGCATCGCCGTCGTTCGTCTCGTGCCTTCGTTGCGCAGAACGCGACTCGCGGTGCATCGTCGCGCGCACGGACGGATCGTCCGCGTTGCGGCTCGCTGCCGCGAGGCTCGCTGCCGCCAGCTCGTCCTGGCCGATCGCGACGTCGAGCATCGCGATCGCGAGTTCGATGCGCTGCGATTGCGGCGCGTCGGCGCGGGCGCGGCTCAGCGCCGCGCGCGCTGCGATCAGGTCGCCTTCCTGCTGTGCGCGCAGTGCCGTTCGCAAGCGAGCATGCGCGCGCCACGGCGCATGCGCGGCACAGCACGGCTCCGGCTCTTCGCAGCGCTCGTCGGCGAGCTGTTGCGCGAAGCGCGCGGACGCGAGCACGTGTCGTTCGGCAGCTTCGGCGGCCGGTCCTTCGGCTTCGCAACGGACCTGCGCGCCGCGAGGGCCAGCTTCGATGTGGACCACGAACGCGCTCTCCGGCGCACGCCAGCCGGCGAGTCCCGTTGTCGTCGCGTAGTCGTTGGTCGCCGGCAAGGACACGTCCCCTGGAAGCGTCGCGAGCACGCGGCCGTCGGCGCGCGGCGCCCAGCGACCGTCTGCGCGTTGCTCGTAGCGGACTTCGAACGAGCCGTTCTCATGGCGCGTCGCCGGCGCCATGCCGTGGTAGGGCAGCGGGTCGGCGCCCGCGAACTCCGCGCGCGCAGCGTCAGCGCAGATCCACGCGACGAATGCATGCGGCGCCGCGGCCTCCGCATGGCTTCTGGGCGCAGTGCTGCACGACGCGCCGAGAAGCGCGACCGCGAGGGCTGCATTCGTATGTGGTGAAAAGAACATCGACGCGGGCCCGAGATCGGGCGCGTTTGCCGACTTCTTGAGTCCCGGCCTGAGGCGCGCGACGCGCAACCGGGGCCGTTCTGCGAAGGCGCGCCCGGGCTCGCCCTTGCCAGCGCAGGTTCTACGCGCCTTCCGCGACGGCGAACG
>CAZEQF010000179.1:0-3172 GCA_964514315.1 uncultured Singulisphaera sp. | reverse complement strand
TTTCAAATAAACTCATCAGCAGGAACATCTCGCCCTAACATAATATAATTATTGCTTTATTTAGCAATGCCGCAGGTTCTACGCGCCTTCCGCGACTGCGAACGCGATCGCGCGTTGCTCAGTCCGGGACATACTGAGATGCACGCGGGTGATCGCGCGTTCTCGGGCGACGTCGGCTGCCGTGCCGTGCAACGCGACGGAGACGGAGCCGTCCGCCGCGCGCACGACCTCGATCGATCGCGGCGTGACGCCGAGCGAGAAGCCCGTGCCGAGGCACTTTGCGACTGCTTCCTTCGCGCACCAGCGCGTTGCCAATGCCGCGTGCGGACGTTCTTGCGACTCGCACCATGCGCGCTCCGCGTCGGTGCAGATGCGGCGGTAGACACGCGCGGCATCGTGCGCGAGCAGCCGCTCGAACCGCGCGAGGTCCGTCTCGTCGACGCCGATGCCGACGATCACGCGATCGCCTCTGCTGGCGACAGGGCGAGCTCGGCGCAGTGGGAGCGATCGCGCCAGTGCGCGCGGATCTGCGATCCTTGCTCCGCGTGCGGCGCCACGAGGAGCAGCAACGTGGAAGGCCACGCGTCGCGGATGTCGGTCGTCGACGGCGAGGCGGAGCCGCGCGGATGGCTGTGCGCAAAGCCCAGGAAGGCGAGCCCGCGCGCTTCGTGTTCCGCCAGCGCGCGAACGAACTGCAACTCGTCGGCGTCGAAGCGCTGCTGCGGTTCGGCGGCGACGTTGTCGAGCATCGACGCGTCCTCGACGTGCAGCGTGCCGCCGCTTCTGCGCCCCGTCAGCAAGGCCCCGATCTCGCACGGCGCAGCGCGACGCGACGCCGCGAGCAATGCGTCCGAGACGTGGGTTCGCACGACGACGCGCAGCGGCGGACGTTCGGTCTCGTGCTCTGCTCGTGGTTGCGCCCGCATCGGGACGCGGAGCATAGCGGCGCGTCGACGCGGCGCGGGACAGCCGCTACCGTCGGCTCTCCGCCGCGGTGACGCCCATGCAAGAACCCCTCTACGGAACTCCTCCGACGCATTCGGCTCCGCTCGGTCCGTTGTCGCCGCCGCTGCATCGTTCCTCGTCGTCGGCTCAGCCCGATGCCGAGTCGGTGCGCGCGCTCGGCTCGGCGCAGCGCAGCGGCGACTTCTACCAACGCATGGGCCACCCGAACTGCCGCCAGTTCGAGGGCATCGCGGCGCAGCGCGAAGGAGCCGACGGCGCGGTGTCGTTCGCAAGCGGCATGGCGGCGATGAGCGGCGCGATCCTCGCGATCGTGCGCGCTGGCGACCGCGTGCTGGTGCCGCACGAGGTCTACGGCGGAACGGCTGCGTTCGTGACGCAGGACCTCGCGCGCTTCGGCGTGCAGGTGGACCGCTTCCATGCGCTCGAACGCGACGAGCTCGCGCAGAAGCTCGCGCTGCAACCGAAGCTCGTGGTGCTGGAGACGCCGATCAACCCGACGCTGCGCCTCGTCGACCTCGCGGCCACGACCGATCTCTGCCGCCGCAACGGCGCGCTCACGCTCGTCGACGGCACGTTCGCGCCGCCGCCGATCCAGCGGCCGTTGCAGCTCGGCGCCGACCTCGTCGTGCATTCGGCGACGAAGCACTACGGCGGCCACTCGGACGTCCTCGCGGGCGTCGTGTGCGGACGACACGAACTGATGCGGCTCGTCGAAGCGTTCCGTCGGCGCACGGGCGGCATCCTCGCGCCGGACCCTGCGTGGCTGCTCTGCCGTTCTGCTGCGACGCTCGACCTGCGCATCGCGGCGCAACAGGACTCGGCCCGCGAGCTCGCGGACCGGCTCGTCACGTTCGTGGGCAGCGGGCTGTTGCTCGACGTCGTCTATCCGACGCTCGCGAGCCATCCCGATCGCGAACTGGCGCAGCGGCAGATGCAGGGCGGCGGCACGATGGTGAGCTTCGTCGTGCCCGGCGGGTTGCCGCGCGCGCGCGCGGTGTTCGACGCGCTGCATCTCGTCGCGCGCGGGCCGTCGCTCGGTTCGGTCGAATCGCTCGCGTCGCTGCCGGCCTACACGACGCATGCGCCGCTGTCGCCGGAGGAGCGCCTCGCGGCGGGCATCCCCGACGGGCTCTTGCGCATCTCGGTGGGGCTCGAGGGCGCTGCCGCGATCGCCGCGGACATCGAGCAGGCTGTGCGGCGCACCGTCTGAGCCGGTGGCGCTGCCGGCGCCGCGACGCGCGGCGCGGTTGCCTTGGGCGCGCGCGTGCGCCAATCTGACGCCATGTCCGAGACGTTCCGTTCTCCCCGCGGCAGCCAACTCAACTGCGCCAACTGGCAGATCGAAGCTGCCTATCGCATGGTCCAGAACAACCTCGACTCCGAGGTGGCCGAGGACCCTTCGCGGCTCATCGTCTACGGCGGCCTCGGCAAGGCTGCGCGCAACCACGACGCCTTGCACGCGATCCTCGCGACGCTGCGGCGGCTGAAGCCGGACGAGACGATGATCGTCCAGTCGGGCAAGTGCGTCGGCGTGATGCGCACGCATGCCGACGCACCGCGCGTGCTGATCGCCAACAGCAACCTCGTCGGCGACTGGGCCACGTGGGACGAGTTCCGTCGGCTCGACGCGATGGGGCTGATGATGTACGGCCAGATGACCGCTGGCAGCTGGATCTACATCGGCAGCCAGGGAATCGTCCAAGGCACCTACGAGACGTTCGTGGCCGCAGGCAAGCGGCACTTCGGCGGCGACCTCGCCGGCAAGCTCGTGGTGACGGCTGGCCTCGGTGGAATGGGCGGCGCGCAGCCGCTCGCGGTGACGATGGCGGGCGGCGTGTGCCTCGGCGCGGACGTCGACGGCTCGCGCATCGACAAGCGGCTCGTGACGCGCTACCTCGACGAGCGCATCGACGATCCCAAGAAGGCGCTCGCGCGCGCTCTCGAGATGCGCGCGCAGAAGAAGGCGTGGTCGATCGGCGTCCGCTGCAACGCGACGGAGTTGCTCGCGATCGTGCGCGATTCCGGCGTCGTGCCGGACATGCTCACGGACCAGACGTCGGCGCACGACATGCTGATCGGCTACGTGCCGGACGGCATGACCCTCGAGCAGGCGAACGCGCTGCGCACGCGCGATCCGAAGGCCTACCTCGTCGAGTCGCGGCGCACGGTGTGCAGATCCGAAGCGCGTAGTGTCGGGAAAGAGTGG
>CAZEQF010000178.1:7971-8382 GCA_964514315.1 uncultured Singulisphaera sp. | reverse complement strand
AGCGACTGCTTGGGCAACACGAGCGCAGCTTGCCGTTCGCTCGTCAACACTTCGCGCGCAGCCGGAGTGAGCTGCAGGATCGGATACTCGCCGTCCGTTCGCACGAGATCGCCCGCATCGATCAACTGGTCCACGAAGTTGGCGAGCGTCGAGGCGCTGAAGTCCTTGAGCAACCCGAACGTCGGGATCGTGTCGTGGCCGCGATCGACGACGTTCTGCGTGCGACTGCCGCGCAACACGTCGATCACGTGGCGCATGCCGAAGCGCTGCCCCGTCCGCACCACCGCGGAGAGGATCTTCTGCGCGACGACGTGCGCGTCGGGCACGGACTCGAGTTCCTTCAGGCACACGTCGCACGCGCCGCAGCCGTCGCCCGCGACCGTGTTCGCGTCGTCGCAGGTCTCGAGGCCT
>CAZEQF010000178.1:0-7961 GCA_964514315.1 uncultured Singulisphaera sp. | reverse complement strand
CGTCGTGCGCGTAGTCCTGGCCGAAGTAGCGGCTCAGCATCGCATGGCGGCACTGCGGCCGATTGGCGAAGCGCTGCATCTCGGACAACAACGCGAGCTGCGCCTGCGTCACTTCGGGCGAGGAGCCGGACTCCGCGGCCGAGCGCTCCATGATCTGGCGCCACTTCGCGGCGTCGGCGGCGGAGTAGAGCAACAAGCACTCGCTCGGCAGCCCGTCGCGGCCCGCGCGGCCCGTCTCCTGCTGGTAGCCCTCGACGCTCTTCGGCAACGCAGCGTGCACGACGAGGCGCACGTCGCCGCGGTCGATGCCCATGCCGAATGCGACCGTCGCGACGACGACGCGCAGCCGTTCGTCGCGGAAGCGCTCGCTGATCTGCGTGCGCTCCTTGGCATCGAGGCCGGCGTGGTAGGCGCGCGCGTCGATGCGGCGTTTGCGCAAGCTCTCGGCGAGAGCTTCGGTGTCCTTGCGGCTGATGCAGTAGACGATCGCCGCCGCGTCGGGATGGCGCTCGATCGCTTCGGCAACCTGGTCGACGAGGTCGACGCGCGGCAGCACTCGATACGTGAGGTTGGGCCGGTCGAACGTGCCGACGTGCACCTCGGACTCGCACAGCCGCAACTGCTGCACGATGTCCTCGCGCACGCGCGGCGTCGCCGTCGCCGTGAACGCCTGGAACGGCACGCCGGGGAACACTTCGCGCAGTTCTGCGAGCCTGCGGTACTCAGGCCGGAAATCGTGGCCCCACTGGCTGATGCAGTGCGCCTCGTCGATCGCGAACGCGCCGATGTCGAGCGACGTCAACTGCGACACGAAGCCGTCCAGGAACAAGCGCTCCGGCGCCACGAACAACAACCGCAGCGAGTCGCCCTGCAGTTCGCGCCAGAGTTCGCGCTTCTCCGCGGGCGTCAGGTTGCCGTGCGCGGCAGCAGCCGGGTAGCCGAGCAGCCGCAGGCCGTCGAGCTGGTCCTTCATCAACGCGATCAACGGCGAGACGACGACGGTCAGCTTGCCCGTGACGAGTGGCGGCAACTGGTAGCACAGCGACTTGCCGCCGCCCGTCGGCAGCACGACCAGCGCATCGCGGCCTTCCACCCCGGCAAGAATCGCCTCTCGCTGCAGCGGACGCAGGGCGTCGAGGCCGAACGTGTCCGAGAGCACATGCGCGATCCTCGCGTCGATGGATCCGTTTGGGCTCTGTTCGCGCCTTGGCATGGGCGGATCAGGGTAGACATCGCGCGCCTGGGCGCGAGAGGAGAGCCGCCGTCTGCGTCGAAGCAGCTCCGCAGGCGCAACTCCGGCGGCCTCGGCCGCGCACAAAAAAAGGTTCCCCTGCTGCATCGGCACCGCCGCGAGGCGCGAAATCCGGCGCGAGAGGACGCTTCGATTCACGGTGCTCGCGTGGGAGTGAGAGGCCTGCGCAGGTTCCGTAATCTCGTGCCCGCCGTCGCAGGGGCGACCCTGCGGCGGCGGTTTTTTCGTCCGGCCCCATCACGAGACAGCGTCCGCGAGCGTCGCATTTCGCCGCACCGGAGACGCGGGCGATGTCCGACTCGGGCCAGCGGCGACAGCATCCGTTCCGCACACGTCTCCGCACTGCGGCCGAAGCAGGGCTCCCCGATTTTCCGTGCGCACTTCGATTCTGCGCACGCGCGGGGCCACAGCGAAACAAAGCCACCTCTCCGCGCGTCACGCACATGGAGGGCATCATCCATGCGCTCGAGATTCGAGATCGTCGCCGACGAACACGCCCGCTTCGTGTTCCAGTTCCTCGCCACTGATGGTTCGACGTTGCTGCGCGGCCTGCCGAGCAGCGACCGCTACACCGTGCAGGTCGAACTCATGCAGGCGCGCACCGCGTTGCGCGTCGGCAACCGCTTCGTGAAGCACACAGACGATGACGGCGGATGGTTTGCCGTCCTCACGCAGAAGAACGGAGACCCGCTCGCGCGAACAGCGACGGTGCGCGGCGAGCCGGAGCTCGACGCACTGATCGAGCAGCTCGCCACCACTGCTGTGGGAGCGCCGCTGCTCAAGCACCAAGACGCCTGATCGAGTCCGCTGCAGACTGCGAGCACGGCGAACGACGCGCGCGGGACGCTTGCGTCCCGCGGCAGGAGCCTACGACTCGAGCGGATGCTCGGTGATGAGCAGGTCCTGCACCACGCGGCCGCCGATCAGATGCTCCTGCACGATGCGCTCGAGCGCCGTCGCGTCGCAGCGCCGGTACCACGCGCCTTCGGGATAGACCACGGCGATCGGGCCGTCCTTGCACACGCGCAAGCAGTCGGCCTTCGTGCGTTGCACGCCGCCGCGCTCGGACAAACCGAGCTCCTTGAGGCGGCCCTTCAGGTAGTCCCACGCCTTCTGGCCCTCGACGGGGTCGCAGCACTTCGCCTTCCTGGCATCGCAGCACACGAAGATGTGCCGCTTGCTCACGTCGAGGCCGAGCTTGTCGGAGATCTGGCGCAGCTCGTCGCCGTTCGCGTCACAGCTGCTCATCGCTTCTCCTCAGGCTTCGTCGCGGGCGCAGCGGGCGCCTTCGTTTGTCCGAGCCCCGCGAGCAACGCCATCGCGGCAAAGCCCGTCGACGACGTCGTCATGTAGCTGGTGCTCTGGAAGTCGCAGAACGAGCCGTCCTTGCGCTGCGTCTCCAGCAACTTCTCGCGCAGCTGCTCGCGGAACGGCTCGCGCTCGCCCTCGGGCAGCAGCTCGATCACTTCGCCGCAGTAGAAGTGGCCGAAGTAGAAGAAGTAGCCCGCGTTCGCGTAGTAGGCCTCGTGCGGCACCGGGCGCATGCGAGCGACCGCGAGGAACTTGTGATGCTCGAAGAACTGCTGCAGTCCTTTGCGCATGTGCTCCGCCGTCACCGACTCGTCGCCGAACTGCGCGAGCGCCCAGTTGCAGACCTGGATGCGGCCGAGGCTGCCGCGCACGTTGTTGATCTCCTCGCCGCCGCGCACGCGCGGGATCGGATTGAGGTCGTACTCGTACGCGCCGCTGGGCAGGCGGCACTTCTTGATGTAGCGCGCCGCGCGCGCCGCGGTCTCCGGGTCCTGCGCCCAGCCGAGCTGCATCGCGATGCCGAGCGCGGGCAACACGGCGCTCGTCGAGAAGCTCGTCGCCCACTTCGGCCGCTGCGTGTAGATCGGATCGTCGTAGTAGCCGAAGCCGCCGTCGGGGACCTGGTTCTTCTCGAGCCAGTGCACGAACTCCTTGCCGCGCTGCACGACCGGCCCGCGCCAGTCGTCTGTCATGAAGCGAGGATCGCGCGCGAGCTCCGTCATCGCGACCGTGCCGTAGAGCCACGCCCACACCGCGTCGTTGTCCCAGTTGCTGCCGCGCAATGGCATCGTCGCCTTCGTCAGCCAGCGCACCGCCTTGTCGAGCGCAGCGCGACGTTCGGGAGTCTCGGGCGCGCGACGCAACGCGAGCGTCGCAAGGCAATGCGCGCCCATCTGGTAGCAGTAGTAGGTCTCGGCCGCGAAGCCCTTGTCGAACAGGCTGTCCGTGGACTTCGTGGCCCAGGAGCCGTCCGGGTGCTGCGAGCTGACGAGGAACGCAAGCGCGCGATCCGCGCCGGCGCGCGCCGCCTCCTTCGTGCGCAACGACGGCGCAGGCTCGGCCTTGCCGTCCTGCGCCGACGCCAGCGCAGTCCACGCGATCGCTGCGAACGTCGCGGCGAACGCCTTGCGCAGCGTCACTTCTTGCCCTCGGCGAGCTTCTTCTCCAGCTCGGCGATCTCGACCTCGAGGTCCTTCACCTTGTCCTCGGCCTGACGCTGCTGGACGTCGAGCTCCATCATCGTCTTCTGCTTCTCCATGCGCGCCTTCTCCAGCGCGAGCTCGGCGTCGCGGACCTTCTTCTGCAGGTCGCGCTCGCGCTCGGGCATCGTGTGCCCTTCGAACACGGAGAACTCACGACGCGACACGGCGAGGTTGCGATCCGCCATCTCGGCCTGACGACGGCCGCGCTTGATCACGAGCTCCTTGGTCTTCGAGGCGAACTCGTCGTCCTTGTACATCGACTCCAGTTCGGCGAGTTCCTCCTTGGACTCCTCGGCGCGGTGGATCTGGTAGTCGAGGGAGATGCGGTGCTCCTCCATCTCGCGCGGCGCCGTCTCCTTCTGGTGCAGCTCGAGCTCCTTCTTCTGCTTCTGCAATTCGAGCTCGGCGTCGTGGAGCTGGGCCTCGATCGACATCGTGCGCATGCGGCGGTCGATCTCGTTGGTCTGCAGGCCGACCTTGGCGTAGTCGAGGTCGCGGCGCTTGTGCGCGAGCTCCTTCTCCTTTGCCTTCTTCTCCTCGGCTTCCTGCTTCTGCTTCTCCGCGTCCTGGTCGGCGGAGGCGGCCGCATCAGCCGGCTTCTGCGGCTCCGCCTTGGGGGCCGACTGGCAAGCGAACGTGGCGAGGAACAGCGAGAAAGACAGCGCGCGCAAGATCGTCATCGCGCGGCGTTATAGCGGCGAGGTCGACGCGCCGCACGCGAACGAGCGGGGCAGGATGCCGCGACTGCCGCGCGCCGAATCGCCGCGGATCCATCGTCCGCGGCAAACGCGAGTCGTCGCCCTTCGCGACCGTCAGGCCTTCGGCGCGCCGAGGATCGTCGACGTGCGCACCGGCTTGAGCGGGACCTGCACGACGGGCTCGTCCCACGTGCGCACGTTCCCGCACGACGCAATGGCCTGCACGCTGGGCGAGCAGATGCGGCCCTGGCACGGGCCCATGCCGGCGCGGCAGCCCATCTTGATCGCGCGCAGGCTGTCGCCGTGCAGCGCGCTCGCGTTGCGCACGGCCTTCGCGTTCACGTCCTCGCAACGGCAGACGATCGTGTCGTCCTTCGCGATGGAGAACACGCCGCGCGGGACCGAGAAGGCGCGCAGCATCGCGTCCGCGGCGGCGCGAACGGACTTCGCGCGGTCGCGGACGTGCGTCAACGCTGCGCGTTGCTGCAATTGCGCGCAGACCAGCTCGCCGGCTGCGCGGCCTTCGGCGATCGCGACTTCGCTGCCGCCGATGCCCGCGATCTCGCCCACCGCGAACACGCGCTCGACGTTCGTGGCGCCGAAGTCCTTTGCCTCGATGTGCCAGCCGCCGCGCGCTTCGTTCCACGTCGTGCTGCAGCCGAGACGCTGGCCGATCTCGATCGACGGCACGAGGCCGTAGCCGGTGCAGACGACGTCGACGTCGACGGCCTTCGCCGTGGACGCGATCGGATTGCCGTCGCGATCGAGCTTGCCGATCACCGCGAGCTGCACGCGTCCGTCGCCTTCGGCGGCGAACACCGCGTGCGAGAACTTCAGCGACACGCCGCTGCGCCACAGCTGCCGCGCATAGAAGAGCGCCTCGCGCATTCGCGCGCCGCTGCGCAGCACGCCGGGCAACGCGCGCAACGCGGCGCTGCGCGGCGCGGACTCGAGCGCCGCCACGACCTCGACGCCCGCCGACGCGAGCGCAGTGACGGTCGGCAACAACAGCGGGCCCGATCCAGCGACGACCGCGCGCGCACCCGGCTTGACGCCGTAGCCGCGCACCATGACCTGCGCCGCGCCCGCCGTGATGACGCCCGGCAGCGTCCAGCCGGGGAACGGCACGCAACGGTCCATCGCTCCTGGCGCGAGCACGATCGCCTTGCAGCGCAACGCGCGCGACGCGACGCCTTGCTCGAACCACAGGCAA
This sequence comes from uncultured Singulisphaera sp., assembly GCA_964514315.1. Classification (GTDB taxonomy): domain Bacteria; phylum Planctomycetota; class UBA1135; order UBA1135; family UBA2386; genus SXPK01. The sequence goes on along the minus strand of CAZEQF010000178.1, from coordinate 2,285 downwards.
CCGCGCTCTTCGCCGCGCGGCGCGCGCGCGTCCCACACCGTCGCGCGCGGCTCGATGCGGATCTTCGTGCCCGTCAACGCGTGCAGCAGTTCGTGGCCCGCGTCGTGGCTCGGCGGCTCGGCGGGCGGATGCGCATGCACGAAGCCCTCGGGCAACTGGCGGAAGATCTGGCCGCCGGGACGCGAGCCTTCGTCGAGCACGACGACGGACAGGCCCGCGCCCGCGATGCGCAACGCCGCGGCCATGCCGCCAGGGCCTGCGCCGACGATGCCGACATCGGCTTCGAGCAAGGCGTCGCGCGTCACGGCTTGCCTCCGTGTTCGACCTTCATGCCGGGCTCGATCTCGGTCATGCACGCGCGCACGACTGCTCCGTCGATGCGCACGAGGCACTCGTAGCAGATGCCCATGTTGCAGAGCACCGCGCGCGGCGCGCCGTCGCGGCTGCTGTTGCGCAGCGCCTGGCAACCATCCGCCCACAACGCCATCGCGACGGTCTCGCCCTTGTGGCCCGTGACGCGCCGGCCTTCGAACGTGAACTCGACCTTCTCGCCGCGCGAGACGCCGTCGATGCGCAGATCGCCGCTCACAGGATCCTCCTCGGCAGCCACGTCGTCGGGTCGACTTCGCACTGCGTCTTCGTCATCTGCGCCGCGATCAGGTGGCCGCTGATCATCGACAAGCTGATGCCGAGACCTTCGTGGCCGCTGCAGACCCACAGCCCATCCGTCTCCGGCCACGGGCCGACGAACGGATGCTTGTCGACGGAGTAGGGACGCAGGCCCACCCACGTGCGCACGATCGGCAGGTCCGCGAGGCCCGGCGCGTAGCGCTGCGCGCGCAGCAACGAACGGTGCAGCAGCTCGCGGTTGAGCGTCGTGTCGAAGCCGCGGAACTGGCGCGTCGAGCCGATGAGGCAACCGCCGGCGCTCTGCGGCTGCATGTTGACCGCGTGGCCGCCCTTGTCCTCGTCGGTCTTCCACGGGTCGACCTTGGCCGCGCCGTGCGCGAAGCGGATGTAGCTGACTTCGAGCAACTGCTTCTGGATCGGCGTCGCGTGGTGCGCGGTGATCGCGAGGTTGCCCGCGCGTGGCACGATCGGCAGCGCCGCGATGCCTGCGAGCTTCGCGACCGCGGGCGACCACACGCCGCACGCGATCACGACGTTGCCGGTCGCGATCGTTCCGTGCTTCGTGCGCACCGCCGTGATGCGCGAGCCGATGCCGTCGAAGCCGATGACCTCGGTCCCCGGTCGCGTCTCCAGGCGCGCGTTGTGGCGCTGGCCGAGCCGCAGCATCGCCGAGCACGACGTCATCGGCAGCACGACGCCGTCGCCTTCGTAGAACAACGCTCCCGGCAGATCGTGCGCGAGGCCGGGCTCCATGTCGCGCAGTTGCTTCTGGTCGAGGATCGACGCCGTGTCGCCGCAATCCGTGAACTGCTTCTGCAGCACCGGCAGCAATTCGAGGTCCTCGGGCGCGTCCGCGAGATACAGCGCGCCCGTCGGGTTGTAGTCGAAGCCGCCGATCTCCTCCTGCAGCTCGGCCCACATGCGGACGCTCGTGTGCGAGAACGCGTACTCTTCCTTCGTGTCGGGCGTCACCATCAGGTGGCCCATGCAGCGACCCGACGTCGCGCCCGCAATCGGCCCGCGATCGAGCACGAGGATGCGCGCATTCGGCATCGCGCGCGCAAGGTGCAGCGCGACCGAGCAGCCGAGGATCCCGCCTCCGACGACGACGACGTCCGCAGACTCCGTCACGATCACTCCTCGCCTTCTTCTTCCTCCGCGAACGGCTCGCGGTCGTGGCCGAGTTCTACGAACGGCGCCGGCGTCGCATGGCGCGCCTGGCCCTTTGCGTCCGCCCACACTTCTTCGACGCCGAGGCACTTGCCGTCGAGCCACGAAGTGCGGACGAAGTACGACTCCGAACCGAGCTGCCCTTCGCGAATCCTCGGCACGACGGCCGGATTGACGTAGAGCGTGTCGTGCAGGTTGCAGAAGCGGACGCGTTGCGCGCCGCGCGGATGCACGAGCGAGTTGTGCATGTGGCCCGCGATCACCATGCGCACGCGCAGGCCGAGGTCTTCGATGCGCTGCAGCGCGAGCGCGAGGTCGCGATCGCCCCAGTCGCCGCCCGGACGGCCGAAGTCCTTGCCGTAGATGTCGTGCGGATCCTGCGAGAGCCCGAGCGGGCCGTTGTGCGCGAGGATCACGAGGTCGCGATGCTGCGCGCGGCGCGCCGCCTCGACGATCTTGGCCGCCGACGAGCGGTGCGTGTGCAC
>CAZEQF010000177.1:0-8431 GCA_964514315.1 uncultured Singulisphaera sp. | reverse complement strand
CGGCTCGTGCGCAAGTTCGCCGGCGGTGGCGCGCTGTGGGTGCTCCAGCTGCTGTTCCGCATCGTGCAGTTCGCGGCGCAGCTGGTGGGCTACGCGGTGGTCGCCGCGCTGGTCCTGCTGGTGCTCGTGGCTATCCTCGCCGTCCTCGGCGCGCTCTGAACCGCCGAGTCCATTCGACGATGGCCGCTGACGACCACGACATCCAGAAGTTGCAGGCCATGGACGAGGCTGCATGGGCCGCGTTGCAGGAGGGCTACTTCCGAGGACCTCACGCAGGACGTGTTCCTCGGCGCGGTGCGCGGCATCGGCGGCTTCGACCGTTCGTTCACGCTCGATCAGTTCTTGTTCGGCATCGCGAAGAACCGCGTCATCGACCACTTCCGCAAGCACAAGATCGCGTTCGTGCCCGCGAAGGGCGACGAGGATGCGGCGGAGACCGGCCGGCTGTGGCTCGAGAACATGGCCGACGACGGCGAAGCTGCGCCGAAGGACCGCGTCGTCGCAACGGAGGACGAGGGCCGTCAGCAGCGCGCGCTTGCGCAGATCCTCAAGGAGTTCGTCGGCGAGCTGTGGTCGGCCGGCGAGTTCGAGAAGCTCATGGTGCTCGAGTCCCTGTTCGTGCTCGGCAAGCGCAACAAGGACGTGGCGATCCGATTCGGCATCGCCGACGAGAAGAACGTCGCGGGCATCAAGTTCCGCGCGATCGAGAAGCTGCGCGGGCTCGCGCGGCGCGCCGACCCGAACCACACCTTGTTCCGCGGCCTCTGGGCCCCAGGCTCCCGATGAGCGGCGCCGACGATTTCGATCCGCAGTTGGCGTTCACCGTCGCGGCCGTGTGGCGGCGCGAACGCATCTCGTGCCCGCATCCGGACTGGCTGTCGAGCTGGCTGCAGGACGGCCTGTCCGGCGGCGCCGCGGAGTTCGTGCGCTTCCATCTGGAGGAGAGCGCGTGCCCGTACTGCAACGCAGTGCTTTCGGACCTGAAGGCGCGCGAGGACGAGGCCAAGAAGGCGCCGATGCAGGACCTCAAGGACCGTCTGCTGCGGTCGACCGTGACCGCGCTGCGCGAACGCCGCCGCTGATTGCGGCGGTTTTCTCGCGCGGCGGCGAATAGTCCGCAGGCTCGCGCGAAAGGTCGTCTGTCGGAGCCGATGGTGGCTCCCACGATCCGGTAGTCGGAGACGACATGATCCTCAAGGCAGTCAAGTACGTGGTCCTTTCCGGCGCGGCGCTCGCCGGCATCGGTTTCCTCCTGTTCGGCACCAGCTTCGGCAGCTACTTCGGCACCGTCGCCAGCTCGGTGCACGAGTCCGTCGAGAACGCGATCCCGGTCGAGTTCGAGATCAAGCGCGCCGAGAACCTCATCGTGCAGATCGATCCGCAGATCGAGCAGTGCAAGCGCGACGTCGCGCGCGCCGAGGTCGAGCTCGAAGAGCTGCAGTCGTCGGTGCAGGGCCTGCAGAAGACCGTCGGCACGGAAGAGAAGCGCCTGCACACGGGCGCGCGCCTGCTCGGCGGCGAGACCAACGCGGCGCTCGTGCTGACGAGCGATGCGATGACGAAGCGTCGCGTCGAACGCGACCTCCAGCGCACGATGGACTCGTTCAAGAACAACCAGAAGATCCTGGAGACGAAGCGCACGTTGATCGCGCGGCAGACCGAGGCGGTCGACGCCGCGAAGCAGCGCCTTGCCGCAGTGCGGCAGGAAAAGGAAGTGCTCGTCGACCAGGTCCGTTCGCTGCGCACGCAGCAACACTGGATCGAGACGATGGGCGCGAGCCAGAAGCGCTTCGACCTCGACGACAGCGCGTTGAGCCAGGCCAAGGAAGCTCTCGCCAAGGTGCAGAAGCGCCTCGACGTCGCGCAGAAGATGCTCGAGAACGACATGGTCGCGAACGACGTGGTCGACCCGCTCGCGGTCGCCGAGCCGGGCCGCGACGTGTTGCGCGAGATCCGCGAGCACTTCGCGCACGAGGCGCATTCGGGCGCCGCGGTCGCGAGCGATGCGGCGCAAGGCTGCGCCACGATCGAGGCCGAAGTGATCACGTCGCGCTGAGCGGCGGAACGGTCTTCGGTCCTCCGAGTGGTCGGGCGCGTCGGACGAGGTCCGCCGCGCCCGATTGCATGGATGCAGCGAGCGCGCGCGGTCGGTAGGTTCTCGCAGATGCGATCCGTTCTCGTCCCGCTCGCGCTCCTCTGCGCCTGCTCGCTCGTTCCGCCGTCGCCGACCCTGTCGCCTTCGTGGCAACAGCAGCCGTTGTGGAACGGCGTCGACCTCGCAGGCTGGCACGGCCAGCGCCACTTCGATCCATACAAGCTCGACGCGATGTCGCAAGAGGAGCGGCAGAAGCTGCGCGCCGAGGACGACGCCACGCTGACGCATTGGAAGTGCGAGAACGGTGAACTCGTCAACGACGGCGAAGGCGCCTACCTCACGACGGATCGCGACTACGGCGACGTCGACCTTCGCCTCGACTACAAGACCGTCGCGAAGGCGGACTCGGGCATCTACCTCCGCGGCACGCCGCAGGTGCAGATCTGGGATACGACGGAGGCGGGTGGCAAGCACAACCTCGGCGCGGACAAGGGCAGCGGCGGCCTCTGGAACAACGACGCGAAGGGCTCGTGGAGCGGCGCACAGAACGCGCGCATGCCGCTCGTGCTCGCGGACAAGCCGTTCGGCGAGTGGAACACGGTGCGCATCCTGCAAGTGGGCGAACGCACTTCGGTGTGGCTCAACGGCGCGCTCGTCGTCGATTGGGCCGTGATGGAGAACTTCTGGAACCGCAAGATCCCGCTGCGTGCACGCGGCCCGATCCAGCTGCAGACGCACGGCGGCGAGATCCGTTTCCGCAACGTGACCGTGCACGAGTTGACTGCGTCAGAGTCCGATGCCGTGTTGCGCGAGCATTCCGGCGACGGCTACGAGTCGTTGTTCGACGGCTCGTCGCTCTCGGCGTTCGAAGGCTCGCTCGACAGCTACGAGGTGGTCGACGGCGCGCTCCGCTGCAAGCAGGGCAAGGGCGGCACGCTGTTCACGAAGCAGAGCTACGGCGACTTCCGCGCGAGGTTGCAGTTCCGTCTGCCGGCGGGCGGCAACAACGGCCTCGCGATCCGTTATCCGGGCCAGGGCGACGCTGCCTACGACGCGATCGAGGTCCAGGTTCTCGACGACTCTGCCGAGAAGTACGCCAAGCTCCAACCCTGGCAGTTCCACGGTTCGCTCTACGGCCTCGTCGCCGCGCATCGCGGCCACTTGCGCCCGGTCGGCGAATGGAACTACGAAGAGGTCGAGGTGCGCGGCTCGCGCATCCGCGTGACGTTGAACGGCACGACGATCGTCGACGCCGACGTCGCGAAGATCGAGAAGACGCTGTCGGGCAAGGAGCACGCAGGACGGCTGCGCACCGAGGGCCGCTTCGGCTTCTGCGGCCATAACGATCCGGTCGAGTTCCGCGCGGTCTCGATCCGCAGTCTCGACGCGAAGAACTGACGCGCTGCGTCAGCTCTTCTTCGGCTCCCAGTCCTTGTTCTTGTTGAGCCACCGCGTCCAGTCGGGCGCGGACTCGTGCTTCTCGCCGGTCAGCTTCTGGAGCGTCGCGTTCCACTTGCCGGCGATCCACTGCAGCGTCTTGACCGCGTTCTGCGGGCCGAAGTCGATCGGGTCCTTCGGGTTGTTGGACACCGGCTGCTTCGCCTTCATGTCGATCTCGCCGTAGCGTCCGATCAGGCGCTTGCAGACCTCGCGCGTCTGCTTGATCGGCATCTGGTCGTAGTTGCCGAGCGCTTCGCCGGCGGCTGCGGCGACTTCGTCATCCGGCGAGCGCATCGCCTGCTCGAGCAGCCAGTCGGGTTGCTGGTCGTCCTTCGTCTTGCCGATCGCGACGACGATCTGCGCTCGCAGCCCCGCGTATTCGCGGCCGTTGATGCGCTCTTGCTCGAACGCCTTGCGCAGGGCGGACGCAGCCTCCGTGCCGCAGTTTCCGAGCGCCTCGGCGGTCACGCGGTAGAGCTCGCACTTGTCCGCGGGGCGAACGGGCCCGAGCTTGAACACGTCGCCGAGCGCCGCGAGCGCGGTCTTCTGGTCCTTCGGGTTCTTGTCGGCGAAGTTCGTCGACAGCGCCGTGACGAGGTTGAGCGCGAGGAAGTCCTGGTCCATCGCGCGCGCCTTGACCATCGTGCGCAGCTGCGCCGCGTTGGCCGCGACCGCGGGGTCGACGGGCGGCGGCGCCTTCTCGTCCTTCTTCGAAGCGCCCTTGTCCTGCGCTGCGACGAGCGACGCCAGCAGCAGGACGGCGGTGAAGGCGGAGCGGGTTCGTTCCATGGCGCGGCAGTCTACCAGCCCGCGGCGGTGGGCACGGCAGGCGTGTCGCGCGGGTCGGGTCAGAGCGCTGCGCGGATGCGCTGTGCGACCGCTTCCGCCGTGAACCCGAAGTGCTCCGCGAGCTTCTTCGCCGGTGCGCTCGCACCGAACTCCTCCTGGCCGATGCAACGGTCGAGGCGGCCCGTGAAGCGGCACCAGACTTCGGGCTTGCCCATCTCCAGCGCGAAGACCGGCGCTTCGCCCAGCACGGCCTTCTGCCATGCGGGCGGCTGCTCCAAGAACAACTCGACGCACGGCATCGAGACGACGCGAACGCGCGTGCCGGACTTCTGCAGCACGGCAGCTGCATCGAGCGCGAGCGAGACTTCTGCGCCGGTTGCGATCAACGTCGCCTGCGCGCCGCCTTCGTCGCGCAGCACGTAGCCGCCGCGCAGCACTGCCGCCGTGTCGAAGCCAGCCGCGCGCTGCAGCATCGGCAGGTTCTGGCGCGTCAACGACAGGCACACGGGCCCTTCGCGACGCGACAGCGCGTGCGACCACGCGGCCGCGGTCTCGAGGCCGTCGGCGGGGCGGAACACGTGCACGTGGGGGATGAGCCGCAGCGACGCGAGTTGCTCGACCGGCTGATGCGTCGGTCCGTCTTCGCCGACCATCAAGCTGTCGTGCGTGAACACGAACGTGACCGGCAGCTTCATCAGCGCGGCGAGGCGGATCGCGGGACGCATGTAGTCAGCGAACACGAGGAACGTGCTGCCCATCGGCAGGAAGCCGCCGTGCAGCGCGATGCCGTTCAGCACGCCGCCCATGCCGTGCTCGCGCACGCCGAAGTGGAAGTTGCGGCCCGCGCGATCCTTTGCCGTGAAGCTCGTGCTCTTCTTGATGCGCGTCTTCGTCGACGGGTCGAGGTCGGCGCTGCCGCCGACCATCGACGGCACGAGCTCCGCGGCCTTCTGGATCACGTTGCCCGACAGCACGCGCGTTGCGACCGATGGCACGTCGCCGGCGGCCTTCTGCAACTCGGCGTAGAGGTTCGCGGGCACCGTGCGCGCGCGGAACGCGCGCCACTTCGCGGCGTGCTCAGGATGCGACTTCTCCCAGGCCTGCATCGCGGCGTTCCACTGCTCGCGCGCAGCCTCGTTCTTCTTCGCGGCCGCGGCGAACACAGCCTTGCAGCGTGCGTCGACGAAGAACGCGTCCTGCGGCATGCCGAGCGCTTCCTTCGTCAGCTTGATCTCGTCGGCGCCGAGCGGCGAGCCGTGGACGTCGTGCGTGTCCTTCTTGTTGGGCGAGCCCTTGCCGATCGTCGTCTTGCAGCAGATCAGCGTAGGCCGTCCGCACGGGGTGACTGCTTCTTGCAGCGCCGCGCGGACCTTCGCCATGTCATGGCCGTCGGCCTTCAGCACGCGCCACCCATAGGCTTCGAAGCGCTTCTGCATGTCCTCGCTGAACGCGATGTCGGTGTGGCCCTCGATCGTGATGCCGTTGTCGTCCCAGAGGCACACGAGGTTCTCCAGTGCGAGGTGGCCGGCGAGCGACGCCGCTTCGTGGCTGATGCCTTCCATCAGGCAGCCGTCGCCGCAGATCGTGAACACGCGGTTCTTCAGCAGCGGGTTGTCGTTCTGCGCAGCTTCCATCTGCGCCGCGATCGCCATGCCGACTGCATTGCTGAAGCCTGCGCCCAGCGGTCCGGTCGTCGTCTCGACGCCCGCGGTCTCGCCGACTTCGGGGTGGCCCGGCGTCTTGCTGTGCAGCTGGCGGAACTGCTTCAAGTCGTCCATCGACAGGTCGAAGCCCGACAGGTGCAGCAGCGAGTAGAGCAACATCGAACCGTGGCCCGCCGACAGCACGAAGCGATCGCGACCGAGCCACTGCGGGTCCACAGCGCTCCAACGCACGAACTCCGTCCACAGCACGACCGCCGCGTCGGCCATGCCCATCGGCATGCCAGGGTGGCCGGACTCGGCCTTCTGGACGGCGTCGATCGCGAGGCAACGGATCGTGTTGGCGGCGAGTTGGAGATCTGCGGCGGAAGTCATGGGTCGCGGAACCGTAGCGCGCAGCGACTGCGCGCGGAACGGAGTGGTGGAGGCTGATGCGACGTGTTGCGGACGCGAGTTGGGTAGGATGCGGCGATGGACTCCACCCGCTTGCATCGCGTGCGTTCCTGTCTGTGCGCAGTCGTCGGTCGCGTGGGCCTGTTCGCGATGCTCGCACTGAGCCTAGCTGCGCAGCAGTCGAGCCCGTCGCCGTTCGTCCGCACTTCGACGCTGTTGCTGCCCTGGCGCCAGGCCGAGCCCTATCTCGCGATGGTCGACTTCCCGAGCGGGCGGCGCATGGCGGGCGAACTCGGTGTCGGCCACGGCTATCCCGAGCGCGACGCCGTCGTGCCCGAGTCGGTTGCGTTCCCGTTGCTGTCGATGGACGCGCTCGCCTCGATCCTGCAGGAACTCGGTTCCGTCGACCCGTCGAAGCTGCATGCGTTGCAAGGCGGCGAGCACCTGTGCGTGCGCGAGGAGGACGCGGTGGTCGTCGCGCGCTTGTGCCGCGAACTGGAGGCCGCGATGCCGCCCGAGGTCCGCTGCGAGTTCGAGATCACGGTGCGGACGCGCGACGACGCCCGCGTCGTGATGCGGCGCGAAGTTCTCGCGCGCTCGGGGCAACGGGGATGGGGCAGCGCGGTCGAGGACTCGATGGCCGTCACGGACTTCGAGGTCGAGATCGCGCAAGACGCGACTGCTGGCAACCCCGTCGTGCAGCGCGTCATGCACGGCGCGATGGTGGCGGTTCGCCCTCTGTTGCTTGCCGGCGATCCACGAGGCTTCTTCGAGGTCCTGCTGCGCATCGTCGAGCGCGGCGACGAGGGCCTCGTCGACCTCGGCGAGACGACCAGCGGCTCGCTCGATCGCGCGCACCAGCGAGTGCGCGAACTCGGCGTCGTGCTTGCCGCCCGCGTGGGCGAGACCGTGACGCACCGGTTCGCCGGGCTCGACGGGACCGCTGTCGAACTGCGGATGACTCCGCGATGGGCTGCGTTGCCTGCGACGGGATCGGTCGGTGGCCGCGACTTCGAGTATGCGCCGCAGTGGCTCGACTACCGCGGCTACCGCTCGGTGGACCTGGACGCGGCGCAGTGGGTGGAGCTCGGCGCGTTCGAGCCGGATCGCCTGTCGTTCTCGGGGTCGCGCGAGCGCTCGCGCGTTGCCTTCTGGAAGGCAGGCCCGTCGGAGGGCGCGGTTGCCGTCGGCGACGCCGCCGTGCAGTTGCGGTTGTTCCAGCAGGCTCGCCACGCGGAACTCTCGCCGGTCGTCGTGCGCGTGGTCGCCTACGACGCGCCGGCAGGTCAGGAGCCTGCGGCGGACGGCACGATGGCTGCCGCGACGCGGCTCGCGAGCGTCGAAGTCGCGACGCTGTTCGGCAGCTGGGTCGCGGCGACGAGCTACGAGGAGTTCTCGGTCGTGGGCGACTGGGACGTCGAGGTGGCGCAGGGCTCGCGCATCGGCGATCCCAAGGTCCGTCGCCGCGCGGTCGGCGCGGCGCTGAACCTCCGTTGCACGGCCGCGGGCTTGGAGATCGAAGGCGAACTGTCTACGCGCGGCCCGATCGAGAGCCGTCGCATGCGCATCGGCCAGGGCAAGTTCGCGACGTCGAACGCGAAGGCGTCGGACGCTCCGAGCTTCGTCATGCCGCCCGAAGTGGTGACGATCGAGTCGGTCCGGCGTTCGCGCCAGCCTCTGCAGATCCGCTTGCCGTTGCGACGCGACCAGCCCGCGGTGTTCCGCGCGACCACGCCGTTCCTGCCACAAGGCCGCGAACTCGTCGTCACGGCGCAGCGACTCGACAGCTGAGTGCTGCAGCTCGAGGCGTGGGCCTCAGTGGCCTTCGCGCACCGCGTTCACGTTCCACTTCGGGATCGCGATGCGGACCTCGCCGCCCTTCGGCATCGACGTGAGCTTCGCCTGGCACGCAAGGCGCGAGTCGAGTCCCGAGTCGCGCGCTTCGTCGAGCTGGTCGAGTTCGTCCTCGCTCGGGTCCGACATGCAGTCGAAGCCCGCGCGCACGCGCACGTGGCACGTCGAGCACGCGCAGACGCCACCGCATGCGTGGTCG
>CAZEQF010000176.1:331-8473 GCA_964514315.1 uncultured Singulisphaera sp. | reverse complement strand
CGAGTCCTGGTGCGGAACCGCGAGGTCGGTGATGCGGCCCGTCGGGTTCGCCGGACCGAGGTTGCGCCACGCGAGGTCGCGCACCATCTCCACGTTCGCGTCGACGACGCGGCGAAGCCCGGACAGCCCGCGGTTGCGGTTGCCGCGACCTTCCTGCGCGCCTTCTTGCTCCTGCGGAGCCGCAGGCTGCTGTGGCGCCGATTCGTCGTTCTGCTGTGGTGGCTGCGGCGGGTCCTGCGCGAACGCGAACGAAGCGGCGCAGAATGGGAGCACGAGGCGGAGCGCGGCAGTGGGCATGGGCACCTGGGGCACGAGAGGCGCGCGAGCATACGGATGGAGATGGGCCGGTGTTGGCCCGCGTCCGTGTCCTTTGCCTGTGTCGGCGCGGGGCTTGGTCGCCGCCGAATGCGGTCGCGAGATGCCGGCTGCCGGGGCCCTGGCTACGTTGTGGCGCATGCTGCGCCTCGTTGCCCGGACTGCGGTCCTCGGTCTCGCCTTTGCGTCGACCGCCGCTTCGTCGTCGATCGCGCAGGATGCGCCGTCGCGGACGCAGGGTGAACAGGCCGTCGCGGAGGCCTGGGACTTCGCCTCGTGCGTGTTGCGCATCTCCGACGACGCATGGCGGACACGGCCGCCGGTTCCGGGCGAGCGTGCGGTGCAGTTCAGCAGCTTCGACCGCCGCAGCCTCGAAGGCCCTGGCAACCACGATGCGTGGTACGCGAACGACGACCGTGGCAAGTACCTGCGCGTCGAGACGCGCGACGGGAAGCCCGAGCACGTGATGGCCGAGGTCGACGGTCCCGGCGTCGTCACGCGCATCTGGTCGGCCAATCCCTCGGGCACGCTGCACTTCGACGTCGATGGCGCGCGCGTGTGGTCCGTGGACTTCGCTGCCTTGTGCGAAGGCAAGGTCGAAGGCCTCGGCGAACCGTTGTGCGGCATGCGCAGCAAAGGCGGCAGCTGCCACGTGCCGATCCCGTTCGGCAAGAAGCTCGTCGTGTCGGCGTCTGCGGGCGACCTCTACTACCACGTCGACGTGCTGCGATTGCCCGAACGAAGCAAGGTCGTGAGCTTCGATCCGAAGCAGATCGGCGCGTCGATCGATGCGCTGCAGCGCGCGCAGCGCGAGTTGCAGACGCGGCCAGAGGGTTGGAACTCGGCTCCTGGCTGGGGGAGCATGGATGTGGCGCCTGGCTCCGTCGTCACGCGCATCTCGATCCAGGTGCCCAAGGCTCCTGCAGGCACGAACCTCGGCGAGCAGCTACGCCGCGTGTTCCTCGTCGTGCGATGCGGCGGCAAGACGACGGTGCGCGCGCCGTTGCTCGACTTCTTCGCCGGCGGCTCCGACTGGCGCCCGCACGGCGGCCGCTACCTCGAGATCCACGAGAACGGCGACGCGTCGTGCTACTTCCGCATGCCGATGCCGCGCGGCGGGATGATCGCGCTCGTGAAGCGTGGATGCGCCGACGGCTTCGATCCGCGCATCGTCGGGTTGAGCAGCTTGCAAGGCTCTGCCGCGGACGACGACCTGCTGTTCCACGCGACGTTCCAACTGCAAAAGCGCGCGAAGTCGCGGCCGTTCTCGGATCACCTCGTGCTCGACTGCGAAGGCGGGGCGGGGCGCTTCGTCGGCTGTTCGCTGCTCGTGAAGAACCCGCACCGCGCATGGTGGGGCGAGGGCGACGAGAAGTTCTACGTCGACGGCGAGACGTTCCCGTCGACGTTCGGCACCGGCACCGAGGACTACTTCGGCTACGCGTGGTGCGATCCGACGGTGTTCCAGTCCGCGTTGCACGGGCAGGTGCAGTGCGACGGCCCGATCAACTTCGGGTTCACTTCGGTGCACCGCGTGCACGCGCTCGACATGGTCCCGTTCCAGAAGTCCTTCCGCTTCGACCTCGAAGCGTGGCACTGGGTGCCGGACATCGAGCTCGACTACGCGACCGTTGCGTATTGGTACGGCGCCTACGAGACGACGTCGAAGTCGCAGCCCATGCCGAAGCCCGACGAACTCGCGCTCGATCCGCTGCCGTTGCCCAAGGTGCTGCGCATCGAGGGCGCGCTCGAGGCGGAACGGCTGCGCGTGGTGTCGTGCACTGGCGGCACGCACACACCGCAGGACACGTGGTTCGTCGAAGAACTCTGCAGCGGCGACCAGCAGCTGTGGTGGATGGACGGCGTGGACGGCGACGAGCTGTCGCTGGCCGTTCCGGTCACGGTCGCCGGCCGCTACCGCGTGAAGGCTGCGTTCGTGCGCGCGAAGGACTACTGCATCGTGCAGTGCGCGCTCGACGGCAAGCCGCTCGGCGATGCCCTCGACCTCTATTCGGCCGACATCGCGCGCACGGGCCTCGTCGAACTCGGCGTCGTCGAGTTGCAGGCTCGCGACGCGACGTTCTCGCTGCGCATCGCCGGAGCGAACAAGGACGCGTTGCCGCGGCGCATGGTCGGGCTCGACTGCCTCGTGTTGGAGAAGCTGCCATGAAGCCGAAGAAGCCGCGCAAGACGTTCGAGTGCCCCAACTGCGGAGCCGAGGTCGCCGCGAACGCGCGCGCGTGCCGCGAGTGCGGCAGCGACGCGAACACGGGCTGGAAGGACGGGGACGAGATCGACTACCAGTCGGTCGAGATCCCCGACGGCTACGGCGGCGAGTTCGACGAGAAGGCGCCGCGCGCAGCGTGGCGCAAGCACGGCGCGGTCGTCGTGCTGCTGCTCTGTGCGCTCGCGCTGCTGCTCGCGACGCTGCTGCGCTGGGGTTGAGCCCGGCAGCGGCGGCGCGCCGTCGTCACTCGTGGCGCAGCGCCTCGACCGGGTCCATGTTGGCTGCCCGCCACGCGGGGTAGATGCCGAACACGAGCCCGACGAGCGCCGAGATGCCGAACGACATCACGACGTGGATCGTGCGGATGATCGTCTTCTGGTCGAAGAAGTAGGTGATGCCCCTCGGCACGAGCATGCCGAGCGCTACGCCGACGAGCCCGCCGAGCGCCGACAGCACCGCTGCCTCGACGAGGAACTGGAAGACGATGTTCTTCTTCTTGGCGCCGAGCGCGCGCCGGATGCCGATCTCGCGTGTGCGCTCCGTCACCGTCGCGAGCATCACGTTCATGATGCCGATGCCGCCGACGAGCAACGAGATGCTCGCGATGACCGCGAGCACGAGGTTGAACATGCGCTTCTGCCGCTCCTGGTCGCGCAGCAGCTCGAGCGGCACGGTGATCTCGAGGTCGGCCTGCTGCTTGTGCGCAGGCTCCAGCATCTCGCGCAGCACGCCCGCGGCGTGCTCGACCTGCGTCTCGGAATCGACGCGCACCTTGATCTCGTGCAGCTCGACGCGCTCGTTCTTGAACGAGCCGCCCGACGACGTGCGGATCTCGTCGCCGAAGCGGCGGCGTGAGCTCGTGATCGCGGTGAACACGCATTCGTCGTAGGTGGTGCCCGCCGGGCCGGCTGCGCGGCCCTGGCCGGTCAGCACGCCGACGACGCGGAAGCGGTCTTCGGAGCCCGCGAGCACCGTCTGGTCGATCGGGTTCTCGAGCGGGAACAACGTGCGCGCGAGGCTCGCGCCGAGCACGCAGGCGTTGCTCTGGTGCAGCACGTCCGTGTCCGTGAGCCATCGGCCCTCGGCGACGGACATGTTGGCGACCTCGAGGAACTGCGGCTCGGTGCCGACGACCATCGTGCTCTTGAAGTTCGCGCCGTGCGTGACGTTGCGCGGCACTTCGCGGACCTGCACGACGGTGGCTTCGGGCATCGTGTTCTTGATGCGCCGCGCCTCGGAGTAGAGCAGTCCGAACGCCATCGCCTGGAACGAGCTCTGCTGCGTCGACTGCTGCGTGTCGGGCGGGCGCGTGCTGCGAAGCAGGATGTTGGTCACGCCGAGCGCGCGGAACCGCTGCAGCGATTCGTCGCTCGCGCCTTCGCCGACCGCGAGCATCGCGATCACCGACGCGACGCCGAACAGGATGCCGGCGGTGGTGAGCGTGCTGCGCAGCTTGTGCAGCATGAGGCTCTTGAGGCCGAGCCGGATCGTGCGCGCGCTGTCCCCGATCATGCTTCCACTCCTCGTTCCTTGCCGCGCTCCGTCACCGTGAGGCTCTCGACGACGCCGTCCTTGAGCCACAGCACGCGGTCCGCGCGCTCTGCGACCTTGGGGTTGTGCGTGACGATCACGATCGTGACGCCTTCTTGGCGCAGCTCGTCCATGAGGTCGAGGATCTCGCGCTCCGTGTTGCTGTCGAGGTTGCCCGTCGCTTCGTCCGCGAGCAGGAACAGCGGGTCGTTCATCAACGCGCGCGCGATCGCGACGCGCTGCTGCTGGCCGCCCGAGAGCTCGAGCGGCTTGTGCATCAATCGTCCCGATAGCCCCACGCGCGTGGCGAGGCGCTCGGCCTTCGCGCGCGATTCGGGGCCCACGCGGTTCTGGTAGAACAGCGGCACTTCGAGGTTCTCCAGCACCGTGAGCTGCGGGATCAGGTTGAACGACTGGAAGATGAACCCGAGCTCGCGGCCGCGCACGTCGGACAACGCGTCGTCGTCGAGCTGCGAGACATCGCGTCCGCCGACGAGGTATTGGCCGCTGGTGGGGCGGTCGAGGCAGCCGAGCAGGTTGAGCATCGTGCTCTTGCCCGAGCCCGAGCGTCCCATGATCGCGAGGTAGTCGCCTTCGCGGACTTGCACGGAGACGCCGTTCAACGCCTTCACGACGTTGTCGCCCATCACGTAGTGGCGGTGCACGTCGCGGAACTCGGCGATGATGCGCCGCGCATCCGCGCCGCGTGCGTTGGCTGCAGTGGTTGCTGGCTGCGAAGTCATGCTCAGCGATTCCCGCCGCCGCCCTGGCCGCCGCGTCCGCCCATCATGCTGCGCATCTGCTGGCGCATCGCGTCGTACTTGGTCCAGGTCTCGCCGAGCTCCTTGAGCGCCGTCTGCACCGCAGGCTCCTCGAGCATCGTGCTGAGCGCGCGGCGATCGTCGATCTCTGCTGCGCGATCCGGGAACTTGCCCTTCAAGAACGTCGCGACCTCGGTCCCGAGGCGGCGCATCTCGGTGAACTGTGCGCGCTGCTCCTCGGTCATGTTCGGCATGCCGCCGCCCATCGCGCCGCCACCCTGACCACCGCCACCCTGCCCGCCGCGGTTGCCGCGACGTTCCCCTTGTTGCGCGTCGAGAGAGCCCTGGGCCGGTTGCTGAGCGTCCGCGGGCTTGCCGTCCTGCGGCTTCGTGTCGCTCGGCGCGGGGACTGCGGGCATCGGCACGGCGGGTTGCTCGAGCGTCGGTGGCTGCGCTTCGGGCGGCGTCGTGAGGTGGATCACGTCGCCCACGGCGATGCCCTTGGTGATCACGACGTGCTCGGCGTTGTGCGGCCCGATCTCGACCGGCACGGCGACGGGGCCGTTCGTGGACTCCTTCCAGACGTAGTTCGCCGAACGGTCGCGGTGCACCGCCTGCAGCGGCACGGCGAGCACGTCCTTCAGGTGGTCGACGAGGATCGTGACCGCGCCCGCCATGCGCGAGCGCAGGAGGCCGCCGGTGTTGTCGCCGTCGAGCTCGACGATCGTCGTGTAGACCTTGCGGTCGGTGTTCATCCAGCCGCTGCTGCTGTCCGCTTGCTGCGCCACGCGGACCACGCGGCCCGGGAAGGAACGGTCTGGGAACGCCTCGATCGAGAGGTGCGCCATCTGGCCGACGCGGACCTGGTTCACCACGGCCTCCTGCACCTTCACGATCGTCTGCATGCGCGTCGTGTCCGGCAGCACGATGAGGTCCTGGCGGTCGCGAACCTGGATGCCTTCGCGGATCGCCTCGGAACCCATGCGGCCACGTTCCTGGCGCGCATAGATCACGAGGCCCGGCGTGGGGGCATAGACGATCGCGTTCTTGATCTGCCGCTCGAGGTTGTCGAGGCGATCCTTCGCGAGCTTGTATTCGGCTTCTGCGCTCTTGAGCGAGCTGTCGGCCTTCGTCACCTCGGCTTCGTTCGTCGCGAGCACGCGCGCGAGTTCGAGCCGCGCGTTGTCGACGTCTTGCGCCAGCTTCTCCTTGTTCTTGAACAGCTCGTAGCTGACGAGCAGGTCGAGGTCGTTCCACGCGAGGCCGACCTGCGACAGGCGGCGCTGGAACTCGATCTTGTCCTTCTCGAGTTCGTTCGGCGTGATGAACTGCTTCTCCGCGAGTCGCTGGCTGTGGCCGAAGTAGGCCTCCTGGAACTTCAGGTCCGCCATCGCGAGGCGGATCTTGTCGACTTGCTGCAGCACCTTGTTCGCAAGGTCGCCCATGTCGCGATCGACGGCGGGCTTGCCGTCGGCGTCGACGAGCAGGCCGCCGATCTTCTTGACGAGCGGCGAGTAGCGGCGCGGATCGATGCGGCTCTGGATCGCGGACACGACTTGCGCGTCGGCAGCCGCATCCTTCGCCGCGGCTTCGACCGGCGTCTCGACGAGCTCCTTGAGCTTCTTGACCATGTCGGAGTTGCGGCCGCGCGCGACGTCTTCGCTGCCGGACGAATCGCGGCCGAGGAACTTCTCGAGTTCGAGCTCCGCGATGCGCAGGTTGCTCTCCGCCGTGCGGCGCTTCGCGGTCAGTTCCTTCTGCAGGATCTCCAACGCCTTCTGCGCCTGCGCGAGGCCGGCTTCGGCCTTCGCGACGGTGATGCCCTGGTTCGCGCGCTTGTCGATCAACTCGCTCGCGTCGAGTTCGACGAGCTTCTCGCCTTGCTGGACGATCTTGCCTTCCTCGATGAGGAAGATGATCGTCGCCTGGCCTTCGACCTCGGAACGCACGACGGTCTCGCGCTGCGCCTGCAGCTCGGCGTTCTCCTTGACCGTGATCTGCAGGTCGCGCAGCTCGACCTTGAGCAGGCTGAGGTCCTGCGCTTCGGCGGCATCGCCGCCGCACCCGGAGACGAGCATGGCGGGAAGGAACAGGGCGAACGGAAGCGTTCTCATGGGCGTTCTCCGGCGGGGGACTGGGACGGCACTTCGAGCGCCGGATCGAAACGGAGTCCCTGCGGTTCGAGGCGAAGGCCCTCGAGGTCGCGCAGGAGTTGGATGCGCGCGATCGCGTAGTCGACGATCGCTTGCGTGAGGCTGAGTTGCGCCGACAGCAGCGAGTCCTTCGCGTCGAGCACGTCGAGCGCGTTGGTGCGGCCCGCGGCGTACAGCTCGGTCGTGCTCTCGACGCGCAGGCGCGCGACCTTCTCGGCCTCGACCTGGATCCCGTAGCTGTCGAACGCCGTCTGGATGTTGCGCAGCGCGGAGCGGATCTGGCTCGCGATGTTGTCCTGGCTCTGTTCGCGCGAGCGGATGCTGACTTCGAGCGCGATGAGCGAACTGCGGTACGCGTTGCGTTCGTCGAACCGGTTGAACGCGAGGTCGAGGTCGAAGCCCGCAGACCAGTTCACCTTGGACCAGTCGGGTTCGACGCCGGGGCCGTCCTTGGAAGGCACCGAGATCGCGGACGTGAAGCCGAGGCCCATGCGCAGCGCGTCTTCGGCGACGGCGATCTTGCGCGCGGCGTCGGCGACCTGGTCGAGCACGGTGCGGTGGTCGTAGCGGCGGTCGAGCGCGATCGAGACTGCGGTCGGCTCCTCCAGCGAGAACTGCGTCACGCCGCGTTCGGCGAGCCGGTCGAGTTCGGAGTCGTCGAGGTCGACCTTGGCGGTGACCGGCAAGCCCAGAGTGATCTTGAAGCGATCGAGCGACGTCTCGAGCTGGTTCTGCGCGCGGACGCGGTTGTTGCTCGCGGAGAGCTCGCTCTGCTGTTCGCGGCCGAGGTCGCTGATCGTCTTGCGCGACGCCTTGAACTCCTCCTCGGTGCGCAGGCGCGACTGGCGCACGGACTCGTAGTTCGCTTCGACGTTCTTGAGGTTCTGAGCCTGCTGGACGACGCCGTAGTAGTCGCTGACCACCTGCGTCGCGAACGTCGCGCGGAACCGTTCGAAGGACCGCATCTGGTAGATGACGTTGCGCTCGGCCTGCGTCAGCGGCTCGCGGGCGATGCGGCGGCCGTAGCCGCGCATCAGCGGCTGCGTGATCGACAGGTTGAGGATCGAGCTGCCGTCGAAGTCGCCGCCGCTCAGCACCGAGCGCAGGAAGGTGGTGGCGAAATCCGCCACGATGCGGCCGCCCGACTCCGTCTGGG
>CAZEQF010000176.1:0-282 GCA_964514315.1 uncultured Singulisphaera sp. | reverse complement strand
CGCCGACGTCGACGTCGGAACTGGTCTCCCGGCCCTGGCCGTCGATGCCGCCGGTCACGTCGCCGGAGTAGATGACGTCGAACTGCCGCATCGCGCGGGTCAGGTCGAGGGCGGCGAGGTAGAGCTGCTCCTTCTGGCGCTGGAAGTCGCGGCTGTTCTCGGCGGCGACGTCGAGGGCCTCGGTCAGGGACAGCCGGACGGCGGTGGGGGAGTCGAGGAGCCGCTGCCGCAGCGTGTCGACCGGCCGCACGATCGGCAGCGTCTTCTTGAGTCCGGTGACCT
>CAZEQF010000175.1:0-8499 GCA_964514315.1 uncultured Singulisphaera sp. | reverse complement strand
CGACGGCGCCGACGCGCACACGGCGTGCGTGCGCGGGTTCTTGAAGAAGGCGGGCTTGCACGAAGGCCAACTCGGCTGCGGGCCGCACGCGCCGTTCGACACGGCGACGCGGCAGGCGATGCTGCTCGCGGGCCAGAAGCCGATGCGCGTGCACAACAACTGTTCGGGCAAGCACACCGGGTTCTTGTGCCTCGCGAAGGCGTGCGGCGACGCGCTTCCCGACTACCTCGATCCGTCGAGCAAGAGCCAGAAGGAAGTTGCGGCCGCGGTCGCGGCGATGGCCGGCGAGACCGGCGTGCCGGAACGCGGCGTCGACGGCTGCGGCGCGCCCACGTTCGTGTTGCCGCTGCAGTCGCTGGCGCGCGCATTCGCGCGGCTTGCGAACCCGAGCGGGCTGCCGACCGTTCGAGCCGCCGCATGCGAACGGATCCTCGACGCGGTGCGGGCGGAGCCGCAGATGCTGGCGGGCCAGAAGCGCCTGTGCACGGCGTTGCTGAAGTCGGTCCGCTCCGTGCGCTTCGCCAAGAACGGGGCCGAGGGCGTCTACGCCGTGGCCCTGGCGCCCGATCCCGCGCGCACGCGCTGCCCCGAGGCGGTCGGCATCGCGGTCAAGGTCGACGACGGCAGCGACCGCGGCTACGAGAGCACGGTGGTCGACTTGCTCGCATGGCTCGGCGCGTTCGACGGCCAGGTGCCGGCTTCGCTCGCTTCGTTCCACGTGCAGAAGGTCATGAACACGCGCGAACAGCAAGTCGGCGAAGTCCGCTGCGCAGTCGCATGGGGGAACGCATGAGCCGCGGCGTCCCGTCGCTGCCGCCGCGCCCGCTCGACGCGCACAAGGGCACGTTCGGAACGACGCTCGTCATAGCGGGCAGCGAGTTCATGCTCGGCGCAGCGATCCTGTGCGCGCGCGCGGCGTTGCGCGGCGGCTCTGGGCTCGTGCGCGTCGCGTTGCCGAAGAAGCTCTGCGCGCCGTTCCTCGCGGCCGTTCCGTGCGCGACCGCGGTCGACCGTTCGTCGAAGGCGGCGATGGCGCTCGCGCTGCGCGAGGCGTCGTCGGTCGTCGTCGGGCCGGGCCTCACGGACTCCGCGGCGACGAAGCGGCTCGTGCTCCTGGTGCTCGCGAAGTCGCGTTGCCCCGTGGTGCTCGACGCCGATGCGCTCAACGTGCTCGCGCCGTGCTCGCGTCCGATCCCGGGCGCGCAGCCGAAGGTGATCCTGCCGCATCCCGGCGAGGCCGCGCGGTTGCTCGCGTGCGCCGCGAGCGACGTGCAACAGGATCGTCGTCATGCCGTCCAGCAACTCTCCGCGCGCACGGGTGCGGTCGCCGTGTTGAAGGGCGCGTCCACGCTCGTCTGCGAAGGCGCGCGCATGTTCACGAACGACACCGGCAATCCCGGCATGGCGACGGGCGGCAGCGGCGACGTGCTCGCGGGCCTTGCCGGCGCGTTGCTCGCGCAAGGCATGGAGCCGTTCGAGGCCGCGTGCCTCGCGGTGCACACGCATGGCATGGCCGGCGATCTCGTCGCATCGCGACTCTCGCAGCAGGGACTCACCGCCGAGGACCTGCCGCTCGCGATCGCAGAGGTGTTGGGGGAATCGAAGCGATGAACCACCGTGCCGCCGTGTTTGCGTTGGCGCTTGCCCCGCTCGCCCTGGCGCAGACCGACGGCAAGCGGATCGTCGACCTCGAAGCGACGGTGCGCGACGCGTCGCGCGAGGCCACGGCGCGCGTGGCGGCGCTGTCGGCGTTGCAGAGCGCGCGCGACCTCGACGCGGCGGTGCTCGCGGAAGCGCTGTCGTCCGGCGTGCCGACGTTGGCTGCGTGCGCTGCGGCCATCCTGCGCCACGAGTGGACGGAGTGGCCGACCGAGGTTCTCGATGCTGCGAACGCGTCGACGTCGGGCCTGCGCGCGGTGATGCAGGAACTGGCGCTCGCGCCGCGGCCGTCGCTCGCGTCGTGGGTCGAGACTGCGTGCCGCCATGACGATCCCTCGGTGCGCGCGTCGGCGCTCGCCGCGCGCGTGGCTCCGCCGTCGCGCGAAGAGGCTGCGTGGCTGCTCGCGCGCCTTGCCGCCGACGACGATCGCACTGCTTCGCTCGCCGTGCAGCGCATCGAGCCTGCGGTCGCGGATCGGCTCGTCGGCGAACTGCACGGACATCTCGCGGGCGGCGCGATCCCTTCGCGCGTCGTCGAGTTCTGTGATCGCCTGTCGCCCAAAGGCCTCGAACAACTTGTCGGCGTCGCGTCGACGCTGGAGGTCGAGGTCGCCGCGCCGTTCCTCGACTTGCTGGCGTTGCGCAAGTCGCCCGCGTTGCTGGAGACGGTGCGCGCGATGGTCGACGGCGAGATCCCCGCGGACCCGGTGCTGGTGCGGCGCGCGGGGCCGCTGCTCGACGACGCAGCGCGACGCGCGCGCGCGTCCGCGTGGATGCGCAGCGCCGTCGAGGCGCCGCGCGACGAGCGCGCGCAGGCGCTGGGCCTCGCCGCATTCGAGGCCGCGCTCGACGCCAACCATGTCGACGATGCGGCGCTCGCGTTCGCGCGCGCGGGCGGCGAATCGCGCTTGCGGCGGTTGCTCGACGGCGGGGCCGAGTGGCCCGAAGGCGTCGGCCACGCCGAGGACGGATCTTGGTTGCTCGTGGTGAAGGCGCTCGCGCGCCGCGGCATTCCGTTGCCCGCCGATCTCGATGCGCGCGCGCGCGTGTTCCTGGACGAGCGTCTTTCGGATGCTGCGGCGCAGGGCGAACGCCGCGTCGTCGCGCAGGCGCTTGCGCGTCTCGCCGACGAGAGCGTGTTGCCGCTGTTGGTGCGCGCGTGCGCCGCGGACGCGGATTGCGCGCGCGCTGCGGTCGATGCGTTGCTCGATCGCAAGGACCCGGTCGGGGCCGTCATGCTGGAGTCGCTGCTCGCCGACCTTCGCGCTGCAGGCGCCGAGGGCTATGCGCCGGCGGCCGACGTCGTCGACCTCGCGCAGCTGGAACGCGGCACGCGCAGTGCAGACCACGCGCGCTTCGACGCGTTGTTTGCGCGACTCGCGCAGTGCAAGCCGCGCACGATCGAACGGATCGCGAGCGCGTGCCCGCAGTTGTCGGACGCGCGCTGGCAGAAGGTGCTCGCAGCGTTCGATGCCGCCACAGGCGCGGCGAAGGAGCGCATCTCCCGCCATCTTGCGATGTGTCCGCTCGACGACGCGCTCGTCGCGTTGCGCCGCGCGCACGCAGCCGAGACGGACGCGGACCTCCGGTTGTCGCTCTACGAATGCCGCTTGCGAACGAAGGACCGCGCGGCGCTCGTCGCCGAAGGCCAGGGCGCGTTCGGCGTCGATGCGGACCGCGACGACGACTTCGTGTTCGCCGTGCTCGCGACGATGGGCAAGCCGCTCGCGGACGCGGACCTGAAGTTCCTCGACTGGCTCATGTTCGACGCGCCCGGCAAGGACCCACGCGAAGCCTCGCGTGCCAAGGACCCGCGTTCGCGCGGCGCGTTCCCCGAATCGGCGGCGGTGGCCAACGTGTTGTTGCGCGACCCGGACAACGGCGCGCGCGCGTTCACGTCCGCCGCTTCGCGCGTTGCGAACGCCGCGTCGCTCGGCGGCTCGCGGCGACGCTATGTCGAATTGTGGGAAGCGCTGCAACGCGATGCGGTCCTGCTCGATCGCATCGGCCGTGCGACGGCGTCGTTCGTCCTCGCGATCCCCGACGCGAGCCTTCGCGGCGAGGCCGCTGCGTCGCTCTACGCGGCGCGCGAATCCAGCGCGCGCGGCGAGCACGAGGAGGCCGGACGGCGCTACGGCCGCGCGATCGCCGGATTGTTGCGCGATCCCGAGGACGAGTCCGAGGCCCGCATCCACCTGGGCGTCCGCGCCCCGCTCGAAGGCCACGATCCGCACGCGGCTCTCGCAGCCGAGCCGTTCCTCTGCCGCGCGCGCGCGGCGACCGATCCAACGCAGGCGCGGGCTGCGCTCGCAATCGCCGCAGAACTCGCAGGCCGCGATCGCGGCGCGCTCGAAGCGATCGACGCTATCCTCACGACCCTCCGATGAACCTCCTCCTTCCGTTCGTCTCCTCGCTCGCGCTGTTCGCGTGCTGCGCGCGTTCCCAAACCCCGAAGGCTCCCGCCGAGAACCCCGCGCAAGGGGCCGCCAACGAGCTCGCGAAGGAACTCAAGGAGCTGTTCGCCAAGGAGAAGATCGAACTCGACCTCGGCAAGGGCACGGTCACGGTGCCCGCGATCGTCAACGCGCCGCCCGACCCGATCGAATACCTGCTGATCCACAAGAAGGGGAAGAAGCACGAAGCGATGTTCTTCACCGAGAGCAAGCCGAGCGTGCTCAACAGCGCGCTGCTCATGCTCGGCCTCGTGCCCGGCAAGAACGCGAGCTACAAGGAGAAGAACCCGCCGCCGTCGCTGGAGGAGATCGAGAAGGGCGCGGATCCGATCGTGATCACGCCGCCCGAGGGCCAGCAGTTCTGGATGACGGTCGCGTGGACCGACGACCAGGGCAAGCCTGTCGAATACTGCGTCGAGGACCTGATCGGCGACCTGTCGATCCAAGCCTCGGTGCGCGATGCGAGCTTCATCTACCTCGGCGGCCGCATGGCGAGCCTCTACAAGGGCGAGCCAGAGGTCTACATCGCCGACTTCGAAGGCAACCTCGTGAGCCTGTGCTACCTGACGCCGGACAACCACATCGGCACGATGCGGCACGACCGTTCGCGCAACGACGAGAACTGGTGGCTCACCGACAAGGTCCCGGCCGCGGGCAAGGAAGTGCGCTTCTCGTTCCATCGCCAGAAGCCCGAGCTGCTGATCGCGCGCGAGAAGCGGCTCGCCGAGCAGGAGAAGAAGGCGATGGAGGAAGAGGCCAAGAACCCCGCGCCGAAGTCGGGCGACGAAGTGCAGGACGGCGGCAAGCGCTGACGTTCCCTGCTGCGCCAGCTGCCGCGATCGCGGCAGCAGAGGTCACCAGAGATCAGTAGAGAACGGTCGCGCCGCCTTGCGACGTGGCCATGCCGGTCACCACGGTGGGGTCGAGCACGAGCCACTGCAGGTAGACGGGAACGTTCTGGAACACGATCGACGGCGGCGGCAACGAGATCGTCTGCGCGACGTTGCCGTTGTTGAACAACTGCAGCGGGAACGACGTCGCGGGATCGATCACGAGGTCGCTCTCGTCCATGCCGATCAGCGCGAGGTCGAGCGGCAGCGGCACGCCGCCGGAGTTCGTGTTGTTGGTGCCGAGGTAGAGGATCGCGCCGAGCGCGCGACGGCAGCCGGTCAACGTGACTTGCCACGCGGCGTTGCCGAACGCGGGCAGGCCACCGCGCATGCCGCAACGGCCGAGATGGCCGAGGCCGCCCTGGAACGGGCCCTTCAGCACCGTGAGCCGCGACGTCGTGCCGACGTTCTGCACGCAAAGCAACCGGAAGTCGCTCGCGTTCGGACGGAAGATCTCGAGGCCGCGCGCGGCGCCGCCCGGTCCGAGCGTGCTCGGCAGGTTGCGGTTTCCGATCCACTCGATCGGCGTCGCCTGCATCGACCAGCCGTCGTGCACGTAGCCGTTGATGCGCAGCGGACCGACTGCCGAGGCGCGCGGCGACTGGCTGAACCAGTAGAAGTCGCCCGTGCAGTCGTCGAACGCCGCGCCCGTGATGCCGGTCGGCGTGCCGTTCGCGGCGGGCGTCAACGTGCTGAGCAGCGCGCCGTTCGGGCCGACTTCGGTGACGACGCCGGACTGGTCGGCGATCCAGAACGAGCCGAGGCCGCCCGCGCCGTAGCGCGAATACGCGAGGCCCAGGGGCCCAGGGCCGTTGACCGCGGTCGTGATCACCGTGCGCGCGGGCACGAGCACCGCGGTGGGCGAGGTCGCGTCGACGGCGAAGATCGCGACGGTGCCGTTCGCCGCGCGGCGGTCGACGACGCCGTAGACGAGCTGCTGCGCGAGCGTGCCGTTCGGCGCATAGATCGGCGCGACCGCGAGGTCCGATGCGCCTTCGAGCGACGCGACGCCTTGCGGATAGGAGACGGGAGCGCCTGTGAGCGCGCCTGCGGCATCGAGCTTGAACAGCTGGTCGCCTGCACTGTTGCGGCCCGCGACCCAGTAGGACACGAGGCCCTGTGCGTCGATCGTCGCCGCGGCTGCCGTGCACAACGCGCCCGCGGTTGCGAGGCCGAGGTCGAGGTTGAGCGAGGCCGCGTCGATCTCGCCGAGCGCCTTGCCGAACTTGTCGCCGTCGTATTTGACGCAGTGCGTGCTGATGTAGAGGTTGTCGATCGCGACGGTCGACAGCGCGGTGCCCGACAGCGCGAAGTCCAGCTGCTCCGCATCCGGCTGCGGCACGAGCAGCATGTCGAGGGTCGTGCGCACGTAGCCGTTGGCCAGCTGCTCGACGGACTCGTCGATGATCTTGCGCTTGTAGTCCTGCAGGCTCTTCTCGATCTCCGAGACGACCGAGCCCGCGTTCGATGCGAAGGCGTCGAACTGCACCATGAGCCGCTTGGACTTGGTCTGGTCGGCCTGGTTGTCGACGAGCAGCGAGATCGAGCCCGCGCCGGCGCCGGTGAATCCGATGGCGCCCGGTTGGCCGTTCACGTTCGCGAGCCACACGACGTTGGCCGAGTTGGTGAACATGCTCGGCCCGGGCGGCGGCGAGAACCACGTCGGAAGGACCTGCGATGTCGGCGCGAGCGGGTTCGCGGCGTTGTTGAAGTCCCAGAAGAGGCTGACCGTGTCTTCGCTGCCGTTGTAGTTCCACCACGGTGGCGGCTCGCTCGGCGTCTGGGCCCGCAGCGCGGATGCCAGCGCGAGGGCTGACGCGGCGAACAGGGCGTGCATCTTCATGGCGAGGTCTCCGACGGGTCGGTGGGGCGGGTCAGCGGATGTGGGAGGGCAGTGCCTGCTTCGCGGTCTCGGGCAGCGCTTGCAGCGCTGCGCGCACGGGGTCGGTTGGCCACGCGCGCGCCACGGGATCGACGCCGCAGGTGAGGGCGCGGGTTCCGTCGGCGCTCAAGGCGAGGCCGCGGATCTGTTTGTCGTGCAGCGACTGGCGCGTGCGCAGCGCGCCGGAAGCGCCGTCGAACACGAATGCGGCGGCGTCGCGCGACGTCGCGTTGGTCGCGACGACCACGGCGCCATCGTCGGACATCGCGCAGCGGCGCAGCGGCTCGCCGGCGTCGAAGCGGCGCAGCAGCGCGCCGTCGTGCGACCAGAGCCGGACCGAGCCGTCGTCGCCGCAGCTGAGCACGCGATTGCCGCCTGCGGCGAAGCGCACGCACTGCACCGTCTTCTCGTGTCCTGCCAGCGTGCGCACGAGCTTGCCGTCGGCCGTGGACCACAACCGCACGGTGTTTTCGTCCGCCTCGCAGGTCGCGACGGTGAGGCCGTCGGGCGAGAGGGCCGCGTCGCGCAGTTCGTGCTGCAACACGATCTCGCGGATCGTCGCGCCGGACTCCGTGTCGAAGACGACCGCCGCCTTGGACGAACGGCTCGCCGCTAGCGCTCTCCGTCCGTCGCGGCTCCACTGCAGGACAGAAACGCTGCCTGTGATCTGCGTCTGCTTGCGCACCGCAGCGCCAGTCGCTGCATCCACGGTTGCGACCACGCCGGAGTCCGTGCCCAAGAGCAGCGTCGACGCGGTCGGATGCAGCGCGATGGCGTGCAGCGGGTCCGTCCTGCCGATCTCGCCGTTGCCGAGCGGGCTCCATGCGCGCAGCAGCGAGCCGTCGGCTGCGAACGCGCACAGTTGGTTCTGGTAGTCGCCGCCCGCGGTCCAGAACGCGACGTCGTCGCGTCCGAACGCCACCGTGCGCGCAGTCTCGCCGTAGGCCAGCTCCATCACGCCGAGCGGCGCGTCGAAGTCGATCGCCTGCGCGCGGCGGCCCGAGCTCTCGAAGTAGAGGCGCGTGGAACCGGGCGCGAACGAGAGGCTCGTCATCGGGCCGCCGGTTTCGTAGCGAAGCAGCCGTTCGCCGGAGTTCGCGTCGAACATGCGCAGCGAGCCGTCGTAGCACGCCGTCGCGACGCGGTCGCCCGACGCCGAGAATCGCACGCACATCACGGCGCCGTCGTGGCCGGGCAGCATCGCGAATTCGCGCAGTTGCGGCGCAGGCGTCGCCGCGCGTGGCAGTTGTGCGCCGCCGAGCGACGCTTCGACTGCGCCGGC
Organism: uncultured Singulisphaera sp.; assembly: GCA_964514315.1. Classification (GTDB taxonomy): domain Bacteria; phylum Planctomycetota; class UBA1135; order UBA1135; family UBA2386; genus SXPK01. Next base: position 333 of record CAZEQF010000175.1, on the reverse strand, counting down.
TGCGCCGCGCAGGCCTTCGATGCGCCACAGCCGCGCGGTGCGATCCGAGGCTCCCGTCGCGAGCAAGGCACCGTCGGGCGAGAACGCGATCGTGCGGATGCCGCCGTTGCAGCGTGCTTCCGCGACGAGTTCGCCGCCGGCGTCGCGGTTCGTCGGCATCGTGAAGACGCGCACCATGCCTGCGTCGGTCGCGAGCGCGACGAGCCGGTTCCGCATCGCGCCGGTCTCGTCGGCGCGCGCAGGTTGCAGCGCGACCGCGAGCACGAACGCATCGCGACTTCGCGCAGTTGCGGCGCAGGCGTCGCCGCGCGTGGCAGTTGTGCGCCGCCGAGC
>CAZEQF010000174.1:6343-8501 GCA_964514315.1 uncultured Singulisphaera sp. | reverse complement strand
CACAAGGGGATACCGAAATACCCCGCGGGACGCGCAAGCGGCCCACAGCACCAGAGACGGACACCAACTGATGATGAAGCTCGCGGTCGGGGAGATCGTGCAGGGATACCGGATTGACCGGTTCTTGGGACGCGGAGGTTTTGCCTCCGTCTACCTCGCCCAGCATGAAGAGACGGGGGAGAAGGTCGCCATCAAGGTCGGCCAGGCATCTGGCGGCGGCCGACAGGTCACCCGGTTGCTCGAGGTCACCTCGCGGCGGACGCCGGACGGCATCAGCCCGGACGAGCTCCCGGCCGAGGCCGTGTTCTTCGAGCCGCAGGGCATCCGCATCGACCTGTTCGACGAGCAGGAGATCCGGCAGATGCTGCACGCCGAGGGCGAACTGCTGGCGCACGCCAAGCACGAGAACCTCGTCGGCCTGCGCGAGCGGATCACGATCGACGGCAATCCCGTGCTCGTGATGGACTACGTCCGCGGCAAGACGCTGCGCGAGAAGATCCGCAGCCTCGAAGGCATCCACCTCAATTGGTTCCTCGCGCTGACGCGCGCGCTCATCGCGCTGAAGGACCAAGGCGTGATGTCGTACCACGGCGACCTCAAGCCCGAGAACATCATCGTCAAGCCGAGCGGCAAGGTGGTGATGCTCGATCCCGCGATGCGGGCCGGCGAGCAACGCGTCGTCACGACGACGCCGCACTACAACCCGCTGCTGCTGACGGACAGCAAGGCCGACGTCATGGCGATCGGCATCATGATCTACGAGATCCTGACGGGAACGCTGCCGTTCGACGACGTGCCGTGGGAGTTCGCCGGTCAGCGCAGCGGCGGCGAGACGGTGCGACTGTCGCTGAGCTACTTCTTCAGCTACTGCCCGCCGCACACGCTGAACCCGAAGACGCCCGAGGAGCTCGAGCGCATCATCTACCGTGCGATCACGGTGCCGAGCTACGGCCTGCCGGAGCTCAAGAACGACCTCGAAGCCTTCATCGCGAAGGCCTGAGCATCGGTTCCGCGCGCGGGCAACGAAGTCGTTGCCCCGCTGCGTCAGCGCGCGTCGAGCGCTTCGCGCACCTTGCGCGCGAGGCCCGAGAACGAATAGGGCTTCGCCAGGAACTGCGCGCCTTCCGGCGTGCCGGACGCGTCGAAGACCTTGTCGTTCGCGTAGCCCGAGGTGAAGAGCACGCGAATGCCCGGCCGCGCGCGTTGCAGGCGCTGGGCGAGTTCCGGGCCGTTGCCGCCCGGCATCACGACGTCCGTGAACAGCAGCGCGATCTCGCCTCCGTGCGCCGACGCGACCTGTTCTGCTTCTGCTGAAGAGGCCGCCGTGAGCACGCGATAGCCAGCCTTGGCGAGCGAACGCTCGACGAGCGCGCGGATCGCGTGGTCGTCTTCGACGACGAGCACGGTCTCCGCGTGCGCTGCGTGCGGCGCTCCGTGCGCTGTGGCCATCGCGTCCGCCGACTCGCTTCGACGCGGCAGGTAGACACGGAACGAAGAGCCGGCGCCGACCTCGCTCTTCAGCTCGATGGCGCCGTGGCTCTGCTGCACGATGCCGTAGACGGTCGCGAGGCCGAGGCCGGTGCCGCGCCCGGTCTCGGACTTGGTCGAGAAGAACGGCTCGAAGATCCGGTCCTGGATCTCCTTCGCGATGCCGCAGCCCGTGTCGTCGACGCGCAGCTCCACGTAGGGGCCGGCCTCGAGCCCGATCGCCGCAGCCGTGCGCGTGTCGAGCTGGACGTCCGTGGTCGCGACGACGAGCTTGCCGCCCCTGGGCATCGCGTCGCGCGCGTTGATCGCGAGGTTCATCAGCACCTGCTCCATCTGCGCAGGATCGGCGAGCACCGTGCCGAGGCCTGGCTGCAGCGAGAGGACCACTTCGATGTCCTCGCCGATCAAGCGTCGCAGCATGCGCACGACCTCGGTCGCGCATTGGTTGAGGTCGAGGACTGTAGGCGCCAGCACCTGCTTCTTGCTGAACGCGAGCAGTTGTCGCGTGAGGCCGGCGGCGCGTTCGGCGGCGCGCGCGATCTCCTCGACTTCTTCGCGCGCAGGATCGCCCTTCGGCATGCTGTCGAACAGCAGGTCCGCGGTGGACTGGATGACCGTCAGCAGGTTGTTGAAGTCGTGGCTGATGCCGCCGGCCAGTCGGCCCACGGCC
>CAZEQF010000174.1:0-6333 GCA_964514315.1 uncultured Singulisphaera sp. | reverse complement strand
GCGGTAGATGCACTGGATCGCGACTTGTCGGCCGTGCACGCAGATCGGCGTCGCGATCAGCGAGACATCGACTTCGGAGCCATCCTTGCAGCGGCGCACGGTGTCGATGTTGATGACTTCGGAGACGCCCGCGCGGCGGCAGAGGTCCAGGCCTTCGCTGCGCAGGCGGTCGGGCACGACGAGCACGTCGATCGAGCGCCCGACTGCTTCGGAGCCGGTGTAGCCGAACAGGCGCGTGAACTCTTCGTTGACGCGCTGCACGAGCCCGTCGACGCCGAGGAAGACGAGCGCGTCTGGCGATCCTTCGAACGCTTCGTCGAGGATCTGCAGGCGGCGCTGTGCCGATTCGCCGTTCTCGCCGGGCGCGAACACGCGGCGCAAGAAGGCCTGCGTCGCGACGACGACACCGTCCTGCACGTTGGGCAGCACGTCGCCTTCGACCGAGATCTTGTTGCCGAGCGGGCTGCGGAACGCGAAGTCGACGCGTTGCAGCGGTTCGCCCGAGAACACCCGGTGCATCGTCTTCTGGCAGTGCTCCAGCGACTCGGGGTGGATGAAGTCGAAGATCGACCGGCCGGTCACGTCGACGTCGGAGACGCCGAGAGTCCGGCGCCACGACGCGTTCGCGAACAGGATGCGCCCCTTCGTGTCGACGCTCTGCACGAGGTCGTTGCTGCGTTCGACGAGCCCGCGGTAGAGGCCCTCCGCCTGCTGTCGTTCGGCAATGCGGTCGCGTCGCGGCTGGCTGGATGCGTCGGCGGCGACGAGCGCAGCAATCGTCGAGGCCGCTGCTCGCAGCGTTTGCTCGGTTGCCGCATCTTGCGCGCCCGTGGGCATCGTCAGCACGATGCGGCCGACATCGACGCCGTCGTGTTCGAGCGGCAGTTCGAAGCGGCGCACGGAAGGGCTCGAGCTGCGCTCGCGACGCCGCGTGATCGTGCGCCGCGGCGAGCCGATGCGCGCCTCGGCTTCCTCGAGGCCGAACGACGCGAGGACTCCGTCGAGAAACGCGGTGAGCCCGCTGTCGAGGTCGTCTTCGGCGAGCGCTTTCGACCAGGCGCGCAGGCAGATGGCGTGGAGCATCTCCGCCGGGTCAAGGGCTCTGGCCGATTGCGTCATGGTGTGAGGGCCGGCAGCCGCAGGCCGGGAGTTCAAAGGGTGCGAGGCTGTCGACGGGCGGTCAAGCGCGCCGTCCGTCCAGGAGGCCTTCCCTGGCCAAAGTGCGTAGAGGCGCGCGTCCGCGCTCAGATCGCGAACGGCTGCTCGCCGTGCTCGGTCGAGTAGTACTTGATGCGCATCGGGCTCACCTTGCCCGTCGCCTCGTCGAACACCTGGATCTCGTCGAGGTCGCGGCCGTAGATGTGCAGCGAGATCGTGGGCTTGCCCGTCGTGTTGCCGATGCGGTGGATCTCTTCGTAGGGCGGCAGCAGGTAGGCGACCGTGCCCCTCGAGACCTGTCCGCTGCGCGTCTGCGCGAGGTGCGCGAAGTCCTTCCGGGAGCCGTCGTCGAGCCGGTCGAAGCAGACTTCTTCGAGCGAGTTCTCGAGCAATCCCATCGCGCCCCAGCACGAATGGTCGTGCACCGGCGTCGCCTGCCCTGGCATCCACACCAGCGACAGCACGACGAAGCGGTTCTTCGGGTCCTTGTGCAGCAGGTGCCGCGCGTAGTGGTCGGGGTTGCCGACGCGGTGCCGTTCGTCGAGCCAGCGGTCGTCGTCGCACAGCGTCTTCGTCAACTTGGAGACTTCGCGCACGATCACGGGCATCGAAGGCTTGCGGTCGAGCACGGCGCCGACGTCGCGGACGTAGTCAGCCAAGCCGTAGGGGGCGCCGGTCGCTGTGGACATCTCGAAGGTGTGCTGGAAGATTGCTGGACCGACCCGGTCCAAGCCCCGACATTCTGGGGCCCGCCGGGGCTGCGCGCCACCGGCCGCAATCTTCCATGACGATCCGCTGCAACGTACTCGCACTGTTGGCCTGCCTTGGCGCCGCCTGTTCTTCGAACTCGGCGATCCAGCGCAGCGAAGAGTTCCTGGCCGAGGGCTACCTGCTCCAGGCATTCGGTGAACTCGACGAGGCGCGGACGCTGCAGCTGCAGGAAGACGGCGAGGTGGACCCGGAGCTGCAGGCGGAGTGGCAGAAGGTGCGCTTCCTCTACCTGCTGGAGCAGGGTCGCCAGGAGATCTACGCAAACCGCGAAGTGCGCGGCATCGCGCTGCTGGAGGAGGCTCTGGAGCTCAACGCGGGCGATGCGCAGGCCGCGAGCCTGATCGAGCGCGCCCGGCTCAAGCTCGCGAAGCGCGAGGTCGCGACCGGCACGGACCTGCTGCTCAAGAACGAGTTCGAGGAAGCGGTGGCTGCGTTCCGCAAGGCGCAGGGTTGGAAGCCTGGCTACGAGCCGGCGGTCGAAGGCGAGGAGAAGGTCAAGGCGTCGGTGTCGCGCCTGCACGGCGAGGCGCAGAAGCAGTTCCTCGAAGCGATCCGCAAGATGCCGGAGTTCCGCTATCCCGAGGTCGGCTGGCACGCGCAGGCTGCGCTCGACCGCGACCCGTCGCGCGGCGACGCGGCGGACGTGCGCGAGCGCGCGATGCGCGAACTCGCGCAGAAGACCCGCGAACGTGCCGATGCGTCGCGCGACGCGAAGAACTACGGCGCGGCCCTCATGGAGTACCGCACGGCGCGGCAGATGTGGGACGCGATGCCCGGCATCGGCGACGAGATCACGAAGATGGAGCGCGAGCTCAAGGCTGCGACGAAGACCGAGCAGGCTCAACTGCAGATGCAGGCGGACCGCTTCGAGAAGGCGACGGCGCTGCTCGACGAGGCCTACGAGCTGTCGACGATGGAGCGCACGACGATCAACGAACTGCGCGTGCAGGCGCGCCGGCGCATGGCGATGGTTGCCTTCAAGGCCGCGCGTGACCTGGAGCTCCAGGGCCTCAAGCAAGAGGCGCTCGTCGCGTTCGAGGCGATCCAGAAGGACTGGCCCGAAGGCCTCGAAGACGAGCAGGCGCGCATCGGCGCGCTGAAGCTCGACATCAGCGCCGCCGAGGCTGCCTACGCGGCCGGCGACGCCGCGGAGCAGAAGGGCGACCTCGCCGCCGCGCTGGAGCAGTTCCAGACCGCGCGCACCTACTACGCCAAGTACCGCGACACGGCGGCGCGCATCGCCGCGATCCAGCAGAAGATGACGCCGCCCGCCGCCGAAGGCGCGGGCAGCGGCGGCTGACGGTTGCGTCCCGCGGCGTCATGATGGCCGGTGTGCGCGCGACGTCGCTGGCAAGCCGGTTCCTGCTGACGCTGCTGGTCACCTGCATCCTTCCGTTGCTGGTGTTCGGCTGGTTCACGCTCGGCAGCGTGCGCGGCCTCATCGACGCGCAAGTCGTCGCGACGTTCGTGCCGCGGTTGTGCGCGGACCACGCGCAGAAGATCGAAGACCGCCTGCGGCAGATCTACCAGTCGTGCGCCGTCGTGCGCGAGATCGCGCGGCGTGCGTTGGAGAGCAGCGAAGAGCTCGACGCGTTCGAGGAGCAGATCGAGCTCGTGCCCGACTTGCTCGACAACTACCTCGACCTGCTCTTGCTCGCCGACGGCGACGGCCGCGTCGCATGGTGGCAGGACGGCCAGTTCCTCGACCCGGGCACGCGCGGCCAGCGCGCCGCCGCCGTTCCGTCGTCGGTGCGCGACGCGGAGTGGTTCTTGCGCGCGCAGGGTGAACGCACCGCCGCGTTCCTGCCGTTCGGATCGACGCCCTATCTCGCGAGCGCTGCGGCGGCGCGGCCGCGCGACCCGGCGGCGCACCATCTCGCGCTGGCGATCGACGTCCCGCGACGCGGTGGCGGCGCCGGCGCGATCCTCGCGCTCGTGCGTTGGCAGGAAGTGCAGCGGCTGCTCGACGGCACGCGGCAGGCGTTGCGCGACGCGGGCTATCCGTCAGCGGAGGCGTTGCTGGTCGACGGCGATGGCATCGTGCGCGCGCACACCGATCGCGCGCGCTACGGCGAACGGCTCGAGCCGCAGTCGCTGCGCGATCGCATTCGCAGCCAGCGGCAAGGAGAAGCCGTGTTCGACGACGATGCCGGGCGCGCGGTGCAGTTCGGCTTCCACCGCCTCGATGTCGGCGCTTCGTCGGACTTCGCGCTTGCGGTCGCGATCCCGCAAAACGAGCTTTTCGCAGGCGCGGATGCGTTTGCGCGCGTGTTCCTGTTCTCGATCGGCGCTTCGTTGTTCGTGCTCGTCGTGTGGTCGCTCGCGGCTTCGCGCGCGATCGCGCGGCCTGTGCGCGAACTCGCGAATGCCACGCGACGCATCGCGAGCGGCGACCTCGACGTGCAGGTTCCTGCAGGCGGCGGCCGCGAACTCGGCGAGCTCGCGGACTCGTTCAACGGCATGGCGAAGGAGCTCGCGGCGGGCCGCGAACGGCTCGCGGTCGCGGAGCGCGAGAAGGCGTGGGCCGAGATGGCTCGGCAGGTCGCGCACGAGATCAAGAACCCGCTCACGCCGATGCGCATGGCCGCGCAGCTGCTGCTGCGCGCGCGCAAGGACAACGACCCGCGCGCCGACATGGTTGCTGAGCGGCTCGCGCGCACGGTGGAGACGCAGACCGAAGCGCTCGCGCGCATCGCCGACGACTTCCGCCAGTTCGCCGGCGCGCCGTCGCGCGCGCGCGACGTGGTGTTGCTCGACGACTTCCTGCGCGACGTCGTCGCGTCCGTCGCGGGACTGTTCGACGGAGCAGCGCTCGCGGTCGAGTTCGCAAAAGGCGCGGACGGCGCGCGCGTGGCGATCGACGCGCACGAGATGCGGCGCGTGTTCGTCAACATGTTGCAGAACGCGGCGCAGTCGAAGCCCGGCGCTGTGCGCGTGCGCATCACGTCGTCGCGCGACGCGAACGCCGTCGTGGTGCGCGTTGCGGATGACGGCCCCGGACTCGATCCGGCGGTGGTGGAACGGCTGTTCGAGCCCTACTTCACGACGAAGTCGTCGGGCACGGGCCTCGGGCTCGCGATCTGCCGCCGCATCGTCGAGGCGCACGGCGGTCGCATCCGGCTCGTCGCGACGAGTGGCAGCGGCGCCGAGTTCGCGATCGAGTTGCCGCTCCAGCAGGGCTGAGCCGCGCGCGTTCGAGTCGGCGCGATCGGCGCCGAGGCCGCCGAGTCGTCGAGTCACGGAGGCCGCCGAGGTCCTCGAACCACCGAACGATCGACCGTGCGCATCCGCCGCCGCCGTCGAGGCGAAGGGCGGCGCGAAGTCGGGCTGGTTCTCGGGCTGCGCTCGTCGCCGTCGCGCGAACGTCTCGGCCCGCCGTTCTTTCGCCTGCGCGCATCCTCGATGTCCGGCTCCGTCCGCGGCGCTGCGACTCGGCGTTCGCCCCAGCGTGCGGGACGATCCGGAGTCCGACGGATGCGCGTCGCGCCGCTACCATGTGCGCCCTTCGGCGCGGTCGACAGGAGCCTCCTTCGACCGGCCACAGCGCGCGCTTCCCGCCCTGCAGCAGAAGACCGTCCGTATGCGCAACACGACTGCCCTCATCGCCGGCGCCCTGGTCGCCCTGCTCCTTTTGCTCGCCGTGCTGTTCTCGGTGGGCTTTGGCGCAGAGCCCGTGGCCCCCGCGCCGGCCTCTGCCGTCGGCCTCGAAGGCCAGGATGCCGCGACGGGCGCGATCGCCGCCGACGCCGCGAACGCGCGCGCCGAAGCCGCGACGGCGGACCGCGCGTCGGTCGACACCGCCCGCGCCTCGACCGGCGTGCGCGGCATCGTGCTCGACGCCAAGACGTCGCAGCCGCTCGCAGGCGTCGAAGTGCTCGCGCTGAAGCAGCAGCCGTCGTTCGAGCCGCTGCTCAACCGCTTCCGCGGGCTGATGCAGGGCGGGATGTTCACCGACACGAGCCGTCCCGCGCAGATCCTCGCGCGCACGACGAGCGCCGCGGACGGCACGTTCGAGCTCACGGGGCTGCAGGACGGCATCGTCTTCCTCGACGGGCGCAGCGACGGCCACTTCGTGCGCACGCCCGCGACCGCGCGGCTCGCGCAAGGCCAGATGGTCGATGGAGTGGAACTGCGCGCGTATCCGGGCGGCCGCGTGCGCGGCATCGTGGTCGGCGCCGACGGCGCGCCGATGGTGGGCGCTGCCGTGAGCCTGCGCCCTGGCCTCAACGCGTTCCTCGGCCAGCTGACCGATCGCAACTACCGCTGGCTCGAGGCTACGACCGACGAGAGCGGCCGGTTCGACATGCCCGGCGTGCCTCCGGGCTCGGGCTACGTGGTGTCTTCGTCACATGCGACGATGGCGCTCGAAGAAGTGCACGGCGTCGACGTCGTCACGGGGCAGGT
>CAZEQF010000173.1:0-8522 GCA_964514315.1 uncultured Singulisphaera sp. | reverse complement strand
GTCGTCGAACTCGTTCGTCGGCAACATCCTGTCGATGCGCATCGACCTGTTCGTTACGGGCCCGATCCGCTTGCCCGACACGGAGCCGGATCTCGTGATCACGCTGAAGGGCGGCAGGCAAGACGAGGTCGTCAAGCTCTGGCGCGACACGCAGGAGAACCTGTTCGGCCGGCTCGAGAGCCGCAAGGTCAGCTTCAAGACGCTGAACCAGCAGGCGCAGCGCATCTTCACCGAGACCGCGGACGAGCTGCGCTCGCGCATCCTGATCCCGCTGCGCGACATCTACCACGAGGCGCTGAACCTGATGGTGGACGGCGGCGACGCGCGGCCCCGCATCGTGCTCGTGCGCGACACCCTCGACTCCGCGTGGCAGCTGCAGGAGCCGATCCGCGGCATCGCCGAGCCGCAGGCGTGCAACGAACTGATCACCGCGATCAACAACCTGCGCGCGATGTCGTTCGTGCCGCGTGGCGCCGACAAGGACGCGCTCGGCCTCGGCGTCGGCGCGCTCGTCGTCGCCGCGCAGAGCATGCGCGACGCGGAACCGCACCGCATCCGCCTCGGCCGCGACGACGTGATCGAGGACCTGCCGGTGACCTACGCGTCGCCGCAGCAGGCCGCCGACGAGATCGTCGCGGTGCCGAAGGGCGCCGCCGACATCATCCGCAGGCCGTGGACCGACTACGTGCCGCGTTCGATCTTCGCCGTGCAGGAGCCGGTGACGAAGGTGGACCTCGTGCGCAAGGAAGGGCCGGCTCGCCAGCTCGTCGTCGACGACAAGGGCGCCTGGATCGATCGCGCCGGCACGCCGGTGGCCGATGACCGCATCGCCGACATCGTCGACCGGTTGCGCGACCTCCGTTGCAAGCAGGTGCGCCTGTTGCGCGACGTGGTCTTGGGCGAGCCGAACTGGTCGCTCGTGATGGGCCGCAACTACGACCCGGCGGACGCGATCGGATTCGGCGCGCTCGACGTGTGGGATCGCCCGTCCGAGCCGCTGCTCGTGCGCAGCCGTTCGGGCGTCGAAGGCGTGCTCTACGAGCTGTCGCCGCTCGACAGCGACAACCTGCGCCAGCTCTGGCAGTGATCGCCCGCGGGACTGCGGACGCGTTCGGCTCGCGCCGCCGCGTCCCGTCCTGCGCCCCGCAACGTAGCTCGCGTCGCGATGCGACTGCGCCGTTCTCCGTCCGGCTGTTGGGCCGAGTTGCGGGCCTCCGGTATGGTCCGCGGTGACGATGCCGAAGCCCGCTCGCCGCTACTGGTTGTTCAAGTCCGAGCCGGACGTCTACGGCTTTGCGCAGTTCCAAAAGGACGGTCGCACGCAGTGGACCGGCGTGCGCAACTACCAAGCGCGCAACATGCTGCGCGACGAGATCCGTGTCGGCGACCTCGTCCTCTACTACCACAGCAACAGCGACCCCACGGCAGTCGTGGGCGTCGCGCGCGTGACGAAGGCGGCGTGGCCGGATCCGACGCAGTTCGACCGCAAGAGTCCCTACTTCGACGAGAAGGCGACCGAGGCCGCGCCGCGGTGGTTCGGCGTGGAGATCGTCCCGGTCTGTCCGATGCGGCAGCCCGTCGATCGCGACGCATTGAAGGCCGAGTCCTCGCTCGCCTCGATGATGGTGCTGCAGCGCGGCGCGCGTCTGTCCGTCGAGCCCGTGGACCAAGCACACTTCCGCCGCGTCTGTGCGATGGGCGGCGCCAAGGGCGAATGGTGACCGTGCGATCGTCTGCGCACCGGGGTGGGCTCCCCGAGTTCGGCGACTCCGCTATCATCTTCGCGATGACCTGGAGCCCGCGAGCCGCCACCAAGGAGAAGACGAAGACCGAGACGCGGACCGAGACCGCGACGGCTCGGCCTTGGAACGTCGTCGTCCACGACGACCCGGTCACGCTCATGAGCTACGTCACGCGCGTGTTCATGCAGGTGCTCGGCTACGCGGAAGACAAGGCGCGCAGGCTCATGCTCGAAGTGCACCGCGATGGTCGCAGCATCGTCTGGACCGGGGGCCGCGAGCAGGCGGAGATCTACGCGCAGAAGCTGCAGGCGCATCATCTGCTGACCACCCTGGAGCAAACGGACGCTTGACCATGTGGGCAGCGCGCGCAGACGAGGGCTATGTGCTCGGCGGGCTCACGAAGCAGTGTCTCGACACGCTTCGCGGGGTGCCGATGCTCGTCGAGAGCAACGATCCGCGCGTGCGCGACCGGCTGTTGCCCGAGACCTACGACGGCGCCGAGAACGAAGAGCAGTGGCGCGAGCATGCCACGCCTGAGCTGGAGCGCCTCTTCATGTCGCGGCTCCAGATCGTGCGCAAGGACCTCGCCGCGGTGCGCCAGATCCCGGACACGGACACCTGGGTCCTGTTGCTGCCGGACAACCACGTGAACGCGTGGCTCGCGAGCCTCAACGCCGCGCGCCTCTCGCTCTACGCGCTCAACGACCTCGAGCCGAAGCACTTCGAGCGCGGCGGCGAGAAGGGCTGCTCGAACAAGCAGGTCGAGGCGCTGTGGCGCATCCAGTTCCTCGCCGAGATCCAGTGCGTGCTGCTCGGCGACAGCGACGACCTCGAGTCGATCGAAGACGGCGAGGACGAGGACGGCGACGACGACGCGCCGATGTTCGACGGGCCGATCCCGCCGGTCGGCTGATCGGCCTCCCGACCGTCAGCCGCCGCGCCGTTCGGACTCTTCGCCGCCTTCGCCCTCGTCGGACGTCGCCGCTTCTTGCTGCAGTTCGTCCGTCGCGCGTTCGCCGGCGCCAGGGACCGAGCCCATCGCGTCGCGCGGCCCGCGCAGGTCGCGCACCGAGAACGGCATCGTCGCGTTCTGCTCGCCGCAGGTGATGCGCACGGCGAAGTCGCCGGCGCGTTGGCCTGTGTTGCGCCGCGAACCCGACACGCCCTGCAGCAGCCCGCGCACGCCGGGGCCGCGCGCCGAGGTCCACGCGATCTCGTGGTAGCCGGCGGTGCCGTCCTCTTCGTGGCGGAACAGCGTCGCGCCTGCTGCGTCGATCACTTCGACGACGACCTTCTGCGTCGTGTCCTCGGCGAGGCACCAGCGGAACGTCGCCGTCGTGAACGGGCTCTCGACGGACCACTTGCGCGCGCCGTCGTAGCCGCGCGAGAACGTGCGGCGCATCACGATGCCGTCACTCGGCGGCAGCGCCGTGAACGGCTGCTGCAGCGCAGCCTGCGTCAGTGCGCCGAGGCCCTTGCCGTCGAGGATCCAGATGCCGCGTCCGTGCGTTGCCGCGACCACGTGGCCCGTGCGCGGATGGACCACGAGGTCGTGCACCGCGGAGCGAGGCAGGCCCTTGCCGAGCGGAGCCCAGTGCGCGCCGTCGTCGAACGACGCGTAGAGGCCCATCTCGGTGCCGACGAGCAGCAGGCCCGCGTTCTCGGGATGCTGGCGCACCACGTTGATCGGCTCCTGCGGGAGATCGTTGGCGATCGCCAGGAAGCTCTCGCCGCCGTCGTCGCTGCGGAACACGAACGGCTCGCGCCGGTCTTCGCGGAAGCCAGTGAACGCGACGAACACGGTGTCCGCCGCGTGCGGCGACGCCTCGATGCGCGACACCCAGAGGCCGCGCACGGCTGCGGGGAACTTCGACGTGAGGTCCTGCCACGACTGGCCGCCGTCGCGCGAACGGTGCACGTTGCCGTCGTCGGTGCCGACCCACAGCAGCCCTTCGCGTCGCGGAGACTCCGCGATCATCGTGATCGTGCAGTGGGGGACGTCGCCCTGCTTCTTGTCGGCGTCGTTCGTCGTGAGGTCCGGGCTGATCGTCGACCACGACGCGCCGCGGTCGCGCGAGCGATGCACGAACTGGCTGCCCGTGTAGACGGTGCGCGGCGCATGCGGCGACAGCACGAGCGGCGTCATCCAGTTGAAGCGCAGCGGCTGCTGGCCTTTCTCGGCCGACGGCTTGATGCCCGCGCGTTCGCCGGTGCGCAGGTTCTGGCGCGACATTCCGCCGAACTGGCTCTCCGAATAGACGACGTCCTGGTCGCTCGGATCGATCGCGACGAAGAACCCGTCGCCGCCGTCGATGCGGAAAGAAGATTCTGCGGTGATGCCGCCCGGCGACTGCACGGGGAAGCCCCACGTGCCGTTGTCCTGCAGCCCGCCGTAGACGCGGTAGGGGAGACGGTCGTCGACCGCGACCGCGTAGAACTGCGCGATCGGCAGCCTCGCGATGTGGTCCCAGTTCGCGCCGGAGTCGAACGTCTCGGCGAGGCCGCCGTCGTTGCCGAGCAGCGCGTGGCGACCGTCCTTCGGATCGATCCACAGCGCGTGGTGGTCGACGTGCAGGTTGCCGTGGTAGGCCTTGTTGCCGCGGCCGCGTTCGTTGCCCGGCGTCCAGGTCGCGCCGCCGTCCGTCGAACGGAACACCGGCACGCCGAGCACGTAGACGACGTTCGCATCGCTCGGATCGACGCGCACCTGCCCGTAGTAGTAGAGCGGCTCGCCGCCGACGCGGCCCGTGTGCGGCTTCTTCCAGGTCGCGCCGCCGTCGTCGCTGCGCCAGACCTCGCCGCCGATCGTCTTGCGACGCGGCGCGCGCTGCTTCTCCTGCGGGTCCTGCGCTTGCTCGGCCAACGTCTCGGCGCGCGCTTGCTGCCACTGCGCGAACGCGAGCGGATCGGCTTGCGTCTCCGCGTCGGGCCATGCGTCTCCGGCGTCCTTGCTCGCGCCGTCCTTCTTCGCGGCGTCGCCGCCGGCGTCGACTGCCTTCGGCTCTTCTTTGGGCGGCGTGGTGTCGGGGTTGAGGTTCTCGATGGTCGCATAGACGACCTTGCCGTCCTTGCCCGCAACGGCGACGCCGATGCGGCCGAGGTCGCCTTCGGGCAAGCCGCCGCCGAGCTTCTGGAACGTCAGCCCGCCGTCCGTCGACTTGTGGAGGCGCGAGCCCGGGCCGCCTTCGCGGAAGTCCCACGCGCGGCGACGCCGTTCGTAGCTCGCGGCGAACACCACGTCGGGGTTCGTCGGATCGATCGCGACATCGACGACGCCCGTGTCCGCGGACACGGCCAACGTGCGCTGCCACGACGCGCCGCCGTCCTGCGTGCGGTAGAGCCCGCGTTCGTCGTTGCCCGTGTAGAGCGCGCCAAGGGCTGCAACCCACACGATGTCGGGGTTCGTCGGATGCACGACGACGCGGCCGATGTGCTCGGTGCCCGCGAGGCCGACATGCGTCCAGGTCTTGCCGCCGTCCGTCGACTTGTGGACGCCGTTGCCCCAGTAGCTGCTGCGCTGGTTGTTGCACTCGCCCGTGCCGACGTAGAGCACGTCGCCGTTCGAGGGCGCCACCGCGAGGTCGCCGATCGAGATCGAATAGGCGTCCTGGAACTGCGGCGCGAACGTGAGCCCACGGTTGTCGGTGCGGAACAGCCCGCCGCTCGCCGACGCGACCCAGTAGACGCTCGGGTTCTTCGGATGGACTTCGATGTCGACGATGCGGCCGCCGAACGCGACGGGGCCGAGTTCGCGCCACGTCATCTGCTGCAGCACGTTCGTGCGCAGGTGCTCGAGGTCGGTGGCCTGCGCGCACAGCGGCGCGGCCACGACGAGGAAGGAAGCGAGGCGGAGCGCGTTCATCGGAGTTCCTCCTGCGTGCGGCCGGGTGCTGGGCGGGTTGCGTCGTCTTCGGTCGATTGGCTCTCGGGGTCGGGCAGCAACCGGAACGCGCGGATCTGCGTGTCCTTGCCGACCGTGATGCGCGCCGAGTAGGCGCCGGGCTTCGCGAGCTTGCCGTCCGCGCGCGCGTCCCAGTGCAGCGACTGCAGTCCTGCGCGAGCCTCGGCCTCGATCTTCGCGACCTGCTTGCCGGTCACGTCGTGGATCGTCACGACGGGCTTCTCGGCGGGCGCTTCGCTGCAATGCAGGTGGATCGGCGTGCCGTAGGGCGGGTTCTTCGCGAAGAAGCCGCGGTTGCCCGACAGCCCGCGCGAACGCATGCGCCACAGGATCGCGTCCTCGGGAGGGAACAGGTGGATCGCCGCCTTGCTCGCGGTCGCGTCGAGCGCGCGCAGCGGCGCAATGTCGACGACGAACACGCCGCGGCCGTGCGTCGCCGCGATCAGGTCGGCGTCGCGGTCGTGCACGAACAGGTCGCGCACCGCGCAGGTCGGCAGGTCTTTGCCGAGCGGGAACCAATGTTCGCCGCGGTCGAGCGAGACGTAGCACGAGAACTCGGTGCCGAGGAACAGCAGGTCCTCGTTGCGCGGATCTTCGGCGATCGTGTAGCAGGGCTCGAAGCTCGGCAGGCCAAGGCCCAACGACGTCCACGTCGCGCCCTTGTCCTCGGAGACGAAGACGTAGGTGCGCATGTCGTCGCTGCGGTGGCCGTCGAGCGTGAGGTAGACGCGGCCGTCCTTGTGGAACGACGCGGCGAGGTCGCTGACGTAGCGCGGGCCGGGGACCGCGGGCAGGTTCTGCTGGAGCTGCGTCCACTCGCCGCCGACCTCAGAGCGCCACAGTGCGCCGTCGTCGGTGCCGACGTAGAGCATCTCGCGCACGCGCGGCGACTCGCACAGCGCGGTTGCGGTGCCTTCGGCCGTGAGGCCGAGCGAAGGCGACACGACTGCCGCAGCCATGCCGTTGCCGTTCTTGATCGGCGTCCACTGTTCGTTCGCCGCGCGGTTGTCGAGGTGCGCATAGCGCTCGCTGCGGTAGACGTAGTTGCCTGCGCTCCACAGCACGAGCCGGTTGTGCGGCGACAACGTGAACGGCGAGTCCCAGTTGAACTTCGCGGCGCCTTGCTTGGGCGTCTGCCGCGCGATGCGCTGCTGGTCGCCGTTGCGCATGTCGACCATGCCGAGCGCGCCGTTCTGGCTCGTCGCGTAGACGATCCACGGCTCCACCGGGTCCGCCTGCGCGCCGAAGCCGTCGCCGCCGTAGATCGTGACCCAGTCCGCGAACGAGATGCCTTCGCGCCAGCGCGTGCGCGACGGGCCGACCCACGTGCCGTTGTCCTGCAGGCCGCCGATCACGTTGTAGGGGACGCTGTTGTCCGCGGTGATGTCGTAGTACTGCGCGGCGGTGAAGCCCTGGTGCACCTGCCACGACGCGCCGCGGTCGAAGCTCTCGTTCACGCCGCCGTCGCAGCCCGCGAGCAGATGCGCGCCGTCCTTCGGGTCGATCCACATCGCGTGGAAGTCGACGTGGATGTCCTTGTTGATGCCCTCGAACTTCGCGCCGCCGTCCTTGCTCTGCCACAGCGTCGTGCCGACCGCGTAGAGGAACGAGCTGTCGCTCGGGTCGACGCGGATCACCGAGTAGTAGAACGGTCGCTCCGTGAGGCTGTTGCGCCGCGTCCACGTCGTGCCGCCGTCGCCGGACGAGAACACGCCGCCGGTCTCGTAGCCGTTCTCGCCTTGGTACTTCTGCTTGTTCGCGGACTGCCCGAACAGGCGTCCCGAGTAGGGGCCGTTGCCGCCGCCGAGCGGCGTGTCGGCGTTGCGCGTGCCGTAGGTGATCTCGATGGTCGCGGTCGCTTCTCCGCGCACGTAGGTGAACGTCGCCTTCTGGCCGCCGCGCGAGTCGCGCACGATCTCGATGAGGTCGGTGTAGGTCTTCACGTCCTCGTCGTCGACCTTCGTGATGCGATCGCCCGCGCGAAGTCCCGCCTTCGCCGCCGGACCGTCGTCGGTGATCTGGGCGAGGATCGCGCCTGGCGTGGCTTCGCCGCCGCTCTCGCCTTCGCCGCCGACGCCGAGGATCGCGGACTGGCGCGGTTGGCGGTTCTGCCGCTGTTGTTGCTGCTGCTTCTCTTCTTCCGGGATCTCGTCGTCCTGCGCGCGGTCCTTGCGGTCGCCCTTGGCCCAGCCGCTGCGTTCGGTCTCGACGATCAACAGCACGGCCCCGTCGGGAGCGACGTCGATGCCGCTGCGGCCCCACATGCAGCTCGGCAGGCCCGTGGCCGCGCCGCCTTGCATGCGCGCCCACGTCGAGCCGCCGTCCGTCGACTTCCACAGTCCGGAGCCTGCGCCGAAGCGGACCGCCGGATCGTTGCCGTCGAAGCGATCGCGGCTGCGTTCGTAGGTGCACGCATAGACCGTGTCGGGGTTCTTCGGGTCGACGCGCACGTCCATCGCGCCGGTGCGCGCATCGACGAACAGCGTCTTCTCCCACGTCGCGCCGCCATCCTTCGTGCGGTAGACGCCGCGCTCCTCGTTCTCGCCCCAGAGCCTGCCGAGCGCCGCGACGAACACGATGTCGGGATTGGTAGGGTGCACTTCGACGTGGCCGATCTGGAACGTCTCGCGCAGTCCCATGTGCGCCCACGTGTCGCCGCCGTCGGTCGACTTGTAGACGCCGTCGCCCCATTGCACGGAGTTGCGCGCGTTCTCTTCGCCGGTGCCGACCCAGACGATCTTGCTGTCGCTCGGCGCGACTGCGACATCGCCGATCGAGACCGTGCCGAACGAGCCCGACACGTTGCTCCACGTCGTGCCCGCGTTCTGTGTGCGGAACACGCCGCCGCCCGCCGTGCCGACGAACCACGTGCTCGTGTC
>CAZEQF010000172.1:0-8590 GCA_964514315.1 uncultured Singulisphaera sp. | reverse complement strand
CGCTGGATGCTGTCGAACGACTGCGACGCGAGCTCCGCCGGCGGCTTGTCGAGCAGGTCAGGCCTGCCGATGCTGCCGACGAACAACGTGTCGCCCGTGAACGCGTAGGACGGCTCCGACTGGCCCGGCAAGCCGAGCAAGAACGTGCTCGCATCCGGCGTGTGGCCCGGCGTGGCCCAGTGCACGATCGAGGCGCGGCCGAGCGCGACCGTTGCATTGTCAGCAAGCGACCGATGCGCGAACTCCGCATGGGCGAGTTCGCTGATGAGCACCTCGGCCCCGGCAAGGCCTGCGAGCTCCAGATGCCCAGCGACGAAGTCCGCGTGCGGGTGCGTGAGCAGCACGTAGCGGAGCTTGCCGCCGAGCTTCTTCGCGTCCTCCAGGTAGTGCCCCACGTCGCGCTGCGGGTCGATGACAGCGGCCTCGCCGTCCACGACGACGAGGTAGCTGAGATGCGACAGGCAGCCGAGCTGGTATTGGCGCACGATCACGCCGTCGCGGCGGTCTTCGAAGCTCACCTGCGGCGTCGACGCCGTGTCCGTGTGCGTGGCGCGTTCTGCGTCTTGTGGGGCCTGCGCGGAGAGCGGCGCAGCTGCGGCGAAGGAGCCGGCGGCGGCGAGGAGGAGCGGGGCGAGGAGGCTGCGGTTCATGTTCTACTACTTGGTTGAATATGCATCTATCGGCGCATCGGCCGCTGGATGCAAGCCTCGTCGCTCCCCGTCTTTTCCCGCCATGCCGGGATCGCCCCATGGGAAGGGCGCATGGTGCGCACGACCGCACCGCCTCCGGTCGCGCTGCCGCCGATGCCGATCCTGCCTGGAACGGGATGAGCCACGTCGTAGCAGCAGCGCCAGCCATCGACCGGTTCCATCTGGTGGACCGGTGCTTCCGCGAACTCACCGCGCGTGGCCACCGGACCGAGGTCCTGTCCCTCGACGCAGCCGACCACGCGTTCTGGTGCGCCCAGGGCCACGCAGCCTCGTTCGCGGCGCCGCACAACGCCGACCCGCGTGACCCGCGCATCGCGCGCATTCCGTTCGCGGAGTTCGCCGAGATCGAACGGCGGCGCGGAGGCCACGACGTCGACTCGGGCGCGGCGAGGCAGGCCGAGTTGCGACTGCGCCGACTCGCGACCGCATTGCTGGATCGGTTCGAACGCGATCGGCCCGACCTCGTGCTGTTCCACCAGACTCGGACCGGAGCCCACGCGCTCGTGCAGTTCGTCGCGCGCGAAGCAGGCATCCCCGTGCTGTGGACCGGCGACGGCATCCTGCCGGGCACGATGCAGACGGACCCGAGCGGCCTCGACGGCGATGCCGCCGCCGCGCGCCGCAACGCGTGGGACTATCGCTCGTCGCCCGTCGACGCCGACTTCCTCCGATCCTCGTTGGCGAGCATCGCCGGCAAGAACGCTCCGCACCCGCTGCCGCGCCACGAAGTGCGCGCACCGGCCGCGCTGGCGCGCGCGCTCGCCGCATGGAGCGGCAGGTCCGAAGGCACGGGCCCAGGATTCTGGCGCGGGCTCTCCGCGTGGCGCGAAGCCCGACTGCGCGCCGCGCATCCGGCCGCGGCCATCGAGCTCCCGAAGGCGCCGTTCACCACCGTGCTGCTGCAGTCACACGACGATGCGCGCATGCGTCTCGACGCCGACGAGCCGCCGACGCCGGCGCAGCTCGTGCGCGCAGCGCAACGCGCATCCGCCGCGATCGACCGCCACGCCGAAGTCGTTGCCGTGCTGCCGCGGGAAGGGCTCGGCGAGCGCGAGCTGCAGCAACTGCGCGAGCTCGACGACGTGCGCCTCGAACTCGCCCACGCGACCGCCGCAGCGTGCATGGCTGCAGCCGCTGTCGTGACCGTGAATGCGCCGCTCGCCGGCATCGCGCTGCTCGCAGGCACGCCCCTGCTGCATCTCGGGCGCGCGATCTACGGAACGCCTGGCGTCGCGTTCGCCACGCCGATCGAGGAGCTCACGCCAACGCTGCGACTCGCGCTTCGCGACGACCAGCCGGAGCTGCGGAAGCGCTTTCTCACGACGCTGCTGCGACACGGCCACCTCTGGTGTTCTCCAGACGCGCCGGACCACAACGGCATCCAGGGCCTCGTGCAGCGCATCGAGGACACGATTGCGCGCAAGGCCCCGTTCGGGGCCGACCTCGTCTACCGGGCCGGCCCCGCCTGGCCGCTCGCGAACGAGAATCGCTGAGCGGCTCGCGGATCAGGCCTGCGCGGCCTGGTTGAGCGACGGACGCGCGGCCGGAGCCGCGATGCGCTGCGCCTTCGAGCGCGGCTTGCGCTGGCCCATCAGCTCGCGCTTCAACCGCTCTTCGAGGTCCTTGTCCGTGTCACGACGAGCCGACTGGATCGACTCCTCGAGTTGACGGGCCTGGTCGCCGTTCGCGCACGTCATGCGCTGCGCTTGCGCAACCGCATCGTAGAACCGCGCGCCTTGCAGGACCGGGCAGAGCTTGATGCCGTCGTTCGTGGTCACCCACGAGCCTTCCGGGACTTCGAGCCAGTTGCCGCGCGTGAGCAGGTTCGCGCGTTCGGTCCAACGATCACGGAGGCCGGGCTCGATCGGACGATCGTCGTCCAGGAGATAGGTCGGGACGACGTCGTAGTGCTTGCAGAGGGCGAGCAGCATCGGCAGCGTGGGCAGCGAACGGCCCTGCTCCAGATGCGACATGGTCGCCGGACGCACGCCGAGGATCTTCGCGGTGACGCCCTGCGGCTCACGCTTGACGCGGGTGCGGAGGTAGAACAGCTTGAGGTGCAGACGACGCATAACAGGAGGTGGTGGGGAAGATAGAGCGGAGGAAGCGGCGTTCGGTGCGATGGCAACCAACGCCGTCGGTGCGAAAGGTTAGCACCGCTTTTCAAAACGAGACGCCGCCGACACGCAGCACGAATGCGGCGCGCCTGATAGGTTGCGCGGAATCCTCGATGTCATCGAAGCGTCACGAATCCAGGCAACCTGACGAAAGAACGACGGATTCGGTCCGCGCCGTGTTCGTGTCGCCGTGCAGCACGGACGATGCGGCACGGTGCGCTCGCTTCGCGATCGAAGTCGTCGACGAAGTTCCCCGCTCCTCTTGGTCCTTGTCGCGCAACGACGAAGCGCGGCTCGAGCTGCGCACACCGAGCAACGTGGAGCCTCCGCTCTGCGTGCACATCGACTTCGACGACGGCGATCTCGGCAGAAGGCTGCAGACCGCGAGCAAGACACAACCGCTCGCACGCGCCGTGTCGCTGCATCGCCGCGAACAACCGCCTTCGGTGTTCGACGCAACCGCAGGGCTGGGCCGTGACGCATTCCTGCTCGCGAAGCTCGGATGCCACGTCACCGCATGCGAACGCATCGCGCCGCTCGCGCTGCTGCTCGAAGAGGCGGCGGAGCGGGCTCCGTTCACCGATCGCATTGCGACGGTGCACGACGACGCCGAGCGCGCGCTCGAGGCCATCGGCGACGACGCATTCGACGTCGTGCTGCTCGACCCGATGTTCCCGACGCAGGGCCGCGCGCAGGTGAAGAAGGAGATGCAGGTGTGCCGCCTTCTCGCAGGCATGCCGGGATCGCTCGACGTGCTCGTGCACCGCGCGTTCGCCGCCGCGCGCGAGCGCGTCGTCGTGAAGCGCCATCCGCACGAACAACCGCTGCGCCAGAACCCGTCGTTCTCGATCGACGGCGAACGAGTCCGCTTCGACGTCTACCTCAAGCCGAAGGCAGGACCGTCAGCGCAGTGAACGCGCCACGCGTGAGCCGCGCAGCATCGCGCGGCAACCGCTGCGCGATGCCATCGACTTCGTGCACCCGCATGCCCGAGAGCACGAGCGGCGCCTTCTGCGTCCAACGATCGAGGATGCCGTCGAGCGCAGCATGTTGCTCGGCTCCCGTGAGGTTCGCGATCACGAAGTCGGCGCGCCACGGCATCGTCTCCGGCCCGCCGAGCGTGACTTCCGAGCCTGGGATCAACTCACGCGCAGCCTCGACCGCGGGGCCTTCGACGTCGCATGCTTCGATGCGACGGCAGCCGCGGGCGTGCGCGTAGAGCGCGAGGATGCCGGAGCCGGTCCCGACGTCCGCGAAGCTCGCGGGGCCGTTCCACGCAGCGTGCAACGCGAGCAACGCTGCTTGCGTGCTGTCGTGCTCGCCGCTGCCGAACGCCATGCCACGCGGCACCACGAGTTCGATCCCATGAAACGCAGCAGGCCGATCGACCCACGGCGGCCGCACGAGCAAATCAGGCGCGACGAGGATCGGCCGATCGTTCTCGAGGCCGGTGGCGCTGCCGTTCGCGACGTCGCTCGACAGCTCCTCGATCGCGAGACCCGAGAGCGCGAGCTCCGGCATCGCGCCGTCGAGCCAGACCGTCACCGCGCCATCTTCCTCAACCGCGCCGCGCACGTCGGCGAGCACGTGCAACAGTTCCAACGCCTCGGCGGCGAGTTCGCCGCGGATGCAGAACGCGCGCAGCGTCACGAACGCACCGCGCAGAGCTGCTGGATCTCGGCGCAGATCGCGTCGGGTTCGACCATGCGGCCGATCGCGTCGTAGCCCTCCGCGAGATGGCCCGTCACCGGACCGAGCACGCGGATGCCGCGCGCGCGCAGGCGCTCGACGTTCTGCTGCACCGCGGGATGGAGCCACATCGAGTCGTTCATCGCGGGGCAGACGAGGATCGGGCAGCGGCACGTCAGCGCGAGCAACGTGACGGGGCAGTCCGCCGCGCCGGCCGCGAGCCGCGCGAGGAGGTCTGCGGTCGCCGGAGCGATCGCGTAGCAGTTCGCGACGCGCGCAGCAGCGATGTGCGGCGCCGATCCATCCGGGTCGATCTGCGTCGACGAGAGGATCGCCTTCTTGCCCGTGAGGCCTTCGAACGTCAGCGCGCCGATGTACTCGACCGCGCGAGGACTCATCGCCACGCGCACGGAGAACCCGTTCTGCACGAGGCGGCTCGCGACGTAGGCCATCTTGTAGGCGGCGATGCCGCCGCCGACGCCGAGCAACACCTCGCGCGGCGTGGTCACCGCGCGACCCCGATCAACGACGCAACGCGTGCGATCGTCTGCTCCAGGTCGATGTTGGCGATCGTGTGGTCGTAGAGCGGACGGCCCGCGACGATCTGCTGCGCAGCCTCGATCTCTTCGCGCGCGATGCGCACGCGCGAGTCGATGTCCTGTTCGGTGTTGGTGCCGCGACGCACGAGCCGGTTCTTCAGCTCTTCGATGCTCGGCGGCGCGATGAACAGATAGATGCCCGGCACGCGCTTCTCGCGCAGTTGCCGCGTGCCCGCGACCTCGATCTCGAGCAAGAACGTGCGGCCCGCGCGGATCGCTTCGTCCATGGGCCAACGCGGCGTCCCGTAGAAGTTGCCGTTGTAGGACGCCCACTCGAGGAAGTCGCCTTGCTGCGCGCGGCGCTCGAACTCCTCGCGCGCGAGGAAGTGGTAGTCGACGCCAGCCTGCTCGCCGGTGCGCGGCGCACGCGTCGTGGCGGACACCGAGAACTCGACGCCGGGCAACTGCTTGAGCGCGCGACAGACCGAGGTCTTGCCTGCGCCCGAGGGCCCGGAGATCACCACCAGCTTCCCGATCATTCGAGGTTCGCCGCCTGTTCCTTGAGCCTGTCGATCGCCGACTTCATCGCGACGACGCAGTGCGCCATCGCCACGTCCGGCGACTTGGATCCGAGCGTGTTGGTCTCGCGCAGGACTTCCTGCAGCAAGAACTCGACCTTGCGGCCCACGGCGCCGCCCGCCGTCAGCACGCCGCGCGTCTCGCGCAAGTGCGCGCCGAGGCGCTGCAGTTCTTCTTGCACATCCACGCGCTCCGCGAACATCCCGACTTCGCGCACAAGCGCGCCTTCGTCGAGGTCCAGGCCGTGCGACGCGACGAACTCGCGCAAGCGCGTGAGCAACTTCTGCCGATGGTCGTCGACGATCGCCGGCGCGCGGCGAACCGCCTCTTCGCGCAGACGATCCATCGCGTCGAGGTCCGCGAGCATCGCGGCCACGGTGTCGCTTCCGCCCTGCGCGCGGTGCGCCTGCAGGTCGACGACGGCGGCGCGCAGCAGCGCGAGCACCATTGGACAGTTCTCGCGATCCACGGACGTCGGCGCGTCGCCCGCGAGGTCGAGCACGTCGCGCAACGTGAGCGCATCGGACACGCCGATCTCGCGCGCGAGCGAACGCATGTCCGCGACCATCTGCGCGAGCCGCGCACGGTCGGGCAACGCCTTGCCAGGAACGCTGCGGTCGACGGAGAGCGTGACGCTGCCGCGAACCACCTTGCCGCGGATCTCGTCCTCGAACACGGACTCGAGGCCGGACACTTCGCGACACAGACGCTGCTTCACTTGCAGCGCGCGGCCGTTGACCGACCGCAGCTCGATGCGCAGCGGGCCCGCTTCGGTGACTCCGGCTGCCGCGCCGGTCCCGGTCATGCTGAAGGTCGCCGCGGTCACGAGGACTCGTCCAGGGAAGGCGCGCGGCGCGCGGCCGCGCGGCCCTCAGCGAATCAGACGTTCCACGTCGCGTTGATGACCAACGCAGACGCGCAGAACACGACGGCCAGCGTCATGGTGACGCGGTTGATGCCGCCGCTCTTCACGCCGAACGTCTCGGCGCCGACGCCGCCGAAAGCCTCCGCGAGGCCGCCGCCCTTGCCTTCCTGCAGCAGGATGACAATCGTCAGCAGGACGGAGGAAAGGAAGAACAGGACCCAGGAGATGTAGTGCAGTGCGATGCTCATCGCGCGTCGTATTCGATGATGGGAATGAACGTGTCGGCCTGCAGGCTGGCGCCGCCGACCAGGAGGCCGTCGATGTCGTCTGCGGCCATGAGTTGCTTGGCGTTGTCCGGCTTCACGCTGCCGCCGTACAGCACGCGCGTGATCTGGCTCGCCTCGTCGCCGAGGCGCTGGGCGATCCACTTGCGGATCATCTTGTGCACCGCCGCGGCCTGTTCGACCGTCGCGGTCTCGCCGGTGCCGATCGCCCAGACGGGCTCGTAGGCGACCGTGATGCGGTGGCTGTCCTCGGGACGCACCTTCTCGAAGCCTGCCTCGAGCTGGCGCTTGATGACGCGGTCCGTGCGGTTGCCGCGGCGCTCCTCGATCGTCTCGCCGACGCAGTAGATCGGCAGCAGGTCGCGGTCGAGCGCAGCGCGGACCTTGCGGCCCATCCACTCGTCCGGCTCGTGGAACACGTGCCGACGCTCGCTGTGCCCGACCAGCACGCGGTCGGCGCCGACTTCGCGAAGCATGCGCGCGGCGACCTCGCCCGTGAACGCACCGCTCTCTTCGTACCACAGGTTCTGGCCACCGACGCCGAGCGGCGAGCCCTGCGCGACCGCGGTCACGTCCGCGAGGTAGATCGAAGGCGCGAACACAGCGACTTCGCGGTCGTTGCCGTCCCCGAGCCGGCTCTTGATGGTCTTGACCATGTCCAAGCACTTTGGACGGTCCAGATTCATCTTCCAGTTGCCGGCGATGTACGGCTTGCGGCTCTTGTGCGTCATGGCGCGATGAACTCGTCGGAAATCGTTCCCGGGGCGGGCGTCGCGTGGCCGGCGGCGCCGGGTCGCACGAGACGGCGGCCCAGCATCGGCAACAGCCGCCGCAGGTCGACCATCATTTGCGCGAAATCCGCGGGCAGCAGCGCCTGCGCTCCGTCGCAGAGAGCCTTCTGCGGATCGGCGTGCACTTCGACGATCACGCCATCCGCGCCGGCGGCGGCGGCCGCGAGGACCATCGGCCGCACGAGAGACGAACGACCCGTGCCGTGGCTCGGGTCGACGACGATCGGCAGGTCGGTGCGCTCACGCAGCACCGGCACGATCGCGAGGTCGAGCACGTAGCGCGTCGACGGGTCGAAGCTGCGAATGCCGCGCTCGCAGAGGATCACGTTGCCGTTGCCCTCGTTGGTCACGTATTGCGCGGCGTAGAGCAACTCTTCGACCGTGGCGGCGGGCCCGCGCTTCAGCAGCACCGGCAGGCGCTGGCGGCCCACTTCGCGCAACAGCGGGAAGTTCTGCATGTTGCGCGCGCCGATCTGCAGCACCGCCGCATGCTCGGCAACCGCCTCGACGTCGCGCGGGTCGAGCACTTCGGTCACCACCGGCAAACCGGTCCGCCGCGACGCGCGCGAGAGCAGTTCGAGCCCCGGGCGACCGAGCCCCTGGAAGGACTTGGGCGAAGTCCGCGGCTTGTAGGCCCCGCCGCGCAGCAGCGTTGCCCCGGCCGCAGCAACGGCGTCCGCCGACGCGAACAGCTGCGCCTCGGACTCCACCGCGCACGGCCCCGCCATGACGGCGAACGTGTCGCCGCCAACAACGAAGTCGGCGATCGAGATGGTCTTGCGCACGAGGGGCGGTGGAGCGGTTCGGGCCGGAGAAAGGGGGGCGAACGATAGGCCGACCAAGCCGGAGGATCAACGACGGGGGACGGACGGGGTCGCGGCGACGCGGCGAGATGCGGTGCGAAGGATGAGGATCGGCAGAACCGGGCCGAGAACGGGCCATCCCCCACCCTCGCGATCAGCTGCCGAAGACCTCGTCGAGCGACTTCGCGTCGAGGATCCGGAGCGCAATGGCGT